>NZ_CP115671.1:912687-1216916 GCF_027886425.1 Brevundimonas vesicularis | reverse complement strand
GCAGTCGGTCCGGTTCTGGGCGTTGCGCCGTTTTGGCGGGGGACAGGCCCCAGGGCAAGGCGGCAGGGCGAGGCGCCAACGAAAACGCCCCGGCGAAAGCCGGGGCGCTTCCTTATCTTTCGGCGTCTCGTTGGATCAGATCGGCAGGATCGCCGTACCGAACGCCCGCTTCAGTTCGTGGGCGGCGAAGGTTTGGGCCGCCCCCGCATCTGGCACGACCGCCGCCATGCCGAAGAACTCGTGCGTCGAGCCGTGGAAGGTCTTGTGACGCACATCGACGCCCGCCTGCTCCAGCTTCTCGGCCAGCAGCTCGCCCTCGGTGCGCAGCGGATCGATCTCGGCGCAGATCACCGTCGTCGAGGGCAGGCCCGACAGGTTCGCCTTCTCGACGATATTGATGCGCGGGTCCTGAGCATCGGCCTCGTTGGCGAAGATGTGTTTCACGAACCACTTCATCATCGGCTTGTTCAGCGGCTTGGCGTCGGCGTTCTCGACGTAGGACTCATTGTCCATGTCTACGCCGGCGACCGGATAGACCAGCACCTGATGTTTGGGCGCCGGCAGGCCGGCGTCGCGCGCCATCATCGACACGCCGATGGCCAGGTTGCCGCCTGCGCTTTCGCCCATGACCGCCACCTTTTGCGGGTCTCCGCGGAAGGTCTGCGCATTCTCCAGCACCCAGCGATAAGCGGCCAGTGCGTCGTCGTGGGCGGCGGGGAAATGATGTTCCGGGGCCTGGCGATAATGGACCGAGACCACGATCACATCGGCCATCTTGGACACGCCGCGCGGGCCGCCGTCATAGACGTCCAGATCGGCGATCACGAAGCCGCCGCCGTGGAAATAGACGACGACCGGGTGCAGCTTGTCTTCGGAATGGTCGTGCGGCTTGTAGATGCGCGCCTGAATGGGGCCGGTGGCGCCGGGAATGGTGATGTCTCTGGTCTTGACGCCCATGTCGTCGCTGGGGTCCTTGCCGTCCTTGCGCAGCAGCGATTTCACCGCGTCAGTCGGGGTCGGTTGCTGGCGAGCCTCCTCGGGCGACAGGGTCTCGATCGGCTTGCCGCCGAGAGACGCCAGTTCGTCCAGCACCTTCTGCATCGGGCCATCGGCCTTGGCGGGCGTGTCGCGCGGCTTGTCGTTGTCGCCGAACAGCTTGTCTATAATGGACATTTTAGCATTCCTGGGTCTGGTTTCGGGGTCCGCAACGACAACCCGCCGCGCGCATCCTTGTTCCCGGCCCGCTTGACTTGGCGCTTGAGTCGATGCCTTAGGTCGCAGGCTCTCGCGGGAGAGATCGGGCGCTGGAAACAGGGTTCGACGCCGAAGGCGCAACCGCCCCGGAAACGCTCAGGCAAACGGACCGCGAAGCATACGGACGCTGGAAAGTCGCCCATTCGGGCGCGCCGACGGAGCAAGGCGACATGATTTGGTCGCCGGAATCTCTCAGGCTTCAGGACAGCGGGGGCGCGAGGACGGCGGAGCTCCGCCACAACACGCGACCGTGAAAGCCTGAACCATGACCGACCAGACCCTGAAGACCACGCCCCTGAACGCCGCGCACCGCGCGCTGGGCGCCCGCATGGTGGGGTTCGGCGGCTATGACATGCCGGTCCAGTACGAAGGTGTTCTGGCCGAGCATCGCTGGACGCGGGAACACGCCGGTCTGTTCGACGTCTCCCACATGGGCCAGTGCAAGATCACCGGCGAGGATGCGACCGCCCAGTTCGAGCGGTTCGTGCCCGGCGACTATGCGATCCTGAAGGCCGGCAAACAGAAATATTCCCTCCTGCTGAACGGCGACGGCGGCATCATCGACGACCTGATGGCCGGCCGGCCGGATCACGACGGCCTGTTCGTCGTCGTCAACGCCGGCAACAAGGACGAGGACTTCGCCTTCTGGGAAGCCAACCTCGAAAGCGACGCCAAGCTGACGGTGCTGGACCGCGCGCTGATCGCCATCCAGGGGCCGGAAGCCGCCGAGGTCATGGCCGCGCACGAGCCGATCCTGGCCGAAATGGGCTTCATGGAATGCGCCCGTCTGATGCTGTTCGGCGCCGACTGCTACGTCTCGCGCTCGGGCTACACCGGCGAAGACGGCTATGAGATTTCGGTCCCGGCGGACCAGGCCGAGCGCATCTGGAACACGATCCTGGAAGACGACCGCGTCAAGCCGATCGGCCTGGGCGCCCGCGACAGCCTGCGTCTGGAAGCCGGCCTGCCGCTGCACGGCCACGACATCGACCCGACGACCTCGCCGGTCGAAGGCGCCCTGACCTTCGCCCTCTCCAAGTCGCGCAAAGAACGCGCCGATTTCGCCGGCGCAGACCGTATCCTCAAGGAACTGTCCGACGGCCCCTCGCGCGTTCGCGTCGGTCTGATCGTCAAGGAAGGCGCCCCGGCCCGTGAAGGCGCCGAGATCGCCGACGCCGACGGCGCCGTGATCGGCAAGGTCACCTCTGGCGGCCCCTCCCCCACCTTGGGCAAGAATATCGCCATGGGCTACGTCCCGCCGGCCCATGCCGCCTTGGGCACGGAGCTGAAGGTCATCGTGCGCGGCAAGACCGCCGCCGCCGAAGTCGTCGCCATGCCCTTCGTGGCCCAACGCTATTACCGCAAACCCAAAGCCTGAGAGATCAGACCATGAAGTTCACTAAGGATCACGAGTGGGTCAGCCTTGACGGCGACATCGCCACCGTCGGCATCTCCAAACACGCCGCCGACGCCCTGGGCGACGTTGTGTTCGTCGAAGTGCCTGAAGTCGGCAAGACCGTCTCGAAGGGCGACAGCTTCGCCGTGGTCGAGAGCGTCAAGGCGGCGTCGGACGTCTACGCCCCCGTCTCGGGCGAAGTGGTCGAGGCGAACGACGCCCTGTCGACCGCCCCGGAAACCGTTAACTCGGCAGCCGAGGCCGACGGTTGGTTCGCCAAGATCAAGGTTTCGGACGCCTCGCAACTGGACGCTCTGATGGACCAGGCGGCCTACGACGATTTCCTGAAAACCCTCTAAGTTTAAACTCAGTCACCCTCGGGCTTGACCCGAGGGCCGGACGATCAACCACTCGTGCGAAGCCTTCGACGCACGAGCCGCACAACATCTGGTCCTCGGGTCAAGCCCGAGGATGACGGATGCAAGGAACCGGATATGCGTTACCTCCCCCTGACGCCCGACGACCGCACGGCGATGCTCGCCGCCATCGGCGCGAAATCCATCGACGATCTGTTCGTGGACGTGCCCCAGGCCGCCCGTCTGGACGGCCCCGTCGATCTGCCGCGCGTCGCGGGTGAGTTGGAGGTCGAGCGCGCCCTGTCCGCCATGGCGGCCAAGAACGCCACGGCCGGCGCTGTGCCCTTCTTCTGCGGCGCAGGCGCCTACAAGCACCACGTCCCGGCGACGGTGGACCACGTGATCCAGCGCTCGGAGTTCCTGACCAGCTACACCCCCTACCAGCCGGAAATTGCGCAGGGCACGCTGCAGTACCTGTACGAGTTCCAGACCCAGGTCGCGAACCTGACCGGCATGCCGGTCGCCAACGCCAGCCTGTACGACGGTTCGACCGCCATGGCCGAGGGCGTGCTGATGGCGACCCGCGTGACCCGCCGCAACAAGGCGGTGATCTCGGGCGGCGTGCACCCGCACTACATCAAGGCGACCGAGACCGTGGTTCACGCCGTCGGCGTCGAAACCCTGGCCCTGCCCGCCGCCGTGGACGCCGAGGCCGCCGTGATCGACCAGATCGGTCCCGACACCGCCTGCGTCGTCGTCCAGACCCCCAATGTCTTCGGCACGGCCACCGACGTGACCAAGATCGCCGAGGCCGCCCACGCCGCCGGCGCCCTGCTGATCGTTGTGGTCACCGAGGCCGTGTCGATGGGCCTGTTGAAGTCGCCCGGCGAGATGGGCGCCGACATCGTCGCGGCCGAAGGCCAGTCGATCGGCAACGCCCTGAACTTCGGCGGCCCCTATGTCGGCCTGTTCGCCACGCGCGAGAAGCTGATCCGCCAGATGCCCGGCCGCTTGACCGGCGAGACTGTGGACGCCGACGGCGAGCGCGGCTTCGTCCTGACGCTGTCCACGCGCGAGCAGCACATCCGCCGAGACAAGGCGACCTCGAACATCTGCACCAACTCGGGCCTGTGCACCCTGGCCTTCACCATCCACATGAGCCTGCTGGGCGAGACGGGCCTGCGCAAGCTGGCCCTGCTGAACCACGAAAAGGCCGTCGCCACGCGTGACGCCCTGGCCGCCATTCCGGGCGTCGAAATCCTGACCGACCGCTTCTTCAACGAGTTCGCGGTGCGCCTGCCCAAGAACGCGGCCGAGGTCGTGGATCAGTTGGCCGCCCATCACGTCCTGGCTGGCGTGCCCTACAGCCGCCTGGTCCCCGACGCCGGCATGGACGATGTCCTGCTGGTCGCCGCGACCGAGACGACCCTGGATGCCGACATCCAGATCCTCGCCAAGTCGCTCTCCAAAGTCCTCGGCGCGTAAGGGATACTGACCATGAGCACCATGAACACCGTCGGCCGCCCGACCGCCCCGAACCAGGTCCAGACCAAGCCCGCCACCCTGACCGGCGGCCGCGGCCTGTTGCAGAACGAAGCCCTGATCTTCGAGGGGGAAGGCTGGGGCAAGACCGGCGTCGATCTGCCGGAACCCAAGACGAACGGCTCTGACCTGGGCGACCTCGTCCGCAAGGATCCGATCGGCCTGCCCGGCCTGTCCGAGCCGGAAACCATGCGCCACTATGTGCGTCTGAGCCAGAAGAACCACGCCATCGACCTGGCCATCTATCCGCTGGGATCGTGCACGATGAAGCATAACCCACGCCTGAACGAGAAGATGGCCCGCCTGCCCGGCTTCTCCGACATCCACCCGTTGCAGCCGATCTCGACGGTTCAGGGCGCGCTGGAGCTGATGGACACCCTGGCCCATTGGCTGAAGACCCTGACCGGTATGCCCGCCGTCGCTCTGTCGCCCAAGGCCGGCGCCCACGGCGAACTGTGCGGTCTGATGGCGATCCGCGCCGCCCACGAGGCCTCGGGTCAGCATGAGAAGCGCCGCAAGGTTCTGGTTCCCACCAGCGCCCACGGCACCAACCCCGCCACTGCCGCCTTCGTCGGCTATTCGGTGGTCGAAGTGGCGCAGACCGAAGACGGCCGCGTGGACGTCGCTGACCTGGCGTCCAAGCTGGGTGACGACGTCGCCGCCATCATGGTGACCAACCCCAACACCTGCGGCCTGTTCGAGCGCGACATCCTGGAGATCAGCCGCCTGACGCATGAGGCCGGCGCCTATTTCTACTGCGACGGCGCCAACTTCAACGCCATCGTCGGCCGGGTTCGTCCGGGCGACCTTGGCGTCGATGCGATGCACATCAACCTGCACAAGACCTTCTCGACGCCCCACGGCGGCGGCGGTCCGGGCGCGGGTCCGGTGGTCCTGTCCGAAGCCCTGGCCCCCTTCGCCCCCGCCCCCTGGGTCGTGCATGACGACGGCGGCTACCGCCTGATCGAGCGCGAGGAGGACGAGGCCGAGCAAGCCTTTGGCCGTCTATGCGCCTTCCAGGGCCAGATGGGCATGTACACCCGCGCCCTGTCCTACATGATGTCGCACGGCGCCGACGGCCTGCGTCAGGTCGCCGAGGACGCCGTACTGAACGCCAACTACATCAAGGCCCGGCTCGGTGATTTGATGTCGTCCGCCTTCCCCGACGGCCCCTGCATGCACGAGGCCCTGTTCGACGACGAATGGCTGAAGGGCACGGACATCACCACGCTCGACTTCGCCAAGGCGATGATCGACGAGGGCTTCCACCCGATGACCATGTATTTCCCTCTGGTCGTCCACGGCGCCATGCTGATCGAGCCGACGGAGACCGAGTCCAAGGCCGAGTTGGACCGCTTCATCGAGGCGATGCGCGCCTTGGCCGGGGCAGCCAAGGCCGGCGACGTCGACCGCTTCAAGGGCGCGCCCTTCCACGCGCCGCTGAAACGTCTGGACGAAACCCGCGCGGCCCGTTCGCCGGTTCTGCGCTGGACCGCGCCGGAAGGCTCCAACAAGGCGGCCTGACCCCTTAGTCGCCCCTTCCTGCGGGAAGGGGCTGACGCGGGGCTGATCCATCGCTAGGTCATGGCCATGACCTGGACGACGAACGACATCCCCGACCTATCCGGCCGACTGGCCATCATCACCGGCGCGACCGGCGGGCTGGGGCTGGAGACCGCCCTGGTGCTGGCCGGCAAGGGCGCCGAGGTCGTGCTGGCGGCCCGCAATCCCGCCAAGGGGGCCGAGGCCGAACGGCTGATCCGGTCTCGTCATCCGGATGCGGCCGTGCGGTTCGAACTGCTGGACCTCGCCAGCCTGGCCTCCGTCCGGGCCTTCGCCGAGCAGTATCTGGCGACGGGACGCCCCATCGACATCCTGATCGACAATGCGGGCGTCATGGCCCTGCCGACGCGCCAGACGACCGTCGACGGGTTCGAGATGCAGTTCGGGACCAACTACCTGTCCCACTTCGCCCTAGTCGGCCGCCTGCTGCCCCTGCTGACGGCTGCCCATTCCAACAGAGGAGGGGCCCGCGTGATCCAGCTGTCCAGCGTCGCCCACCGCAGCGGCCATATCCGCCTGGACGACCTGAACTATCAAACCCACTACCGTCCTTGGCCGGTCTATCAGCAGTCCAAGCTGGCCATGCTGATGTTCGCCTTGGAGCTTCAGCGCCGCAGCGACGCCCACGGCTGGGGCCTGATCAGCGTGGCGGCCCACCCCGGCTTCGCCCGAACCGACCTGATCGCCAACGGCCATGCCGGCAAGCCCGGCCTGTTCGCGCGCGGCGCCCGGCTGCTGGAGGCCGTGCTCAGCCATTCGGCTGCGGACGGCGTCCTGCCGATCCTGATGGCCGCGACCCTGCCGGACCCGACGCCCGGCGGCTATTACGGCCCCACCGGCTTTCAGGAGATGAAAGGCCCGCCCGGCGTTGCGGCGATCAAGCGCCAGGCCAAGGACGCTGATGTGGCCAGGGGTCTCTGGGCGGAATCAGAGCGTCTGACGGGCGTGACCTACGGCTGACGGCGCGGAGCGTGTCCGTCGCGACACGACGCGGAGAGATCGTCTCTTCATGACCAAAGCTTCACCCGCCGGACATCCATCCGCCATGGACGCAGGGCGTTAAGGGGTCTTGTGGCAAGGTCGTCACGGTCGCCTTTTCCTTTCCCGACGAGGGATCGCGCGTCCGTGGCGACCGTTGTCATGACGATCCTCCTCCCCATCCGGCGTATTCGTGACCTCACTCCCCGTTCCCTTCGTCCGCCCAGACAGACCGCGCGCCTCGACGCTGCGGGTCGTCAAGCGCTGGGCGCTGATGATCGGCGGTCTGTTCGTCGTGCTGCTGGGCATTCTGATCGCCCCCCTGCCCGGCCCGGGCGGCATTCCCGTCATCGCCGTCGGCCTGATGCTGATTCTGAAAAGCTCGTTCTGGGCCAAGCGCCAGTTCATTCGCGCCCAATATGCGCGGCCGAAATGGGTCTATCCCTTCCGTCGCCTGATGCGGAAGAAGCCCGAGTTCGCACCGGTCTTCTGGCAACAGGCGCTGCGGGCCGAAAAGATCGTTACCAAGCGGTCCAGCCGTCGCCTCTCGCGCGGCCGCAAGAGCGTTCGGCGCTATTTCCGCAAACTCTTCCGCTAGTCACCGCCTGATTTCGCGGTTGCGTTGCTGCAACCGCTAACCACAGGATCGTGAACACCGCTCTCTCAAGTCAGGCGTATCCTGTCTGCGCGTTATCAGAGAACCACTTAGGCGTTGGGAGGCGCTAAGGTCATGATGTCACGCGTACAAAAAGGTCTGATCGCCGGCGTTGCGGCGACCGTGGCCGTCTCACTGCTCGAAATACCCAATATGTTCCTGAACTGGTTCGATCCCTTCCAGGGGGTCATCGCCAGCATGATCGGCATGCCCGGCAATCTGGCCGTCGGCTGGGTGGTCCATGTCATCAGCGGCGTCTTCATCCTGGGGCCGCTGTTCGCCGTCCTGTGTCCCCGCCTGCCGACGGACACGCCCGAGACCAAGGGCATCGTCTTCGCCGTCGGCGCCTGGATCCTCATGATGGCGGCCATCGTGATGTTCGGGAACTACCGCACCTTCACGGCCGGCGCGGGCTTCGGCACCTTCGCCTGGCTGCTGATCACCCATGCGGTCTTCGGCATTGTGCTGGGCAACGTCTACGCCCGGCTGGTGGCGCGCGACAAGCGGATGGGCGCGACCATCATCGGCGGCGCACACGCCCACTGATCACGACTTGATCGCCCGAGAAAAAGGCCCCCGACGGCGACGTCGGGGGCCTTGTTTCATTCAGGATCGACCCTGATCAGTTCAGGCGATCGCCGATCTGGGCGATGGCGCTGTCGAGAAGCGGATCCTTGGCGCCGCTGGCGAGGCGCGCGGCCAGAACCTGTTCCGCCGACTTGGCGGCCAGATCGGCGGCGGCGGCCTTCACCTCGGCCGAGGCCTGGGCTTCGGCTTGGGCGATGCGGGTTTCGGCCATCTTCTGACGACGGGCCAGGGTCTCTTCCAGCTTGGCCTTGGTCTCGACTTCCAGACGACGGGCGTCGGCTTCGGCCTGAGCCATCATCTCGGCGGCTTGGGCTTCAGCCTCGGCCTTCTCCTTGCGGATCTGGGCCAGCAGGGCTTCGGCCTCGGCGCGCAGGCGAGCGGCCTCGTCCAGGTCGGCCTGGATTTTGACTGCCTTGGCGTCCAGCGCCTTGCCGGCCATCTTGGGCACGCCGGCGGCGATCAGGATGCCGAAGAAGATGATCAGGCCGATGCCGACCCAGATCTCCGCATTGGCGAAGCTCCAGATGCCGTGTTCGAAGATCAGGTTCATCAGGCGGCTCCCTTGACGGCGGCCAGCTCGGCGGCGGTCGCGGCCTTGCCGGTCAGACGCTCGACCATGGCGGCGGTCGTGTCGGAGGCGATGGTGGAGACATTGGCCATGGCGGCGTCGCGCGTCTTGCCTATCGAGGCTTCCGCCTCGGCGATGCGGGCGTTGACCACGGCTTCTTCGGCGGCCTGACGGGCGTTCGCTTCTTCGGTCACGCGCGCCTTGGCGGCGGCGGCCGTGGCGCGGGCGTCAGCGCGAGCCTTGGCGACTTCCGCCTGAGCTTGGGCGGCCTGGTCGGCGGCTTCAGCCTGAACCTGACGCGCGGTCGCAACGGCGGTGGAAATGGTGTCGGCCCGTTCGTCCATCACCTTGCGAAGGCGTGGCGCAAAGACCTTGGAAACCAGAACATACAGGATGACGAACAGGATCAGCAGATAGCCGATCTGGCCCGCCCAGTGCTCGAACTGGAATTGCGGCAGGCCGCCCGAGCCGTGCTCGGCGGGGGTCGCCGTCTCGGCGTGCAGGTCCGCTTCGACCGAAGGCGGGACCGCGTCGATGGTGTGGGTGCTGGCCATGAACCGTCTACTGCAGGATCAGATGAAGCGGCGCGCGGGCGAACCCCGCGCGCCGTGATCGACTGATATCAGCCGAAGATCATCAGGATGCCGAGCACGAAGGCCAGGATGCCTAGGGCTTCGGCCAGAGCGGCGCCGACGAACAGGTTGCCGACTTGGCCGGCGGCGGCCGACGGGTTGCGCAGGGCGCCGGCAAGGAAGTTGCCGAAGATGTTGCCCACGCCCAGGGCCGAACCGATCATGCCCAGGGTGGCGAGACCAGCGCCGATGTACTTCGCGGCTTCAGCGTCCATGATTGTATTCCTAGATTAAAGTCGTTGGTGGTTGGGGTGAAGAGACTGGTCCGGCCCTTTAGTGGGCGTGGTCCAGGTTGACCACATCGTTCAGATAGATGCAGGCCAGAACGGCGAAGACGAAGGCCTGGAGGAAGGCCACCAGGAACTCCAGAGCGGTCAGGGCGACGACCATGCCCAGCGACAGGGCCGCGACCGGGAAGGCCAGCAGACCAATGCCGCCGCCCAGGCCCAGAAGGCCCAGCGACACGACGAAGCCGGCGAAGATCTTCAGCGCGACGTGGCCGCCCAGCATGTTGCCGAACAGACGCAGCGCCAGGGTGACCGGGCGAAGCAGGAAGGACACGAACTCGATCAGGCCGACCACCGGTCGCAGCGCCAGCGGCGCACCCATCGGCCAGAACAGCTTGAAGAAGCCCAGACCGTTCTTTGCGAAGCCGACGACCAGCACCAGACCGAAGGTGATCAGGGCGAAGGTGGCGGTAATGGCCAGCTGCGAGGTCGCCGTGAAGGTCAGGAACAGACCCAGAATGTTCATGCCCAGGATCAGGATGAACAGGGTGAAGATGAACGGGAAATACTTGCGGCCTTCGTGACCGATGATGGAATCGGCCAGATTGTCGATCAGGCCGAACAGACCCTCGCCGGCGGCTTGCAGCCGACCGGGCACGACCTGGGCGTTCGCGGTCACGGCGGCCAGGAAGCCGACGATCAGCACGAAGGCGACCGTCATGGCGATGTGCGAGTTGGTGATCGCCAGATCGACCGTCCCCAGCACAGGCAGGGTGACGTCGCCAAGGTCGACGACCTTCTGAATCGCAAACTGATGAATCGGATCGGCCATGAAGCCCTATCGTTCCCCGTCTTCGTCGGCCTCGACGTAGGGCTCGGCCGGAGCCGTCGTCCCTTGCGCCTTGGCCTGCGCCATCAGCCGGTTGGCTGTGCGACGCGCCATGTAAATCGACAAGGCGAAGCCCAGAAGGACCCCGCCGATCAAACCCCACGGACGGGTCCCGAGGGCCCAGTCTGCGATCGCTCCGAACGCCAGCCCCACGAAGACGCCGCCGAGAAGCTCGGCAATAATCTTGTAGGCCTGACCCGACACCTGATGGCCGGTCAGTTCGGCGGATTTCTCCGCCGTGGTCCGCGCCTCCAATGCGGATGCGCTGTCTTGGAGGCGTTTGATCGCCTCTTCGCGCGATTCCGACATGGGGGATAGGACCTGTGCGTTCGGCGTCCAGACAGTGCGTCCGGACGGGTCTGAATTCGGCGCGGAAACTAATCGTGAGCGGCCTACAGGTCAAGGCGTCGTGATCATGCGCTAACGCATTGTAGAATATCGACTTTCTATTCAGGCCCGCCCGCCGTGACGATGCGCCGCTGCAGCGGGCGACAGAATCCGTCGCATCCGCCCTTCGGCTCCGATGGCGGTCAGCGCCGCAAACGACTAGGTTCGCCGCCATGAATGCGCATGTTCCTGTCCCCAACGCTCCGCTTCGCCCCCTTTCGGTGCGGTTGGCCACCCCACGGGGCTTTTGCGCCGGGGTCGACCGGGCGATCCAGATCGTCGAGCGCGCGATCGAAAAGTTCGGCGCCCCCGTCTATGTGCGCCACGAGATCGTCCACAACAAACATGTGGTCGAGCGGCTGAAGGCCATGGGCGCCGTCTTCGTCAAGGAACTGGACGAATGCCCTGACGACCGGCCGGTCGTCTTCTCGGCCCACGGGGTGCCCAAGTCCGTGCCGGCGACGGCGCGGGCACGCGAACTGGTCTTCCTGGACGCGACCTGCCCCCTGGTGTCCAAGGTCCACGTCGAGGCCGAACGTCACCATGCGGCCGGCCGGCACATCATCCTGATCGGCCACGCAGGCCACCCCGAGGTCGTCGGCACCCTGGGCCAGCTGCCGCCCGGCGCCATCACCCTGGTCGAGACCGAGGCCGACGCCGAATCGTTCGAACGCCCCGACGACGCGCCCCTCGCCTACGCCACCCAGACCACCCTGTCGGTGGACGACACGGCGGGCATCCTGAAGGTGCTGAAGCGCCGCTTTCCCGAACTGCCCGATCCGCACAAGGAAGACATCTGCTACGCCACGACCAATCGCCAGGACGCCGTCAAGGCGCTGGGCGAGGGTTGCGACCTCGTACTGGTCGTGGGGTCAAAGAACTCGTCCAATTCGGTGCGCCTGGTCGAGGTCGCGATGCGCGCCGGCGCCCCGGCCGCCTATCTGGTGGACGATGCGTCCCAGGTGGACTGGTCGTGGTTTGACGGCGTGAACACCGTCGGCGTCACCGCCGGCGCCTCGGCCCCCGAGCCGCTGATCGAGGCCCTGGTCGACGCCATCCGGGCGCGTTTCGACGCCACGGTGACCGAAGACGACGGCGCGCGCGAAACCGTCACCTTCAAACTGCCGCGCCTGCTGACAGCCTAGGCGACCGCCTTCAACGGCAAGACGACGCGGAAGGTGCTGCCGGCGCCGGGCGCTGTGACGATTTCGATCTTGCCGCCCATTAGAGCCGCCAGACCGTGCGCCGCCGTCAATCCCAGTCCCAGCCCTTCGGCGGTGCGCGTCGCGCTTTCATCGCCCTGGGTGAAAGCCTCGAACAGGCGCGCCGCTTCCGCCGGCTCCATGCCCGGCCCCGTATCCTCGACCTCCAAGGCCAGGCCCGCGCCCGCAACGGCGCGCAGCATCACGCCGCCGGTGCGTGTAAACCGCACCGCATTGTCCGTCAGCGCCGCCATCAGCTTTTCGACGTGGACCGGGTCGCCCAGCCACTCGCCTTCGGCGGCCTCGACCGAAATCTTCAGCCCCTTGGCCTCGGCGGCGCCCCGGAAGTCGTTGGCGACCCGCTGCAGCAGGTTGTCGGGCCGGAACGGTCGGGTTTCCAGCGCCACGGCCCCGTCGCGCAGCCGCACCACGTCTAGCAGCTCCTCGACCAGCCTCAGTTGCTGACGTCCCGACGCCTTCAGGATTTCCAGTCGCTCGCGCTGCTGCGGCGTCACCAGATCGGCCCCTATGATCTCGGCCATGCCCAGAACCCCGTTCAGGGGCGTGCGCAGTTCGTGACTGACGTTGGACAGGAACCGCGTCTTGGCCCGGTTCGCAGCCTCGGCCCGCTCCAGCGCCGCGGACAGGGCGACCTCCGAGGCTTTGAGGCGCCGCACGTCGGCCGTCGTGTTCCACAGCAGCGACCCCGTGCCGATCAGCAGCACGATGAAGAGCAGCAGCAGCAGCGGCCCGGCCTTGGTCAGGATCTGATAGCCGGGCTGCTCCGGCGCCCAGACGACACGACCCAACAGGGCGCCGCCGACATCGCGCACATCGACGCCGATCATGCCCTTGGGCGGCTCTGCATCGCCGGGCTGGAAGTGGATCCGGTCCAGCGCCAAGCGCGTTCGCAAGAGATTGAGCTCGCCGGCGAACGGTTTGAACGACGCGACGACCGGATCGGACGCCGGCGTCGATCCGCCCGCCGTATGCCGCACGACCGTGGACGCCCCCAGCACATAGACGTCGTCGCCGACGCGAACGAACGCCGCCTTCAGCCGCACCCCGGCATCCGCCGTGACCGATCGGTCGCGGCCAGCGGCCTCGGCCCGGAGCGCGTCGATCAGCGGCCGGGCCGCCTGACCGAATGGCTCGCCGACCTGCGTCTCGGCCGGTCGGCCCAGCGTGCTGATGCGAAACAGCCGCCCGGTCCCGTCATAACCCAGTGTGAACTGATGCTTGTGCTGGGCGGCGTAGAAGGCGCCGAAGTTGCGGTCGTACCAGGCCACATCGCCCACCGTCATCCGATCGACGGCCTCGTCCCAGACCGAGGCGGTGGTCAGGTTTTCGCCAATGGTCTCCAGCGCGCGGGTCAGACGCAGCCGCACCAGACCTTCTTCCTTGCTGGCCTGGTGGGCGTCGATGCCGCGACTGACGATGGCCAGAACCCCGGCCATTCCGACAATGGACGACAGCATCAGGATCATTGCGATCCTGAACGTGCTCCACGCCCGCCAACCCGTCTTCGATGTCACGCCACTCATACGGTCTGGCTTACGGCGCGCAGACTAAGACGGCGTGAACATCACGCTGGGTCAGCTTCGTTCGCCGACGAAATCCTGGGCGAACTCGGGCGCCTCGTCGTCCAGCGGCAGGGTGCCGTCCTCGTCGTCGGCCTCCGACGCGCGGCTGGGGTCGGGCACCTCGAACCCGACGGGCAGCGACAGGTCCAGCAGGCCCGCCGCCTTCATCTCCTGCACGCCCGGCAGGTCGTACAGGGTCGCAAGGCCGAAATGCTCCAGGAACCGGTCGGTGGTCGCATAGGTGACGGGCCGACCCGGCGTGCGCCTGCGTCCGCGCAGCCGCACGAAACCCATCTCCAGCAGCAGGTCCAGCGTGCCCTTGGAGATGCTGACGCCGCGCACGCTTTCGATCTCGGCGCGGGTGACGGGCTGGTGATAGGCGATGATCGCCAGCGTCTCCAGCGCGGCCTTGGACAGACGGCGCGGCTCCTCGCGCTCCTGCGTCATCATGAAGGCCAGGTCCGGCGCGGTGCGAAAGCGCCAGCGGTCGGCGACGCACTCCAGCTCGACCCCCCGCCCCTCATAGCGGGCGCGCAGACCCGATATGGCGCGGGCGACATTGCAATTCTCGGGCAGGCGCGCGGCGATCTCGGCCGCCGTCAGCGGCCCGGCGGCGGCGAACAGCAGGGCTTCGACTCGCCGCTCGATCTCGGCCTCGTCGGGCTGGAAGGCGAGGTCGCTCACGGCGTCAGCTCCAGCGGCTGGCCCGGTCCGCGCCGCTTCAGATACAGGTCTGCGAACGCCTCGCTCTGCCGGATATCCATCGCCCCCTCCTTCACCAGCTCCAGACTGGCCGAGAGGGTCGAGGCCGTAAAGCTGGCCTGGCTCGGCCCCTCCTCGTCCTCACGATGGGGCGCGACCTGTTCCAGCGGCGTCCAGTCGGCCAGCTTGGGCATGATCTCGCGCAGCCAGTCGCGGGCGGCTTCCAATGGAAAGGCCTCGACCCGCTGGCCGGGGGCGTAGCGCCGGGCCTCCTCGCGCCGGCGCTGCACCACATAGGCGCTCATCAGTTCGTACAGGCTGGCGTCGATGCGATCCGACGGCACGATCACCGTCGCCTCGGGGTCGCCGCGCGTGAAGACGTCGCGCTTCAGCTGGGGCCGAGCCATCAGCTTTTCGACGGCTTTTCGCATCGCTTCCAGCTTCTGCAGCCGGAACGCCAGGGCGGCGGCCATTTCCTCAGCCGGCGGCTCCTCGGTCTTGCCCTTGTCGGTGCGCGGCAGCAGCAGGCGCGACTTCAGATAGGCCAGCCACGACGCCATCACCAGATAGTCCGCCGCCAAGGCGAAGTTGCGCCTGCGCGCCTCATGCACGAAGGCCAGATACTGTTCCGCCAGCTGGGTGATCGACAGCTTCAGCAGATCGACCTTCTGGTTTCGCGCCAGGGCCAGCAGGACGTGCAGCGGTCCCTCATAGCCTTCCAGATCGACGACGAAGGCCTCGCGCTCCTCGACCTCCTCGGCGTTGAAATCCAGATTGGGCTGGAAAGACTCCGTCATAGGTCTTTAGGCCTGCGCCTCACCCACGTCCGGCCCCTTGGCGGCGTCCATGCGACCGCCCATGGCCTTGAAGAAGCGATCGTGTCCCGCGACGGGATCCAGCGGTTCGGGCGTCCGCACGATCCGGGCCAGCGCGGCTTCCGCCCGGCGGCGCGCCCCGCCCTTCAGCGGTCCGACGCCCTCGGCGACCTGGCGCATTTCGTCCATGTCGCCGTTCCAGTGGACGACGAGATCGCACCCCGCCTTCAGCGCCTTGTGCGCGCGCTGGGTCAACGAGCCCGAAAGGGCGTTCATCACCAGATCGTCGGACAGCAGCAGGCCGCCGAATCCCAACCGCTCGCGGATCAGGCGAATGGCCTTCTTCGACTGCGTCGCCGGATGTTTGCGATCGATTGCGGTAAAGACGATGTGCGCCGTCATGCCGATCGGCATGTCCGACAGGGCCTTGAACGGCGCAAAGTCCCAGGCGTCCAGCGTGTCCAGATCGGCGTGAACCGTCGGCAGATCCTTATGCGTGTCCGCAAAGGCCCGGCCATGGCCCGGCATGTGCTTGATGCAGGGCAGAACCCCGCCCGCCAGCAACCCCTCCGCCGCCGCCCGGCCCAGCACGGCGACCGTCTCGGGATCGACGCCATAGGCGCGGTCGCCGATAATGTCGTGGGCGCCGGGAACCGGTACGTCCAGCACCGGCAGCAGGTCGACGGTCACCCCGACCTCGCGCAGGTCGTGCGCCATCAGACGCGCGCCCAGCCGCGTCAGCTCACGCGCCTGAGCCAGCTCGTTAGTAGCCTTCAGATAGGCGGCGCCCGGCGGATATTTGGGCCAGTGCGGCGGCCCCATCCGCTGGACCCGACCGCCTTCCTGGTCGATCAGGATCGGCGCCTCGGGATCGCCGATGGCCGCCCGCAGTTCGGCAGTCAGAGCCCGCACCTGTTCCGGCGTGTCGATATTGCGCCGGAACAGGATGAAGCCCCAGGGTCGGACCTCGGCGAAGAAGGCCTTTTCGGCCTCCGTCAGCCGATGTCCCAGGCAGCCATAGATGGCGGCGGACGTCACCGGACGATGCAGTCCCGGCCCGCCGCCTTCAGCGCATTGCAGAAGGCGACCGCCCGTTCGCGCGACAGGCCCGAGAACGCCGTGCGGTACAGGGTCGATCCGCTGGACGAGGTCACTTCGGTCACCCGCTTTTCAGCGCCCGAGGCGTACGCGCCGAAGCGGCCGGCGACGGCGGCGTATTCACGGTCCGCGATCTCGGTCGAGGAGAAGGCGCCGATCTGGACCGAGGCCGATCCGCCGGTCGCGGCCGGAGCCTTGGTCGCCGGCGCAGCGACGGGCGCGGGCGCCGGAGTCGTCGGACGCGGCGCAGGCGCGGCCGGCGTCGCCGTATTGGCGGGCGGCAGGCCCTGTCCGGTCGGTGCGGCGGTCGGCGGCGCGGCCGGACGCGGCTGGGGCGCCTCGGGCGGCGGGGTGAAGGTCACGGGCGCATCGGTGGTCTCGGTCTCGTCGCGATAGACGCGCACGCCCTCGGCCGGGTCGATCGGCTGGGCGTCGATAGGCGCGGCGGTCTTCATCTCGCCGACGGGCTGACCCACGGCCGGCGGCGCGTCGGTCGAGGCGCGCATGCCCGAACGATAGAAGAAGATCACCGCCACGATCAGCAGCAACAGGACCACCGCGCTGATGATCAACGTCACCGGCGGCGCCTTGCCCCCGCCCGAGCCGACATTGCGGCCGCTGCGCGGATCGTAGCTGTTGCGGCGGAACGGCAGGTCGTCGTCGGTCGGCGGCGTATAGGCGCCCCGGCCGGGTTTGTTGTCGTCTTCAAAGGACATGGTCGCGCTCCGCCGTCTGTCGGCGCGAATCGGCGCGCCGAACGATCACTCTACGCCCCCGCGTGCATCTTTCGAATCACAGATCGAGGGCGAGGTCGAGGCTGAACAGCTTCTGGTGCACTTCTATGGCGTAACGGTCGGTCATGCCGGCGATATAGTCGCACACGGCGCGCGCCCGCTGCGTCTTGTCCGGGGTCATGGCCGGTTCGCCCCACTCCGGCGGCATCACCTCCGGCTCGGCCATGAACAGTTCGAACAGTTGCGACAGCACGCGCCGCGCCTGACTGCGGGTTCGGTTGACGCGGTAGTGGCGATACATCCGCTCGAACAGGAACTTCCTCAGCACCGCCAGATCGACGTGCATGGCGTGCGAAAAATCCACCATTGTGCGCCTGGCCATCCGCACGTCCTCGGTCGTGACGATCCGGTCTTCCTCCAGCCGCCTCGCCGTCTCGGCCAGCACGTCCTCGACCATGACGCCGATCATCCGCCGCACCGCCTCGATGCGCAGCATCCGGTCGTCGATGTCGGGATATTCGCGGCGCACCTCGGCCAACATCGGGCCGATCAGCGGCACCTGATCCAGATCGCGCAGGGTGATCAGACCCGCCTGCACCCCGTCGTCCACGTCATGATTGTTATAGGCGATGTCGTCGGCGATGGCCGCGCATTGGGCCTCCAGCGAGGCGAACGTCCCCAGCCGCAGGTCCCACCCCGCCTCGCCTCCGGCCGCATAGGGGCGCACGACCGACCAGGCCGGCTCGTCCAGCCGGTGCGACACCGGGCCATTGTGCTTGATGACGCCCTCGACCGTCTCCCAGCTCAGGTTCAGCCCGTCGAACTGCGGATAGCGGTTCTCCAGCTCGGTCACGACGCGGAAGCTCTGAACGTTGTGATCGAACCCGCCATGATCGCGCATCTGCACCACCAGCTCGTCCTCGCCGGCGTGGGCGAAGGGCGGATGGCCCAGGTCGTGGGCCAGGGCGATGGTTTCCGCGAGGTCGTCGTCCAGCCTCAGCGCATGGGCCAGCGACCGCGCGATCTGCGCCACCTCCAGCGAATGGGTCAGGCGGGTGCGGTAGTGATCGCCCTCATGCGCCACGAAGACCTGGGTCTTCTCCTTCAGCCGCCGGAACGCCGTCGCATGGATGATGCGGTCACGGTCCCGCGCGAAGGCGGTGCGCGTGCGGCTGGCGGGCTCGAAAACGCGGCGGCCCTTGGTCAGGTCGGCGCGCTCGGCGTAGGAGGCGAGGTCTGTGTGGCTCAAGTCATCAACTTTAAAGCGGCGGCCCTTTGCGAACGGCCCTGCCCGCCTCATATAGACAGCCGTGAGCACCGTCCAATCCACAGAACCATCCACACCCGCCTTCACCGTCGCCACGCGCGCGCCGGAAGGCATCGTCCTGGCCGCCAGCGCCGCCAAGCGACTGGCCAAGCTGGGCGCGGCCGAGGGCAAGACCCTGATGCTGCGCGTGGCGGTGGACGGCGGCGGCTGCTCGGGCTTCCAGTACCGGTTCGAACCGGTCGAGACGGCCGAGGACGACGATCTGCGCATCCAGGCCGACGGCCAGACCGCCCTGATCGACCCCGTCTCGGTGCCCTTCCTGAAGAATTCCGAGATCGCCTACGTCGATGAGCTGGCCGGCGCCCAGTTCGTGGTCAGGAACCCGAACGCCGCCTCCAGCTGCGGCTGCGGCGTCAGCTTCTCGATCTGACGACGGCCCAGCCGGTCGCCAGGATCGGCGTGGCCAGCAAGGCCGCAAAGACCAAGTCCCACACGCCATCCTGCAACAGCGCGCCCACCAGCCCGATCAGGCTGAGCGCGAACAGGACGATGGGCGCGCGGAAGATCGCCCACAGGCTCAGATCCCTCGGGTTGTGACGGCGACGGCTCACGCCTTCCGCCTCCCCTTGCCCAGCCACAGATAAAGACCGGACCCCAGGATCACCATGGTGGCGATGTCCAGGAGCGCCCACAGGATCTTCAGCGCCAGCCCGCCATAGTCGCCGAAATGCAGCGGCTGCGACAGCGACAGGGTTTTCACATACCAGGGCATCGGCGCCACCGCCGCGAGCTCGCCTGTCCGTGCGTCGATCAGCGCCGGCGTGGTCATATGCGTCGTCAGCGGCGTGTCGCCGTGGAAGAAGACGGCATAGTGGTGGTCGGTCGAATAGTCGGTCCCCGGAAACGCCACGAACTGCAGCTTCATGCCCGGCAGCGCCGCCTTGGCCCGCTCCACCGCCGCATCCAGCGAGGCCCGGCCCTGCGCGGGCGCCGGCGCATCGTAGGCGACGGTCAGTTCCTTCAGCGCCGTCTCTTTCCAATAGGCCAGGATGGGCGTGGCCAAGGTGTTGACCACCCCCGTCAGCCCCACCACCAGCACCCAGGCCGCCGTCACCACGCCCAGCAGATTGTGATAGTCCAGCCACCGCGTCCGCGCCGCCTTCTTGACCCGCACCGTCCCGAACGGCAGCCGACGCATGAAGGGCGCATACAGCACCACGCCCGACACCACGGCCACGACCAGCAACAGACCCATCGCGCCCAGAAACAGCATTCCCGGCAGACCCAGGAACATGTCGGTGTGCAGCTGAAGCAGGAACTCCATCACCGGATGACCGGCGACCAGCGGCGCGCCCTCGCCGCTGGTCTGGTCGATGGGCTCGAAACTGTATTTGCCGGCCGGGGCGTCGGGGGCGCGGCTGGTGACGTTCACCACCGGCCGATCCTCGTCGAAGCTCATGAAGGCCGGAACCTCGCCCGGATGTTTGGCCAGACCGGCGGCCAGCACCTCGTCCAGCGTCAGCAGTCGGCCGCCCGGGTTCTTCGGCGCCCACGGCTCATGCAGCAGCGCCTCGTTCAGCTCGTGGCTGAACACCAGCGGCAGTCCCGTGACGCACAGCATCAGCAGGAACAGGGTCGAGATCAGGCTCGACCACTTGTGCGTCCAGGTCCAGGCGCGGATCGTCCGGGCGTGCATCGGCCGACGCGGATCAGAACTCGGTCGAGACCGACAGACGCAAGGTCCGCGGCGCGCCCAGCGTCAGATAGTTCGATCCCGGATAGCCGCCGACCGCGACCCACTGATCCTCGTCCGCGACATTCTCCACCCGCGCCCGCAGCGTCAACGGCTTGTCGCCCGCCACGAAGGCGTAGCGGACCCCGGCGTCGAACCGGGTCCAGCTTTCCAGCTCCAGCGTATTCGTCGCATTGGCCGGCTGGGCGCCGGTATGGATCGCACGGCCTTCGACCGTCAGGCCGCTGACCATCGGCACGTCCCATTCGACGTTCAGATTGGCCTGAAAGTCCGGCACGCCGATGGCGGACTTGCCCGCATTGGCGGCGGTCAGCGACCGATTGATCTCGGCGTCCAGCCATGTCGCGCCGCCGATCAGACGCAAGCCTGGGACCGGTTCGCCATAGACGGTCAGCTCGACGCCCTTGTTCTCCTGCTCGCCCCCGTCCGAATAGACGGCGGTGTTCGGATCGAAAAAGGCGCTGGGCAGGGTCGTGCGGAAGACGCTCAGTGTGCCGCCATACGAACCAGCGTCGTATTTGGCGCCGATCTCGGCCTGCTCGGCGCGGAACGGCGACAGCACTTCGCCGCCGTTCACCACCGTCACGCCATTGACCACCGCCGGCGCGGTCGTGCCCGGAACCAGGGCTTCGGCATAGTTGGTGTACAGCGAGATCGTGTCGCTGGGCTTGTAGACCACGGCGAAGGCCGGCGTCGTCGCGTCGCTGGAATAGCCCGACGTGAATGCGCCGTCGGCATAGGCATAGGATCGGGTTTCGATCTCCTGATAGCGGACGCCGACGGTCGCCAGCAGCCGTCCATCCAGGAAGGACAGCACATCGGCGACGGCGAAACTGGTGTTCTTGACCCGCTCGGTGACGTTGGGATCATCCAGATCGCCCGAGACGCTGCCGATGGCCGGGGCCGGCGACAACAGCGGATTGGTCAGCGTTCCCATCGCATAGCCGGCGAAGCTCGATGCCGCCCAGGCGTTCTTGGACTTGGACTGGATCTGCGAGGCCGAGGCGACCAGGCGATGTTCGACCGGGCCGGTCGTCAGGTCGGCGCGCACGCCGATGTCGCCCGACCACACAGTGTCCTCGCGGATATTGTCGAAGCGATAGCCGCGGATCGCGCCCGCCGCATCGGCGCGCGGATTGGCCAGGCTGTTGTCTTCCTCGCCCTGACGCCCGCCGAAAGCGGCCCAGGCGCTGATGCTGTCGGTCAGGTCGAGCTCGCCGCGCACGGCGCCGAACACCTGCTCCTCGTCAGTGTAGGTCCAGCGCTGGGCGAAGTTCTTGTCGGCCGAGGGCGCCTCAGGGATGGCGGTTCCCGGCGTCACGCTGGGACGGGGCGCATCGATCCGGTGATCCTGCCAGCCCAGATCGGCCGAAAACCGGGCGCGATCGCCTCGGCGGTCCAGTCCAAGGCCGACGACCCGCAGTTGGCCGGTCTCGTCCTCGACGGCGCTTTCGCCCGCACGGCTGGCGATGTTCAGGCGCGCGCCCCATTCGCCTTCGTCGCCGAAACGGCGAGCCAGGTCGGCGGCGGCGTAGATCTCGTCACGGCCCGACACGCCTCCGGTCAGGCGCGTCAGGGGGGCGTCGCCCGCCCGCTTCGGCGTCAGGTTGAAAGCGCCGCCGACCCCCGTTCCGCCCGCCGCGGCGCCGTTTAGGAAGGTGCTGGCTCCGCGAAACACCTCGACCCGCTCGACCAGTTCGGCCGCTACAAACTGGCGCGGCAACACGCCATAGAGGCCGTTGTAGCTCATGTCGTCCGAATAGACCGGGAAGCCCCGGACGACATACAGCTCCTGGAAGTTGCCGAATCCCTTGGACACACGCACCGTCGGGTCGTTCTGCAGCACGTCGCCAATGCCGCGCGCCTGCTGATCACGCACCAGCTTTTCAGTGTAGTTGGTGGTCGAGAACGGCGTGTCCATCACGCCCAGATTGCCCAGCAGGCCGATGCGTCCCCCACGCGCCACCTGACCGCCCGCCGCCGGGGCCGTCAGCCGCACCTGCGACCCCGTCACCACAATCTCGCCCAGCTCCGCCGGGGCCGTCGCCTGCTGCGCCAAGGCCGGCGAGGCGAGCGTCAGCGCAAGGGCGCTGGCGGTCAAAAGAACGGAGGCACGGCGAAGGCAGGGCATTTTGATACGCATTCTCAAAATCAAGTTGCGCGTCCCTAGCCCGATCGGTGGGCGCAATGCAATCCGCCGCGCCCGCGACATATTGCATTCGAGCAGTTTCTCGTCTGACCTCGCCGCCAAGGAGATTATCATGCTGACGCTGACCCACGCCCTTCTGGCCGCCAGCCTGCTCGCCGGCCCGGTCTCGACCGACATCGCCCTGCCCGCCCAGCCCGCGCCCCTGCATGGCACGCTGCTGACGCCGGAGGCGCCCACAGCCGTCGCCGTCATCCTGCCCGGCTCCGGCCCGACCGATCGGGATGGGAACAGCCCGATGGGCGTCGCCGCCTCCACCTATCGCCTGCTGGCCGAGGGCCTGGCGGAACAGGGCGTCGCCACCGTGCGCATCGACAAACGCGGCATCGCCACCAGCGCTGCCGCCGGTCCCGCCGAGGCCGATCTGCGGTTTGACGCCTACGCCGCCGACGCCCGCGCCTGGGCGACCGAGGCCGCCGCGCGCACGGGCCAGCCCTGCGCCTGGCTGATCGGTCACAGCGAAGGCGCCTTGGTCGCGCTGAAGGCGGTCGAGGGCGGAGACGACAAGGTCTGCGGCCTGATCCTGTTGTCCGGCGCCGGTCGCCCGGCCGGCGTGGTGATCCGCGAACAGCTTCAAGCCGGGCTGCCCGACCCCCTGAAGACCCAGGCCTTCGCCGTCCTGACCGAACTCGAAGCCGGCCGCACCGTCGCCGACACGCCGCCCGCGCTGGCCGCCCTGTTCCGCCCGTCGGTCCAGCCCTATCTGATCTCGTGGCTGCCGCTGGACCCCGCCGCCCTGCTCGCCGCCTACGAGGGCCCGGTCTTCATCGGCCAGGGGACCACCGACCTCCAGATCGGCGTCACGGACGCACAAGCCCTGGCCGCCGCCGACCCCAAGGCAACGCTGAAACTCTGGGACGGCGTCAACCACCTCCTCAAGACCGCCCCCGCCGACCGCGCCGCCAATATGGCCACCTACGCCGACCCGGCGCTGCCGCTCGCGCCGGGCGTGGCGCAGGATGTGGCGGCGTTCATTCGGGCGAATGGGAAGCGCTGAGCGTCAACGAGTTCGGCCTGCGCTTGCGTCACCGGGCGAACAGATGCGACGCCGAGGCCTTTAGCCGCAGTTCGACGTCAGCCGTCACGCCTGTAATGCGTGGCGATCACCCCGTTAGTCAGCGGCGTCGCGGACACCAGTTTCAGCCGTCGCGCGCTGGGCAAGCCACTCTGATGCAGGGTCGGGCCGCGCCCGGCGATGCGGGGATGGACGAGAAACTGATACTCGTCGATCAGGTCCATCCGATCCAGTTCGGCCGCCAGTTCGCTGCTCCCGAGCAAGACGCCTTCAGGCGTTGCGTCCTTGAGCGCCTGGACGCCTGTCCGAAGGTCGCGGCCAATATGGCGGCTGTTGGTCCATGGAAAGTCCGCTCGCGTCGATGACGCCACATACTTTGGCTTGACCTCCAGTTTGAGCGCCCACTGGCGGATCATCGGCGGCGCGTCCGCCTCGCCCCGGGCGACAGCGGGCCAGTAGCTTTCCATCATTTCGTAGGTCACGCGGCCCCACAACATCGCCCCGTGTTCGTCCATCAGGCGGGTGAAGAAGGCATGTGTTTCATCATCGGCGATGCCCGCCTCATGATCGACGCAACCATCCAGGGTGACATTCAGACAGAAGGTCAGAAGTCCCATGCGCCAAGCCTCCCCTAGAGTACCCATTGTCACTCTGCGCCTCAGTTCGACGCTAAGCCACCCCGTGCTTCATCCGCCAAAGCGAAGAACCGCGCCCGCACCTCGGCCGCGAACGGGTTGTCGCGTTCGATGGCGCGGAAGACGGCGGGGCTGTCGTGGCGGACCATGTCGACGGCCTGCATCAGCCGGTCGAAACTGGCGGTGGTCATGCGCGTCGGCAGGGGCTCCATCGCCATCAGGACGCGGGCGATCAGATGGGTCAGACCCTGGACCGTCGCGGCCTCGCGGTCATGGTCCTCGGGGCTGACCTGAAACACCTTCAGCCTCAGCGCCCGGCGGCAGAAGGCGGCGACGCGGCGGGCGTCTTTTGCACCCCTTACCTCGCTTACGGCGATGCGCAGGCCCGCGATACCGTCCTTGCCGCTCTGAGGACCGAACAGGGGGTGGGTTCCCACGATCCGCAAGCCGGGCGGCAGGAGTTCATCCATCGCCCGCGCCGGCTTCACCTTCACCGAGCCCACGTCGACGACCAGGGCGTCGGGCGCCAGATGCGGGCCGATGGCGATCAGCGTCGTCTCCAACGCCTCGACCGGCACGGCCAGCACCACCGTCGGACAGGCGGCGGCGGTCGCCAGATCGGTCAGGGACGCGAGGCCTTCGCCATCGCTCGCCGCCGGATCATGCGCCAGGATATCGAACCAGACAGACAGATGACGCGCCGTCAGCCGCCCGAAGGCGCCGAAGCCGATCAGGCCGAGCTCTTCCCTCACAGCGTCTCCATGAACCGCACCGGCCGCCCGTGCGCCGATCCGATCAGTTCGCCGTCCTGCATCACCACCCGACCGCGCACGATCGTCGCCATCGGCCAGCCTGTCGCCTCCACCCCATCGAACGGAGTCCAGCCGCAGCGCGTCGCCTGCTGTTCATGGGTGATCGTCCGCTTAGACTTCAGATCGACGATGGTCAGGTCGGCGTCATAGCTGACGGCCATCCGCCCCTTGTTGGCCGTACCGAACACCCGCTGCGCGCCCGCCGAGGTCAGGTCGATGAACCGCTCCAGCGACAGTCGCCCATTGGCGACATGGGTCAGCATCAGCGGCACCAGCGTCTGCACCCCCGGCATGCCGGACGGCGAGGCCGGATAGGGTTTGGCCTTTTCTTCCTTGGTGTGCGGCGCATGGTCGGAGCCCAGCACGTCGGCGACGCCCTGCTGCATGCCCCACAGCCACAGCGCGTCCACATGCTCCTGCGACCGGATCGGCGGGTTCATCTGGGCATAGCTGCCCAGCCGCTCATAGGCTTCCGGTCCGACCAGGGTCAGGTGCTGGGGCGTGATCTCGACGGTGGCGACATCCTTGTGGAAGCGCAGATATTCCATCTCTTCCCGGGTCGTGACGTGCAGCACATGGATGCGCGCGCCTGTCTCCTTTGCCAGGCCGACCAGGCGTCGGGTCGAGCGGATGGCGCTCTCGGCGTCGCGCACCTCGGGGTGGCTGGTCCAGTCGCCGGTGCGGGCCAGACCGCGCCGCTCGACCAGGCGGTATTCGTCCTCGGAGTGGAAGGTGGCGCGGCGGCGCACATTGGACAGGACCTTCCTCACCCCCTCGTCGTCGGCGATCAGCAGGTCACCGGTCGAGGCGCCCATGAAGACCTTGACCCCGCAGCAGCCGGGCAGCCGCTCCAACTCGCCCAGATAGTCGGCGTTCTCATGCGTGCCGCCGACGTAGAAGGCATGGTCGGTCCACATGCGGTCCTTCGCCCGCGCCAGCTTGTCGGCCATGGCGTCGGGGTCGGTGGTGTTGGGATTGGTGTTCGGCATCTCGAACACGGCGACGACGCCGCCCAGGGCCGCCGCGCGGCTGCCCGTCTCCAGGTCTTCCTTCCACTCCAGCCCCGGCTCGCGGAAATGGACCTGGGTGTCGATCACGCCGGGCAGGACCGTCAGTCCCGTCGCGTCGAAGACCTCGCCCGCCGAGGCCTGGCTCAGGTCGCCGATGAAGGCGATCTTGTCGTCGATCACGCCGACATCCGCCATGCCTCGCCCCGCATGGTTCGCCACCTCGCCGCCACGGACGATCAGGTCATAGGTCTGGGTCATGGGGCGGTTCCTGGGGGATGAGCGATGCGCTCTTACTATATCTCCGCTCATCCCCGCGAAAGCGGGGACCCAGCGCTTTGGGCGCGCTAACCCCGCACCTTCAACATCCGCTGCGCCGCCTTCAGCACCCGCTCCCACGGCAGGTCCATCATATGCTGAATCGCCTGGTTCAGGCGCGGATCCAGCTTTTTGAACTCGTCATAGGTGCGCGGCCCGCGCACGGCCTCGCCCTTCCAGGGTCCGCGCACGGTCTCGTCCGACGGCCCGAAGGCGGCGACGACCGGTACGCCCGAGGCTACGGCCAGCTGGGTCCAGATCGAGTCCGCCCCGATGTACAGCACCGACGTCGACAGGGCCGCGACCGTCTGCAGCCGCGTCAGCTTGCCCTGAAGCTCGATCACCCGCGCGCGCGGCACGGCGTAGCGGATCGTGTGCGCCGCCTCGCGGTCGATCTCCTCGCCCACGATCATCAGCCGCCCGCCCGCCAGCGGCCCGTCGTCGGCCAGCAGCTTGGCCGCGACCTTGGCGTAGCGTTCGGCCGGCCAGCGCTTGCCCATCCATTCCACGCCCGGCCCGACCGCCAGGATCGGCCCGTCACCGCCCGTCGCCGGGATCAGCGCCTCGACCTGGGCCCGCGTCTCGTCCGAGACATAGAGTTTCGGCGCCGGAATCTCGTCCGGCTCCAGCTTCAGCACCGCCGCCGCCGCCTCCACCGCATGCAGGCCCGGCTGATCCTTGCCCCGCACCGCGCGCTTGTGCCGCCTCAGCTTGCCCGACAGGTCAGAGCCGCGCATGTCCACGACCAGCCCCCATTTGGTCGCCCGCACCTGGTTCCACAGGGCGATCCATTCGAAATGGCCCTCGCGCTCCAGCACGATCAACTTCGTCAGGCGCGGCGTATCGGCGAACAGCGGCGCGCTGGCGGCCGATCCGACAATGGTGAAGGTCGCGTGCGGCAGGCTCTCGACCAGATGCGCCAGAACGCCGGAGGACAGCACGGCGTCCTCGGCGTCGGCCTCGGCGATGTACAGGATGGGAAACCGCCCGATCATCCGTCGACGGATACAGGGATTCTATCTGCGATTCAGCGCCAAACGCGTGTTTCCACAGGAAGGCCCCATGCGCTACAGCGACGCGCATGAGCCAGACGCCCGACCCAGCCGCCCCCGATCTAGAAGCCGCCGCCCTCGAACGCTTCAAGGCCCAGCGCGTGACGGCCATCTACCGGCTGGACCTGATCGCCAAGGGCGCGACGATTTCTTACGAGGACGGCACGCCGATCGACATGGCCTCCGAAAAGGCCCGGCTGGAAGCGGTCGTCGCCGACATGGACCGCCGCATCGCCCGCCTGGAGCGTTCAGCCGGGTGAGCCTGCCCCTGCTTCCCGGCCGGACCTGCGGCGGTTGCGTCGAATGCTGCCGGGTCATTCCGCTGAACCTGCCGGAACTGGCCAAGCCGACGGGCGAGCTGTGCGCCTATTGCGTCGACGGCGCGGGCTGTTCGGTCCACGCAATCCGGCCGAACACCTGCCGCATCTGGTTCTGCCTGTGGCGCGTGGTCGAGCTGTCGGACGACTGGCGGCCCGATCGCAGCGGCGTCATCGTCCGCCCCGACGGCGTGGAGGACGGGGTCATCACCCTGTATGTCCTGCGCCGCTCCGACTTCCTGGCCTCGCCCGACTTCTTCGTGACCGTCGCCGGCTGGATCGCGGAAGGGATCGAGGTGGCGCTCAGCATTCCCGGCCCCGTCGGAACCTATCCCGCCCGCGCCGTCGTCACCGACTGGCTGCGCCCGGCGATCGAGGATGGCGACACCGACGCCTTTACCACTCGCGTCCTGATGTCCCTCGACCGGCTGGCCGAACACGATTTCCAGCCGGACGGCGTCGTCGCGCGATATGCGGTGACAACCCTGGATCGGCCGAAAGCTTAGCCGAAGCTTAAGCCCTTGGCCCTACGATAAAAATCCGTAACGCCGTCGCTGGAAAGGGCACGCCGTCGATGCAGGCCTGGGACGCGCTGAAACGACCGATCTGGATGTTCGATCCGGTCGCCTTGCGCGGCGTCTACGCCAATGCGGCCGCGCTCGACCTCTGGGGCTCCGACAATCTCGACGCCCTGCTGGCGCGCGATTTCAGCAATGTCTCCCCCGCCGTCCTGGCCCGCACCGAGCGTCTGGCCCGCGAGACGGCCAATGGCGAGACCCTGACGGAAGACTGGACCTTCTACCCGCACGGGCGACCGCTGACCGTGTCGGCGGTGATCTCGACCTATCGCCTGACGGACGGCACGCCGGTCCTGCTGTTCGAGGCCGCGCCAATCACAGTGGAAAACGAGGAGCGTCGCGCGGTCGAGGCCCTTCGTCACACCTCGACCCTGATCACCCTGTTCGACAGCGAAGCCCGCCCGATCTTCTCCAATCCGTCGGCCTTCGCCGCCTACGGATCGACCGCGCACCCCTTCGAGGCCCGGTTCGCCGAACCCGAGCGCGCCCAGCCCATGCTGGCGGCCGCCCTGTCGGGGTCAGCGATTTCCGACGTCTGCGAGATTATCACGCGCGAGGGCGTGCGCTGGCACCATCTGGACATTCGTCCCGTGACGGACCCCGTCACGGGCCATCTCGGCGTCTTGCTGAACGAGATCGACGTGACCGAGCGCGTCGAGGCCGAACAGGCCCGCGTCGCCGCCGAGCAGAAGACAGCGATGGCCGAGGCCCGGCAGAAGTTCCTGACCGACATGTCGCACGAACTGCGCACGCCCCTGAATGCGGTCATCGGCTTCTCCGACCTGTTGTCCAAGGCCGGCCTGCCCGACGAACAGGCCGATCAGGCCGCCCGCATCAACGGCGCGGGCCAGCGTCTGTTGTCCGTCGTCAACGACATGATCGACCTGTCGGCCGACAACGTCGTTCCCCTGGCGCCCTCAGACACCCCGGCCGAGCCCGCCCCGCTGGCCAATGAGGACGTCCCGACCCTGCGCGTCCTCTATGTCGACGATCACGACAGCAACCGCGCCCTGGTCATGGCGGTGTTGACGGCCCAGGGCATCGCCTGCGCCACCGCTAACGACGGCCAACAGGGCGTCGAGGCCGCCCGCACCGGCGACTGGGACGTGATCCTGATGGACATCCAGATGCCCATTATGGACGGCGTCGAGGCGACCCGCGCCATCCGCGCCCTGCCCGGCGTGACAGGCCGCACGCCGATCCTGGCCCTGACCGCCAACACCCTGCCGGAACAGCTGACCCAGTACGAACAGGCCGGCATGGACGACTGCATCGCCAAGCCAATGAACATCGTCGACCTGGTCATGCGCGTCACCGCCTGGGGCGCCAGCGACTGGCGCACCTTCGATCCTCGCCTTGAGGACGCGGCGGTCGCTGTCGCCTAAATTCGGCGCGGCGTCTTCTGAAGCCACGCCGTCGGCCCTATCTTCGCCCCATGCCCATCGCCCGTCTCGACAGTCGCGCCCTGATCTCCGTCACGGGAGAGGAGGCGAAACCCTTTCTGCACAACCTGCTGACCCAGGATGTGGAGACGCTGGCCGACGGGGAACTGCGGTTCGGCGCCCTGTTGTCCCCGCCCGGCCGGCTGCTGTTCGACCTGTTCCTTCTGGGACAGGCTGACGGCGTCGTTCTGGATGTCGCCGCCGAGCGACGCGACGCCCTGATCCAGCGTTTGTCGATGTACAGGCTGCGCGCCAAGGTCGAAGTCGCCGCCGACGACCGCCCGGTGTTCGCCGCCTGGCCCGAGGCCCCCGCCGGCTTCATCCCCGACCCCCGCACGCCCCTGATGGGCGGCCGTCTCTATGGCGAGGCCACTGCGGACGCCGCCGAGGCCGCCTACGACGCCCACCGTCTGTCCGTCGGCCTGCCCGATCCGACCGCCGACGCGCCCCAGGACAAGACCTATCCGATCGAGGCCGACTTCGACCTGCTGAACGGCATCGATTTCCAGAAGGGCTGTTTCGTCGGCCAGGAAACGACCTCGCGCATGAAGCGCCGGGGCACGATCAAGAACCGGATGCTGCCGCTCGATTTCGACGGCCCGCCCCCCGCCTTCGGCGCCGAGGTCCTGAAGGGCGAACTGCGCGCGGGCGAGGTCCTCTCGGGTCAGGACGGTTCGGTCATGGCCCTGCTGCGCATCGACCGCCTCGACGGCGACCTGACCGTGGACGGCCGCCCGGTGCGCTTGCGCAAACCCGCCTGGATGGGCGAGGACGTCCTTCCCTCCTCCAACGCGTGAGTCCCCCATGAAGATCGCCGATCAGATCGTCCTCGTCACCGGCGGGGCGCGCGGCGTCGGCGCCGCCTGCGTCCGCGCCTTCGCCCATGAAGGCGCCCGCGTCGTCATCAACTGGAGGAACAGCGGCGAAGCGGCGAACGCTCTGGCCGCCGAGATCGGCGAGCGCGCCCTCGCCCTCCAGGCTGATGTGACCGACCGCGCCGCGGTGGACGCCATGGTCGCGGCTGCGCAAAACCATTTCGGCGCCCCTGTCACCACCGTCGTCAACAACGCCTTGGACTACAGCTTCAACGGCGACGCCCGATCGCAGATGACCGCCATCGGCTGGGACGAGATGGATCGCCAGTTTTCGACCGTCGTGCGCGGCGCCCTGAACCTGATCCAGGCTACCGCGCCCGGCATGGCCGCCGCCCGGTTCGGCCGCATCGTCAACATCGGCACCAACCTGTTCCAGAATCCGGTCGTGCCCTACCACGACTACACCGCCGCCAAGGCCGCCCTGCTCAGCCTGACCCGCACCGCCGCCGGCGACCTTGGCCCTGACGGCGTCACCGTCAACATGGTCTCGGGCGGTCTGTTGCGCACCACCGACGCCAGCGCCGCCACGCCCGAGGCCGTCTTCGACCTGATCGCCGGCATGACCCCGCTGCGATCGGTGACAACGCCCGAAGAGTTCGCCGACGCCGTCCTCTTCTTCGCCTCCCCCTGGAGCCGCGCAGTCACCGGCCAGAACCTGGTCGTGGACGGCGGATTGGTCCGGGACTGAAGCCCGCGCCTGTTTTCGTCATCCTTCGGCAAGCCGCTTGCGGCGCAGACCGGAGGACCCAGCGGCGCGCGGGGGCGCGAACCTGTCGCGGCTTCTGTGTTCAACCATCCAGCGGCGGATGGATTTCGCCTTCGGTGCCGCTGGGTCCCCCGGTCTCGCTCTGCTCGCCGGAGGATGACGAAAGAGCGACGCCATCCATCGTATCGCCGCGAAACTTCCCCCAACATTTCCGTAACTTGTCTGCGACCAGCGTCAATCGACCAGCCCCCGCCGCCGGCGCCCTAGAATACGCGGTTTTACGCCAGAGGCCGCAAAACCTGTCCGCATCCACCCGAGCACAGCTTCAGAGATTAGACGAATTAGACACTTTAGACGGTGTTTTTCCTCCGTCGCCCCGACGCCGAACGCCCTTTCCTCAATCGGAACAGACTGGCAACTTCAGGCCATGACCGACTCACACGCCCCAGAGGTTTCCGGCGGCCGCTGCGGCTGGTGCGGGACCGACCCCCTCTATGTCGCCTATCACGACACCGAATGGGGCGTGCCCGAGCGCGATCCCCGCGCCCTGTGGGAAAAGCTGGTGCTCGACGGCTTTCAGGCCGGTCTCGCCTGGATCACCATCCTCAGAAAACGCGAGGGCATCCGCGACGCCTTCGACTGTTTCGATCCCGAGATCGTCGCCCGCTATGGCGAGGCAGACATCGAGCGCCTGCTGGGCGATCCCCGCATCATCCGCTCGCGCGCCAAGATCAACGCCGCCATCCGGGGCGCCCAGATCTGGCTTCAGATGCGCGATGACGGCGAGGACTTCTCCGCCTGGCTCTGGTCCTTCGTCGGCGGGGAGCCGATCCAGACCCCCTACGCCGACTATCGCCGGGCCCCGACCCAGACCGAACAGTCCGTCGCCATGGCCAAGGCCCTGAAGAAGCGCGGATTCAACTTCTGCGGCCCGGTCATCGTCTATGCCTTCATGCAGGCTGTCGGCATGGTCAACGATCACCAGACGACCTGCTTCCGTCACGCCCAGGTTCGTGCGATGGCGAACCATGGCTAAAGCCTTCGCAAATCCGAAAGCCTTCCCGACCCTCGCGCTGGAAACGGTGCTGATTCAGCGCGTCAACGGTCACGTCTGCGGCGTGGACGAGGCCGGGCGCGGTCCCTGGGCCGGCCCCGTCTCGGCGGCGGCGGTCATTCTGAACCCCGACGACCTGCCGCCCGGCATCGACGATTCCAAGGCCCTGACCGAAAAGCGTCGCGCCGCCCTGGAGCCCGAGATCAAGGCCCGCGCCGTCGCCTGGGGCGTCGGCTTCGCCTCTGTAGACGAGATCGAGGAACTGAACATCCTGCATGCCACGGGTCTGGCCATGTGCCGCGCCATCGAGGCCTTGCAGGTCCAGCCGGTCGCCGCCCTGGTCGACGGCAACTATCGCTTCAAGCTTCCGTGCGAAATCCAAACGGTCGTCGGCGGCGACGGGTTGTCGCTATCCATCGCGGCGGCCTCAATCCTGGCCAAGACGGCGCGGGACCGGTTGATGATCGATCTGGACGCCCAGTATCCCGGCTACGGCTTCGCCAGTCACAAGGGCTACAACGCCCCGATCCACCAGAACGCCTTGAAAACCCTGGGCCCCTGCCCCGCCCATCGGCGCAGTTGGTCGCCGATCAAGGCGCTGTTGCAGGAGGCCTGACGCCGTCTCAGATGTGCAGGAAGCCGCCCAGCAGCGCGCCCATCAGGGCCGCAACAGCCGCCCCGGCGATCGCCATCATCCAGCGCGGCGGCGGCGCCACCTCGGGCTCGACATCGATCTGCTCGATGGGTTGAGCAGCTTCGACCTGCCGCGTGTAGCGCGCGGCGTTATGGGTGAAGGTCGCATCCGCCGTCCGCGGCGCCCAAGAGCGCGGCTCAGCCGCCGGACGCACGCGGTAGTCGTCGGGGCGATCGGTCTTGGGGGCGGTGTACGGGTGCGGTTGCATAGTCCCACAACGGCACGCAGCGATTCGCGTTCCGCCCTACCCTCCGTTGTTTTCATTGGTGTCTATGCGGCCACGGGCAGGGAGACCGGCCGCTCGGTCACCACGAACAGGTGCTCGACATTCTTGAGCCGCCCGACCTGCCCGACCTTCTCGCCCTTGGGATTATGGATCCCGATCCGGGCGCCGACATAGCGAGGATGCGCCACCTCGAGGACCTGCACATGGCCTCGCGCCGACAGCATCTCGACCAAGTCGGCGCGGCTCAGATACCCCTCGTCGTTGAAGCTGACGATCAGGTTCGGCGCCTTGACCCGCTCAATCACGGTCCGCAGCGCCGGGCCGATGCCGGGCCGGCTGTTGAAGGCGCTCTTGCGCGTCCTCACGTCCACCCGCTTGTTGGCGACCCCATAGGTCTCGGGCCGGTCCCACAGCACCAGGCTTTCCCAGCAGTGGTAGTTCCCGAGATAGGAATGCTGGTTGTAGGGCGGATCCAGGTAAACCAGGTCCGCCTCGACCTGTTCGGCGATCTCGACCGCATCGCCCTGCGTCGCGCGGCACGGCCCGTCCACGGCCGGGACGAGATCCGGCGTGCGCAGCTCCAGCGTCTTCAACGCCCTCGGCGCCCACTGCTTCATATAGGCCATCTGAACCCCGGCGGTGGAATCCACCCGGTCCGCCGCCTCCATCAGGCTGACCAGGGCGATGGCCTTGAGTTCCGGCTCCAGGCCCATGGCCTCGATCCGGTCACGCATGGCGTCGATGCGAGCACCGTTGTCCGGGTGGAAATACCGCGCATCCTGACAGAAGGCCTGGGTGAACCAGCCCGCCTCGGGCTTCACCGTCCGCAACTCGGCCAGCACGACCTCGCCCCGCTCGACCCACCGCTCCCGATCCGCCTGAACATAGGTCGTCGCCAGGGCGTGGGCATAGGCGTTCAGGTCGTTCGACCAGACCTGAAACCCCTGCTTCTTCAGGGCGTGCCCGACCCGGGCCGTGCCCGAAAACAGATCGCACACCCGCCCGCCCTGCGGCAGCACCCCCGCCACCGCACCCGTCACATGCCCCAGCAAGGCGCGCTTGGAGCCGATATATTTGATCATGACGCGGCCCGACTCATCACGGCAGCATAGCGGCTGTCGCGGGGCGCGCGAAGTTGCCCGGATCGTCGGGATATAAACGCCGCGCCTAGCTTCAAGCCAACGCCCGGTCCATGCTCGGTGCGACGACTACGGAGAAGGCGCATGCTGCACAGTGAAACCCATCGGGTCGATCGCATCGGCTGGCTCAGGGCGGCGGTGTTGGGGGCCAATGACGGGCTGGTGTCGACGGCCAGTCTGGTGGTTGGCGTCGCGGCGGCGGCGACCGGTCATGGCGGCATACTGATCGCGGGCGTCGCCGGATTGGCGGCGGGCGCGATGTCGATGGCGGCGGGCGAATATGTCTCGGTCAGTTCGCAGTCCGACACCGAAAAGGCCGATCTCGCGCGCGAGGCTGTCGAACTGGCCGGTGATCATGAAGCGGAGACGCGCGAACTGGCCGGCATCTATGTCGGACGAGGCGTCGCGCCGGATCTGGCGACCGAGGTGGCGCGCCAGATGATGGCGCATGACGCGCTGGGCGCCCACGCGCGCGACGAGCTGGGTATTTCGGAGATCACCACCGCGCGGCCGATCCAGGCGGCGCTGACCTCGGCGATCACCTTCTCGGCCGGGGCCGCGCTGCCTCTGGTCGTCGCCGCCGTCGCGCCGCTGGACACGCTGGCGATCTGGGTCGCGGTTTCCGCCCTGCTGGGTCTGGCCGTGCTGGGCGCCCTGGGCGCTCGCGCAGGCGGCGCGCCTGTCGGACGATCGGCCCTGCGCGTCGTCTTCTGGGGCGCGCTCGCCATGGCCATCACGGCGGGCGTGGGCCGGCTGTTCCACATCGCCGCCTGATCAGAAACGGGCGGTCAGGGCCAGGCGGGCGGTGAGCGGTCGTTGCGGCGTGCTGATGTCGCCCGAGGCGTAGAAGGGATTGCCGAAGGTGAAGGTGTCGTCGCTGCGGTTGAACAGATTGTCCATCGACGCCCTGATCGCCCAGCGATCGATCTCCACGCCGACGCCCAGCGAACTGGTCAGATAGCCGGCCGACGCGCCGGTCGAGGTCGGCGACAGGGCGATATCCGTCGGGCCGACATAGCCCAGGCGAAGCTCCGAACGCATCGTCGCGTGCGCCAGATGCGCCTCATGCACGAGGCCGCCCTGCACGCTGAAATCGGCGACCGCCGGCAGGCGTGTGTCGGTCCCCAGCGCGAAACCGGGATCCGGTCGGGTCAACTCGGGATCATTGAAGACGGCATGCGCATCCAGCGTCCATGGGCCGTCGCGCCATTCGACCTCGCCCTCGATGCCGCGGTTGCGGCCGTCGCCCAGATTGGCGGTGAAGGGCAGGCCCCGCGCATCGAACCGGTCCGACTGGATGTTGCGCCAATCGGCGACGAAGATCGCGCTTCGCCCGCGCAGTCGCCCTTCGAACAGGGTGAAGCGCGCGCCCGCCTCGCCGGCGACGATCTCGTCGGGCTTCACGCGTCGCGCGGGCTGCTGATCGCCATTTGGCACGGCGCCGGCGTTGAAGCCCGGCCCGCGATAGCCCTCGGTCGCCAGGGCGTAGAAGACGAAAGGACCGCGATCGTATTCGATCACCAGACGCGGGGTGATATCGACCAGCGCGTCTTCTCCAGACACCTGCGTCGGATCGCCGGCGGTTTCGCTGCGATGCTCGACCCCGATGCGGAACAGGCGCGCGCCGGCCGTGATCTTCAGGCTGTCGTTTAGCGCATAGGCGGCGTCGCCGAACAGAGCCGCCTCGTCCACATGGTCGCGCCTGCGTTGTCGATAGACCCCCGGCCCGCCTTGCCCGTCCGAGATCGCAACGGTGCGGGTGTGGGTGTATTCCGAGAAGAACAGCCCGGCGCTCCACTTCAGCCGTGCGCCGAAGTCGCCGTTCAACCGCACCTCGTGCACCGCAGCCGACAGGTCGTCGGCCTGGTCCAGCGCTGCTGTTCCCGTAAGCCCGAACAATCCGGCCGCAGGCGTCGCATCGTAGCGCGCATCGAGGCCGTGCGACTGAACGCTGGACGAGGCTCGCAGCCGCGCCCAGCCCAGATCCCCGTCCACCGAGGCCCAGACGCCGTCGAAATCGTTTCGGCTGGGCTCCGTCAGGCTGCGACGACGCGCATAGGGTTGGTCGGCGCCCAGGTTGGCGTACTGGCTGTCATCGACGTCGATGGTCTGGGCGAGAAATCCCGTCTTCAAGGTCCAGCCGGGGGTCAGACGCAGCAGCGCCGCCGCCCTCAACCCCTGCCGATGCATGCCGCCGGTATTGCTCAGTCCGAGGGCCTGATCATCGACGTAGCCCCCGACCGTCTCGTCATAGCCGACGACCCGGACCGCCAGGCGATCACGCAGGATCGGGGCGTTGATCATCAGCTCGACGGCGTCGCCCGGCGCGCCGCCGGCCGTCAGAGCCCCCTCCGCCGTCACGCGCCCATAGACGCCGTCCAGGTCCGGCGCGCGGCTGACCATCTGAACGACGCCGCCCATCGAGCCGGCGCCGTACAGCGCCCCCTGCGGCCCGCGCAGAACCTCGACCCGTTCGATGTCGGCCAGACGCAACGCCGGATCGGGCGCGTCGTAAGTCAGGCGCACATCGTCGAGATAGAGCCCGATCAGACTTTGCGCCTGTCCCGCAACGGGTCCGTCCGCCAGGCCGCGAATGAAGAGCTTGTCGCGCCCCGGCCCCAGATTGGTGACTGTCAGGCCGGAGACGCGCGCGGCGACGCCGTCGAGGTCGCTGACCCCGGCCCGTTCCAGCGTCACCCCGTCCAGCGACGACAGGCCGTAGGGGGCGCGCGACAGCAGCAGATTGTCCGTGCGCGACGCCGTCACCACGACTTCATCCAGCATCGTCGGGGTCACGGGCGCAGGCGGTGCCGAGATCGTCCGCGCCACGGCAGGCGGCGCAGCGGCGACCCGCACGATCCTGTAGGCGCCGTCGCCGACGCGTGTCGCGACGCAGTGTGTGCCCAGCATCAATCTGGACAAGGCCGCATCGACGGAAAGTCGGCCTCTCACCCCGCGCGTGGGGCCGCACCGCTCGCTTCCGGCGGCGTCGATGCTGACGCCCGCCTGGAGACCGAAGTCGAGGACGGCGGTCCGCAACGGCTGAGGCGAAACCGACACCTGAAGCGAGGATCGCCCTTGGGCCATGCCGATCGACGGCGTGGTCACACCGCAAACGACGACCAGGGCGCAGAGGAAGGCTCGTACCAAAAGGCGACGTCCGAAGCAGGTTCAGCGCCGTTCTAGACGAACCCCTTGCGGCCCGCGAGTGGCCTTGATCGGCAGGAACCGTTCCAGCCGGCCGATCACCGCCGCTTCGTCATCAAGCACCAGCGTGCCGGAGAAGCGCAGGTTCGCCGCGTTCGGCGCCACAGAAACCGGCGTGGCGAAGGCGCGGCTGAGGTCGGCGGCGATCTCTCGCAGAGGCCGATCGTCATAGGCCCGTCGCCCTTGGGTCCAGGCGGCCGCGGTGCGGACATCGACCGGGGCCAAGGTCATCCGGTCGTCGGCGTCGTCGCGCTGCACCGACTGACCGACCGTCAGACGCACCCGCCGCGCGGGCTGTTTCAGGTCGCTGACCTCGACGACGCCCCGCAGCACCGCCACCTGGGTGTCATCGGCGGATCGGCGGATGTTGAAGGCCGTGCCGACCACGCGCACCTGGCTTTCGCCGACATTGATCAGGAAGGGTCGGCCGGCGTCATGCGCGACGTCGAAGGTCGCCTCGGCCTGATCCATATGCACCAGACGCCGTCCCCGCTCCATCTTCACCGACAGTGTCGAGCCGCCGTTGATCTGAAGCCGCGATCCGTCGTCCAGCGTCACCGTCCGCGTTTCGCCGGGTGCGGTGCTGTAGACCACGGTCGGCTCGGTTTGCAGCAGTGGACCCAGGAAGATCGCCGCGGCGACGGCCGCAGCCATCGCCGGGGCCGCCACCATCCATCGCCGCCCCAAGCCCTTGCGCCGCTCGCGGTGCGCCGACAGGTCGATGACCGGCCCCGGCTGAACGTCGGACAGGTCGTCCGAAGCGGTCCACAGCCCCTCGGCCTCGTCGAAGGCGCGCCGATGAGCCGGGTCTTGATCGAGCCAGGCCGTGGCCGCGTCGATGTCCACGATCGTCACGTCATCGGCGCGCAGACGCACGACCCAGGCGGCGGCCTGGGCGGCGATCTCCTCGTCCTTGATGACGTCGTCCTGGGTCATGATCCGGTCCGGGCCCGAGCGGGCTTTGGGGGAGAGACGACGCGGTCGCGCCGCATCCTCAATGAAAAATGGCGAAATCCGGTCGTCATGGCCAACCGACCCGCAGCAGCAGTTCCTTCAGCGAGGCGGAAACGTATTTTTCGACCGCGCTGCGCGAGACGCCCATCCGTTCGGCGACCTCGGCCTGGCTGAGCCCGGCCATCTTGTGCAGACGGAAGGCCTCGGCGGCCTTGGGCGGCATCCGGTCGATCGCGGCGACCACCTTTTCCAGCTTCAGCCGCGCCCAGACGGCATCCTCGGCCGACGGCGCATCCTGAGCTTCGGCCACGTCATCGATAGCGGAAGCGCGCCGCCATTCCAGATCGCGCGCGCCCGCACGACGCTGCGCCTTGGACGCATCCAGGGCCAGATTGGCGGCGATGCGATAGAGGAAGGCCTGCGGGTGGCGAACCTCGGCGGCGGCCTCCTCGGTCATGGATTGCAGCCGCACCCAGACATCCTGCGCCAGATCTTCGGCCGCAGCCGACGATCCCGTGCGCGCCGTCAGAAAGCGCACCAAGGCGGGGCGGCTGTCCAGCCACGCGTCCGCCAGGGCCTGCCGCGCCGGTCGGCTCGGGTCGTGCTGAGGGGGACCGGAAGAGGCGTTCACCACCCCATCGTGGGTTGCTGCGCCCTCTGCGGCAACCGCGATTGCGACGGCGAAAGATTTTTTTGTGGGGGTCGCCGCACCGCGTCGTCTCTGGCCCGAAGTCCCCTGGCCCGAGGCCCGCATGTTTTCACTCCGCCTGCCCGAAGACGCCGATCCGGTTCGGCCGCGCGCGCGCCGCACGCTGTCGTCGCGCATCATCCGGTTCGACGACCCCTGCCGAGGCGAACGTCGCCGCGTGGAGCAGTTCATCGAGGCGGCCTACGCCGAGGCCTATGGCGGCCAAATCCAGGCCCATTTCCCGACCCTGATGAGCGTTCAGGACGAGGCTGGCGTCATCTACGCCGCCGTCGGCTTCCGGCACGCCGCCGAGGCGCCCCTGTACTTGGAACAATATCTGGACGGCTCCGTCGAGACGGTCCTGAGCCAGGCCATCGGCGCCGTCATCGACCGCGCGCAGGTGGTCGAGATCGGCAGCCTGGCTTCCAGCGGACAGGGCGCGACCGTCTTCCTGTTCGCCGCCATGGCCCATCATCTGCAGTCCGAAGGTCTGCGGTTCGCCGTCGCCACCGCGACCGACGAACTGCGCCGCATCTTCCACAAGGCCGGTCTGGGCGCGCTTCAACTCGCGCGCGCCGATCCGCGCCGCCTCGACGACGGCGGCGGCAGCTGGGGCGCCTACTATCAGACCGATCCGGTGGTGCTGGCCGGCTCGATCGACGCGGCGACCGCACCGCTGGATCACTTCTCAGAAACGGCCCCGATCGGACGGGCCGTCCGCACCCGCCTGCACTATGAGGATCGCTCATGAGCGCCGTTCTGGACGCCCTGTCGCGTCGCGCCCGCTCCACGCCCGATGATGTGGTGATCCAGTGGGCCGAGGGTTCGCTGACCGCGGCCGAACTGCTGGCGCAGGTCGGTCAGCTGGCCACCGCCCTGGCCGATGATCGATCTCCGGTCGGCGTCCTGCTCGACAACGGGCCGGCCTGGGTCGTCGTCGATCTGGCGTTGATCCTCGCCCAGCGGCCGAGCGTGCCGATCCCGCCCTTCTTCACGGCCGCTCAACGCGATCACGCCTTGGCCGACGCCGGCGCCGGGCTGCTGATCACGCCGGGCGCTCCGGGCGAACTGACGGCGGGCGGCGCGCCGATCCGGTTGACGCCGACAGGGTTGCCGGTGCGCGATCTGCATCCCGGCACGGCCAAGATCACCTACACCTCCGGCTCGACCGGCGCGCCCAAGGGCGTCTGCCTATCGCAGGATCAGATGGAGGCGGTCGCCGCCTCTCTGGTTCAGGTCCTGGGCCGGGATCGCGCCGGGCTGCATCTGCCGGTGCTGCCGCTGGCGGTGCTGCTGGAGAATGTCGCCGGCCTCTATGCGACGCTTCTGGCCGGCGGCCGCTATCACGCCGCCAGCCTAGCCGAGGCCGGGATGGGCCAGGCCTTCCGCCCCGACTTTGCGCGCCTGCTGACCACCGTTGTCCAGACCGGCGCCACGACCCTGATCCTGGTTCCCGAACTGCTGCGCGGCCTGATCGCCGCCCAGGGTGCGATGCGGCTGGATCATCGGCTGGAGATGATCGCGGTCGGCGGCGCACGCGTCTCCCCGGTCCTGCTGGAGGCCGCCGCCAACGCCGGCCTGCCCGTGGTCGAGGGCTATGGCCTCAGTGAATGCGCCTCGGTCGTGGCGCTCAACAGTCCGGACGACGCCCGCCCCGGCACGGTCGGCCGGCCCCTGCCTCACCTTGAAGTCCATCTGGCCGACGACGGCGAAATCCTGGTCTCGCCCCATCCCTTCCTTGGCTACGTCGGCCAGGCGCCCGCGCCGGAGCGTCTGCACACAGGCGACATCGGCCGCTTCGACGCCGATGGACGGCTCAGCATCGAAGGCCGCAAGGCCAACACCCTGATCACCGCCTTCGGCCGCAACGTCGCGCCTGAATGGGTCGAGAGCGAGCTTCTGGCCGAGCCCCACATCCTTCAGGCCATGGCGATGGGCGAGGCGCAGGCGTCGTTGTCGGCCCTGATCGTGGCGACGCCCGGCGCCGAACTGGCCCAGGTCGAAGCGGCCGTGGCGCGCGCCAACGCCCGCCTGCCCGACTACGCCCGCATCGGCGACTGGCGTCTGGTCCCGCCCTTCGATCCCGCCGCCGGTCAGGTCACCGCCAACGGTCGTCCGCGTCGCGAGACCCTGCTGCGCACCTACGCCCCCTCCCCCTCGCAAGCCGCCTGAGAGTTCGCATGTCGTTTTTTGAAACCCTGGTCGCCGCGACCGCAACCGAGCGGGCCGCCTTCGCCGCCATCCCCCAGATCAGGGACGGCTTGGCCGGCCGCATCAGTCGCGACACCTACGTCGCCTATCTGGCCCAGGCCTATCACCACGTCCGCCACACCGTGCCGTTGATGCAGGCCGCCCGGTCGCGGCTGGACAATGCCCACGCCGTCTTCAAGGCCGCGCTCGACGACTATATCGCCGAGGAAACCGGCCATGAGCAGTGGATCCTTAACGACATCCGCGCCGCCGGCGGCGACCCCGATCAGACCGTGCAGGACGGCCCGAACGTCGCGACCGAACTGATGGTGGCCTATGCCTATGATACCATCCAGCGCGTCAATCCGATGGCCTTCTTCGGCATGGTCTATGTGCTGGAAGGCACCAGCATCCAACTGGCCAGCGTCGGCGCCGAGGCCGTGCAGCAAAGCCTGGGCCTGCCGCCCGCCGCCTTCACCTATCTGATTTCCCACGGGGCTCTGGATCAGGATCATATCCTGTTCCTCAAGCAACTGCTGGACGGGGTGTCGGACGCCGACGACCGCGCCGCCATCGTCCACATGGCCAAGGTGATGTTCGGCCTGTTCGGCGGGGTCTTCGCCTCCATCCCCCACATCGCAGCGCGGGAGACGGTCGATGCAGTTTGAGGATCGCAACATCCTGGTCACCGGCGGCTCCGGCGCCTTGGGACGTCGCGTGGTCGAGCGGATCGAGCGCGAGGGCGGTCGGGTCACGATCGTCGCCCGCGCGCCGGTGGCGGGCCATCACACCCTGGTGGGCGACCTGTCCACTCCGCAGGGCCTCGACAGCGTCGCCGAACAGGCCGGCGGCCGCGCCTGGGACATTCTGATCAATATCGCCGGCATCCAGCATTTCGGCCCGCTAGAGCAGCAGACGCCCGAGCACCTGCTGGCGACCTATATGGTCAATCTGGTCGCGCCGGCCCGTCTGGCCCAAGCCGTCCTGCCCGGCATGAAGGCGCGCAAGCACGGCCAGATCGCCAACGTCGGCTCCATTTTCGGCTCGATCAACTTCGCGCACTTCGCCAGCTATTCCAGCGCCAAGGCCGGGATGCGGGCGCTCAGCCAATCGCTGCGCCGCGAACTGGCCGGTACGGGCGTCGGCGTAACCTATGTCGCGCCCCGCGCGGTGGCCACGCCGTTCAACTCCGCCAAGGTCGATGAATATGCGCGCCTGACCGGCATGGCCGTCGACGATCCGGACCCGATCGCCGACCGCATCGTCGCCGCCATCCGCTCAGATCGCCGCGACGTCTACCTCGGCTTCCCCGAAAACCTGTTCGTCCGCCTCAACGCTCTGGCGCCCAGTCTGATCGACGGGGCCCTGAAGTCCAACGACCTGAAGGCCCGCGCCCTGTTCGCCGGCTGAACCACAGAAAAAGGAGAGACACGCCATGAAAACCGCCCTGTTCGCCCTGTCCCTGATGGCCGCCCCCCTGACGGTTGCCTCCGTCGCCCATGCAGACGCCTGCGACGACCGCGCGCGCGGTCTCCAGCAGTCGTGGGACCATGTGAACTTCGAAGTTCCGCAAGGCGTTCGAATGGCGGAAATGGCGCGCCTGAACACCCAGGCCGACGCCGTCGTGGCTCAATGCCCCAACCGCGCCGAACCTCTGGTCTGGGACGCCATCATCACCGCATCGGAAGCGGGATTGAAGGGCGGCATCGGCGCGCTGGGCCTCGTGCGTGAGGCGCGCACCGAACTGGAACAGGCCGAGCGGATCAACCCGCGCGCGCTGAACGGCTCGGTCTATGTCAGCCTCGGTTCGCTCTACGCCCAGGTGCCGGGCGCCCCGATCGGCTTCGGCAACCGCCAGCGCGCCCGCGACTACCTACTGCGCGGTCTGGCCATGGCGCCCAACGATGTCGACGCCAACTTCTTCATGGGCGATCTGCTGGTTCGCGAACACGACTGGAACGGCGCCGCGCGTTATCTGCAAAAGGCCATCGACGCCCCGGCCCGTCCCGGCCGCGCCGTCGCCGACCGCGGTCGCAAGGCTGAGGCCCGCGCCCTGCTCGTCCGCGCTCAGCAGCATCACTGAACATATCATCATGAGCCCTGTTCCCCCCGCCCTGTCGCTCGACGTCGTCCAACGCCGTCGCAAATGGTTCGCCGGCCTGGTTCTGCTGGCCCTCATCGTCCTGACCGCCAGCGTCCGCTCGGTCGCCGCCCTCGACGGCGAATGGCATGAGGGCGTCGAAGGCCTGGGCCTGGCCGCGATCATCGTCGCCATCGTCGGCCGCGCCTGGTGCTCGCTCTATATCGGCGGACGCAAGAAGGCCGAGATCGTCGATCGCGGCCCCTATTCCATCACGCGCAACCCGCTCTATGTCTTCAGCTTCATCGGCGCCTTCGGCGTCGGCGCCCAGACCGGCAGCGTGACGATCGGCGCGACCTTCGCCGTGGCGACCTTTTTGGTCTTCCTGCGCACGGTCGGTCGCGAAGAGGCCTGGCTGGCCGAACATTTCGGCGCGCCCTACGCCGCCTACTGCGCCCGCACGCCGCGCTTCCTGCCCAATCCCGCCCGCTGGCGCGACGCCGAGCAGCTGACCATCCGTCCCGCCTTCTTCGTCCGCACCCTGCGCGACGGCCTAGTCTTCCTCGCCGCCATCCCCGTCATGGAGGGCATCGAGCACCTGCAGTCATCAGGGTTGATCGGTTTTCCGGTCAGCCTGTTCTAGACCTAACCGTCGCGCCATTCGCTGAGCATTTGGCCGTTGGCGTCTTCGAAGGCGACGCGGTCGAGTTGCACTGCGCCGATGCAAACCGGCCGTTGATCAGGGGCTGCACGACAGTGAATGGCGCGGCCGTCGGCGAAGGTGGTCATCCGGCCTTCCAGCACGAGACGATAGCCCTGTGCTGATGGCGCTGGCGGCTGGCCATCCTCGCCGCGCAGGGTGAACTCGTAGGCGCGGCCGTTTCGGCGGCCGGTCCGCGCGCCGTTTGGCTTGAATATGGCGGCCAGCCCTGCCGTTTGAGGCGAGGCCTGGCTTGAAGCCGAGGCGCCGGGCGCAATCGCCGGGCAGGCCTCGGTGCGCAGCCACGGCCGGGCCAACCAGAAGCCTTCGGACGCCTCCAGGCTGCTGTCGTCGTTTGCGATCAGGCCGGACCGCAGCCAATCGGCCGGCGCCAGGCTGACCTTCAGGCTCTGACTATCCTTCGCCCAAGCGACTGTCGCCAGCCCATCGGCCGCAGCCTCGGCGGCGTCGCCGGGCTCACCGCAGCCAAAGGCTTGGCGCACGACAAAGCGACGCCCTGCCAGAGACGCGCCCCCGACCTCGCGCCCTGCGGCGAAGGCCGAGGCGGCGATGTCCATGGCCTGAAGCAGGCCGGCGCGGTCCAGGACCGGCGGCGTTTCGGATTTTTGGGCCGGAGCAGGCGCAGGCTGCGGCTCACGCTGGCAAGCGGCGAGCGCCAACAGGGACGCCGCAAGCGCGACTATCGAAGACCGAGGCGACGCAATCGTTTCGAGCATGGAACCACTCTAACACGCGAACCGCTGAGGTGGATGCGTTGACCCGAAAAGGTTGACGCGAACGATGGGGGACGGTCTGCACAGCAACATAACTTTCGACCAGATCGCCGCCCTCGCCGTGCTCGTCGCCGTCGTGGGCGTCCTGATCCACGGCAAGATGCGGGCCGACGTCGTCGCCCTGACCGGCGCCGCCGTCCTTCTGCTGTTGGGCGTCGTGCGGCCGGTCGAGGTGCAGGGCGCCTTCGCCAGTCCCGCCGTCATCGCCTTGGCCGGCCTGTTCGTCATCGCCTACGCTATCGAACTGTCCGGCCTCTTGGGCTGGTTGATTCGACAGGCGACGCAGCTTTCCGCCCGGATCGGCGCCCGAGGCATCTGGATCGTCATCGGCCTGTGCGGTTCGGTCGGCGGCTTTCTGAACAACACCCCTGTGGTGGTCTTGGCCGCGCCGGTGATCCGCGACGTGGCCCAATCCTTGCGCCTGTCGCCGAAACGCTTTCTGATGCCGCTCAGCCACGTCACGGTCATGGGCGGTCTGCTGACGCTGATCGGGACCTCGACCAACCTGCTCGTCAACGACATGGCCCGCAACGCCGGCCAGCCGGTCTTCGGCCTGTTCGAGATCACCCCCGTGGGTCTGGCCATCGCGGTCGTCGGCGGCCTGTGGCTCTATTTCGTGGGTGCGCGCCAGCTGGGTCGATCGGTCGCCAGGGATGAGGCGGAAACCGCGCGCCTGGCGGAAATGGAAGAGGCGCGTCGCCGCGCAGAGGCCGAGGCCATCAATCGCCGCAAGCGCCTGCTGCCGTTCGGCCTGCCGCGCCTGGGCGGATCACGCAATCAGGTCGATGGTTCGGGTGATGCGCATCTCGGCGACGTTGAACTGTATGGAGCCGCTGATCGTCCGCTACGGCTGAAGCCGGCTGCGATCTCGCTGAGCGTGTTTGTGCTAGTGATCCTGTCGGCCGCGCTGGGGTGGGCGCCGATCGCCGCCTCAGCCTTTGCCGGCGCCGTCGGACTGATCCTGCTGCGCGTCATCACACCTGAGGAGGCCTATGCCGGACTGCGCCCCGAAATCCTGTTGCTGATCGCCGGGATGGTCGTGGTCGGCACGGCCATCGAGGTCACGGGGCTGGCGTCCGCCGGCGCAGATCGTCTGATCGGTGTGATCCGGCCCCTGGGGCCGCTGGGCGCCTTGATCGTGCTTTACGGCGTGACGCTGTTCGCCACCGAACTGCTGTCCAACGCCACCGTCGCGGTGCTGATCACTCCCATCGCCGTGGCCCTGGCCGAAAGCTTGGGCGTCGATCCCCGCCCCTTCTTGGTGTGCGTCATGATGGCGGCCTCTGCCGCCTTCGCCACCCCGTTCGGCTACCAGACCAATGTGCTGGTCTTTAACATGGGCGGCTACAGCTACATGGACTTCGTCCGCGTCGGCCTGCCTTTGAACCTGATCACCTGGATCGCCGCCATGGTCGCCATCCCGATCTTCTTCCCGTTCTGATCGAGTGGCAGTCGGAGTGGTGCGGGCGGCCGGGCTTGAACCGGCAAGGACTTTCGTCCGGCAGATTTTAAGTCTGCTGCGTCTACCAGTTTCGCCACGCCCGCAGCCCGGTCTGGCCCGGTTCGGCTCCTATAGACGGAACCGGGCCGGGTCTCCAAGTCGTCAGCGTGTTGGGGTCGCCGGCGTGGTCGCGGGCTTCATCGCCCGGAAGTCCACGTCGGAGTCGGCGATCAGCCACAGCAGGCCGGCCCAGGCGGCGACGTTCTGGTTCAATTGCGCCGGGTCGATCTTGTCGAGCGTGTCGTTGGCGGTGTGGTGCAGGTCGAAATAGCGGGTTCCGTCCTGAGCGAGGCCGAAAAAGGGCACGCCCAGCGGGCCCATCGGTCCGACATCGACGCCGCCTTCGGTCTCGACGCGATCGGAGGCCAGGACGCCGATCGGGTAGAGGACGCGGGTCGCGGCCTTCTGGAAGTCCGAGCCTTGCGCGCCGGCGGGCAGGCGCAGGGCATAGATGCGGTCGGCGCCGAAATCGCTCTCGCCGGCGATGATGTGCTTGTCCAGCGCTGCGCCCTGGCCACGCGCGTAGACGCCGCCGCCGTTGCCGGTCTGGGCGGTCGGCTGTGCCACTTCTTCCGAACCGTAGAAGATGACGCGCAGGGTGCGGGCCGGACGACGGCCGCTGTCGGCGATGGCCTTGGCGGCGGCGATGGTGATGGCGCCCCCGGCCCCGTCGTCGATGGCGCCAGTGCCCAGGTCCCAGCTATCCATGTGGGAGCCCAGCACGATGATCTCGTCGGGGCGCGTGGCGCCCGGCAGATCGCCGATCACGTTCTGGCTGGTGGTGCGATAGGTGCGGGCGGTCGAGGTCAGGCGCATGCGCACCGGCTGGCCCAGGGCGACCAGACGGCTGACCTGATCGGCGTCGGGCGCGGCAAGGGCGAAGGCGGGAATGGTCGGCTTGCCGTCGACATAGCGGGTGGTGCCGGTGTGCGGCATCCGGTCTTCGTCCGAACCCACCGAACGCATGACGAAGGCCGCCGCGCCCTTGACCGCCGCCACGCCGGGGCCGGCGCCGCGCACTCGGGTCTGGGGACCATAGCCCGAGCCGTCCTGCATGGGGTGCATCTGGCCCAGATCGACATAGACGATCTTGCCGCGGACGGCGGCCTCGGGCGCGGCCTGCAGGTCTTCGAAGGTGGAGAAGCGCACGATCTCCGCCTCGACGCCGCCCCTCGGCGTGGCCGGCGAGTGGCCCAGGGCGGCGGCGACCAGGGCCTGGGCGTTGTCGCCGACGATGGCGGCCGAGCTTTCGCCCCGCTCCCAGCCGACCAGTGGGAACTCTTCGATGCGGACGTTCTGGAAGCCGTTGGCGCGCAGATAGTCGGCGGCCCAGGCGGCGGCCTGTTGTTCGGAACGCGAACCCGCCGGGCGCGCGCCGAACCGCGTCGTCAGTTGGGTGACATAGTCCATGGCGATGTTCGAGCGCATCGCGGCGTCGCGCACCACGATCGCCTGCTGCACCGTCGCCGCATCCTGAGCATGGGCCGCGGGGGTAAACGCGACAAGACCCAGGGCGACGGCGCTGGCGGTCAGCAGACGGATGGACATAAGCAGGCTCCGGACTCAGATGAGAGCCGGACCCTAGGTAGGTTCAGTCGTTCTGGAAATAGGGTTCGACCGGACCCTGCAGTTTCACGGTCAGGGCCTTGCCCTTGCGATCCACGCGGTTGCCGAGCGCCAGACGCACCCAGCCTTCGGACACGCAATATTCCTCGACATTGGTCTTCTCTTCGCCCTTGAAGCGAATGCCGACGCCGCGTTGCAGGACCTCGGCGTCGTGATGCGGGCTGGACGGGTCGACCGAAAGGCGATCGGGGGGCGTGTCGGACATGGCGTTGGTCGGGCTCAGATCTCGGGAAGGCGCGGTGATAGACGCGCTGGCGCGCCCTGCCAATCCGAAACCGGGTGGAAACCGGGTTCGAAGACCCTAGGGCAGCAAGTGATAGTGCTGGGCGACGGCGGCCATCATCACAGTTCCGACCGTCGGAACGGCGAGTATGATGGCCCTGCGCATGCGGTGCGCCACGTAAAGCAGTTCGCCGATCATGGCGCGGATCCTCGATGTCATCGCTCTCTGACGGAGCGTTCGAAGATCATTGGTCGAACAGTGCGCGCTGTCGAGACGAAACGTCAGCGTCGAGATTACACTTAAGGTTACTGCACAGTTTGCCGGGGCTGGGCGTTGGGGGCCGCTGACGGCTGATAGGCCTGCGGGCCGGTCGCGGCGGGAGCAGCCGCAGGCGTGGCGGCGGGACGGCGCGCCGGAGTCGCGGCCGGGCGAGCCGCCGGTCGCGCAGCGGGACGGTTGGCGGCCGGGCGCGGCGTCGGACGGGTCGTTGGGGCGGCCGCGGGCTGAGCCGTCGGCGTCGCAGGCGGGGTCGTCGCGGCTGGCGCAGCAGCGGCAGGCGTAGCGGCCGGAGGCGGTGTGGCCTCTGCGGCGGCGGCGCGAGCGGCCATCTGCTGGGCCTGGAAGCGGGCGGCGAGTTTCTCGGTCAGTTCCTTGGCTTGCGGCGCGCTCATCTGGGCAATAATGGCGGCCAGGGTGCGCGGACGCATGGCGGCGGCGACCGGCAGGCGCACCCGGTCCTCAAGCGCGGCCATAACCGGGGCGGCCTCCTTGGGACGCATGGCGGAATAGACCTGAACCAGACGATCGATCTCGGCCTTCTCGCGCTCGTCGACTTGGCCGAGCATCTGCTTCATCTCGGCCTTCAAGGCTTCCAGCGCCTTGACCTTGGCGTCCAGCTTCTGCTCGGCGGCGACCATCAGCGGCAGAGTAGTGGCGAAGTCCTGGTCACGCGCATCCAGCGCCGCGCGGCGCTGCGACAGCGACTGGATGATCTTCAGCTCGGCCGGCGAAATCCCGGCCTGCTGGGCCAGCTGTTCGGGAGACAAGGCGGAACAGGTGCCGGGCAGAACCGGCTTGGGCGGCGCGCCGGCCGCAGATGGAACCGCCTCCTCGGCCCAGGCCTTGGCCCCGTCGAACAGGCCAGGCGCGACGCCGACGGCGCGCACGGCGACGACCCCGCCGATGGCGATGGCGATCAAGGGCAGGATGCGAGGAAGGCGGGCCATGAAATGGGGTTCCGAACTCAGGCGGCGAACAGGTCGTCGTCGAGATTACGACGCGCGGCGTTGAGGCTTTGTTTGGCGGAATGGTTAGCGGAGCGTCCGGCCGTCAGGGCCTGAACGATGGCGGCGACATTGTCGCGCCCGGCGGGCGCAGCCGCTTCATTGCGACGGTTCGAAGAGGGACTGGCCAGTCCCTGGATGCGTTGAGCAAGCGCCGCCATGCGCTCGGCCCGCTCCTCGTCTTCGGTCGCGGCCGGCGCCGGAGCCAGGGCGGCCGGGGTCGCGCGACGGGCGGGTTCTTCCTCGACGATCCGCGCCGGCGCCACTGCCGGCGCGCGGGCGATCAGGGTTTCCAGCTGCGCCTTGACCTCTCGCGCCTTGATGATCCGGTCGTGAAGCAGGTCCGTTTCCTGACCCGAGGCCCGAAGGGTGGCCAGGGCGTTTTCGGCGCGGCCAGCGGCGGCATTCAGTTCGGTGACGGCCTGGGCGAAGGCCAGCTGTCCGGCGCGCAGGGCGGCCAGCTTGCGTTCCAGCTTGATGCCGTAGCCGACCGCCGCGATCAGCAGCACCATCAGCACGCCGTCCATGATCATTCCGGCCATCAGACGTTCACTCCCAGGCGGGCGGCGACTTCCGGATTGACCGGCCCTTCGACGCGTATGGCGATGTGCTGGCCCTTGCGGCCCATTCGGCCGGTGGTCAGCGGGATGGAGCCGGCGCGGATCGAGACCTCGGAATCCGGCGTGGCGTTCAGCATCATCGTGTCGCCGACCTTGAGGTTCAGCACGCTGGACAGAGGCATTTGCTGTTCGTCCAGGACCGCGCGGACTTCGGTTTCGGTCGTCCAGATCTCGGTGGCCAAGTGGCCTTCCCAGATGTTGTCGCGGCCGAACTTCTCGCCCATGAACTGCTGCAGCAGCATCTTGCGGATCGGCTCCAGCGTCGCATAGGGCAGCAGCAGCTCGATACGACCGCCGCGATCCTCCATGTCGATCCGCAGCTTGATCAGGATGGCGGCGTTGGCGGGACGCGCGATGGCGGCAAAGCGCGGATTGGTCTCCAGCCGGTCCAGGTTGAAGTGAACCGGGGTCAGGGGCTCGAACGCCTGGCGGGCGTCGTTCAGCACGACCTCGACCATCCGCTGCACCAGCACCCGCTCGATCGTGGTGTAGGGCCGGCCTTCGATGCGCAGCGCCGCCGTGCCGCGACGACCGCCCAGCAGCACGTCGACGATCGAATAGATCAGGTTCGAATCGACCGTCAGCAGGCCGTAGTTGTCCAGCTCCTCGGCGCGAAACACAGCCAGGATGGCCGGCAGCGGAATCGAGTTCAGATAGTCGCCGAACCGGATCGACGAAATATTGTCCAGGCTGACTTCGACGTTGTCGGAGGTGAAGTTGCGAAGGCTGGTCGTCATCAACCGCACCAGGCGGTCGAACACGATCTCCAGCATCGGCAGACGCTCGTAGCTGACGAGCGCGGAGTTGATAATGGCCCGGATGCCCGAGCGTTCTGAACCGTCGTCTTCGCCCAGGTCGAAGCCCAGCAGGCTGTCGATCTCATCCTGGTTCAGGACGCGTTCGGACAGGGCGTCGCCGGGATCGCCCAGACCGCCGAACGGATCGAGTTGCGCCGCGTCCGTCATGCCTATTGCACCAGCATTTCTTCGATCAGCACGGCGTCGACCTTGCCCGGAGCGGCGATTAGATTGACGCGGCGCAGGATCTCGGCGCGCAGCTGATAGGTGCCGGCCGAGCCGCTGAGGTCCTCGGGGCGCAGTTCGCGCACGAAGCCGGTGAACATGTCCTGCAGACGCGGCATCTCTTCCTGCAGATGGGTCGCCACCTCGGCGTCCTGCATCTCCAGGGTCAGCTTCAGCTTCAGGAAGGTCGGACGGCCGTCGGGCGACTGGATGTTCATGACCATGTCGGGCAGGGTGTAGAAGGTGACGCCATCCGGCCCCGCGGCGATGACGCCCAGCGCAGGATCGGCCTCGCCTTCCTTGCCGCCGCCGTGACCGCCGCCTTCCTTCTTCTCTTCCTTGCCCTCGGCCTTCTTGTCGGCCTTCTCTTCTCCGTGGCCGGCTTCAGCCTCGGCGCCGTGCGCTTCGGCGGGCTTGGGCTTCAGCATGAAGAAGGCCGCCGCTCCCCCGCCGCCCAGCACCAGCAAGGCGACCGGCGCAATGATGAACAGCAGCGGGATTTTCTTCTTCTTGGGCGCGGCTGCGTCACCATCGGCGGCCTCGCCTTCGGTCACGGCCGGCAGGTTGGCGTCGGCGTCGGCCGCAGGCGCACCCTTCTTCTTGCCGAACTTGAACATGCGCGCGCCCCGGAGACTCTCTCATCGCGAGGATCGTCCGGTTTGGTTAACGCGACGTTTACAATGGGCAGGATTTGCCGGGTCGGAAGCGGCATGATCCTGCTCAAACCCGCATTGCGCCTGAATTAACCCTGTTGGCACGGCCGTTGCGAGAGGCTGAGGCGAAGGAGCACGCCTCTCGTGGAAAACGCCGCCTATATCGGATTGTCACGCCAGATGACGCTGCGTCGCGAACTGGACATCGTGGCCAACAACGTCGCCAACGCCAACACCACCGGCTTCAAGGTCGAGCAGCTGATGCTGAGCGCCGAGATCGGCCAGCGGGCGCGCAACGACTCGATCCGCCCGTCCGCCAGCTTCGTGCTGGACAATGGCGTGGGCCGCGACTTTGGCCAAGGCTCGATGCAGCAGACGGGCCGCTCGCTGGACTTCGCCATCTCCGGCGAAGGCGCCTTCTTCACCGTGCGTGACGGCGCCAACGGCGAGGCCTACACCCGCGACGGCGCCTTCACCCTAGACCCGGAGGGGCGTTTGACCACCAAACAGGGTCAGGCCGTCCTTGGCGGCGGCGCGGAGATCGTGCTGGACCCTGCGCTCGGCGCGCCCAGCGTCGGCGCCGACGGCACCATCACCCAGAACGGACAGGTCACCGGCCGGCTGTCGGTCGTGCGTTTCGATACGCTGGGCGTGCTCGAAAAGGGCGGCGACAGCCTCTACCGCAATAAGTCCAACGCCCAGCCGATCGAGGCCGCCGACGCCCAGGTTCATCAGGGCTCGCTGGAATCCTCCAACGTTAATCCGTTGATCGAAATCACCAATCTCGTCGAGATCAGCCGCGCCTATGAGAGCGTATCGCGCATGATCGACAACACCAACGACCTGAGCCGTCGCGCCGTCGAGCGCCTCGGCAAGGCCGCTTAAGGGAGCCCCTCAAGATGCGCGCACTTCGCACTGCAGCCTCGGGCATGGCCGCCCAGCAGCTGAACGTGGAGGTCATCTCCAACAACATCGCCAACATGAACACGGTGGGCTTCAAGAAGCAGCGCGCCGAGTTCCAGGACCTGCTGTATCAGAACGTCGAACGCATGGGGGCCCAGTCCTCGGCCTCCGGCACCGTGGTTCCGACCGGCATCCAGATCGGCGCGGGCGTCAAGGCCGGGGCCGTCTATCGCGTTACCGAGCAGGGCACGCCGCAGATGACCGGCAACCCCTATGACATGGCCATCGACGGCAAGGGCTATTTCCAGATCAGCCTGCCTTCTGGCGAAAAGGCCTACACCCGCGCCGGCAATCTACAGGTCAATCCAGAAGGCCAGATGGTGACCGACGACGGCTATTTGCTGGAGCCGGCGATCACCATCCCGCAGGACGCGACCAAGGTATCGATCTCCAAGACCGGTCTGGTTCAGGTGACCCAGGCCGGACAGCCCGCCCCGACCACGGTCGGGCAGATCGAACTGGCCAGCTTCTTCAATGAAGCCGGACTGGAAGCCATCGGCGACAACCTGTTGCTGGAAACCGCCGCGTCCGGGCCGGCGATCGTCGGGACGCCCGGCGACGCTGGCTACGGCCAGATCATGCAGTCCTACACCGAGGCGTCGAACGTCGATGCGGTGGCGGAGATCAGCGCTCTGATCGTGGCCCAGCGCGCCTATGAGATGAACTCCAAGGTCATCAGCACCGCCGACCAGATGCTGTCCGTCGCCTCGCAAGTGAAGGGCTAGGGCCGTGACCATGATCCGTTTCCTGCTGCTCGCCGCCGCCGTCAGCGCCTTCGCCGGCGCCGCCCTCGCCAACCCGGTCGTGCTGCGCGCCAACCCCGTGGACGACGACGGTCGCGTCACCCTGGGCGACATCTTCGAGGGCGCGGGCGCCGCAGCCAATGTCGCCGTCGCCGAACGCGTCGGTCCTTCTGTCGTGCTGGACGCCGGTCAGCTTCAGGCCCAGGCGCGTCAGGCGGGCCTGGACTGGAGCAATCCCAACGGCCTGCGCCGCGTCGCCGTGCGCCGTTCGGCCGGACCGGTTCAGACCGTGGCCGAGGCCGCGCCGACGGACGCTGTCCAGGCCGCCCAACCTATCGCCCGCGCCGCCTATCGTCCCGGCGCCGCGCCACAGGTCATCGCCCGCAACGATATGGTGCGCGTCACCTATCAGGTCGGCGGCGTGAACCTGGCCGTTATGGGTAAGGCCATGCGCAGCGCCGGGCTGGGCGAACCAGTGGCCATCATGAACACCACCTCCAACCGCGTCATCGATGCGGTCGCCTCCGGCCCCGGCCAAGCCATCGCCGGCCCCGGCGCCGACATGGCCCGCGCCAATCCCCAACAGTTCGCTGCCCGCTAGGGAATCCAAGTCATGCGTAAAGCCGTCCTGATCCTCGCCGCCTTCGCCCCGCTCGCTGCCTGCTCGACCGTCGCTGAAACGGTGCGCGGTCCGGAACTGGCCCCCATCGGCTATCCCGCCGCCCTGATCCCGGCGCAGCAGGCCTATCTGCCCGCGCGCGAGACCGCGCCGGCCAGCGCCAACAGCCTGTGGCGCACGGGCGCCCGGACCTTCTTCGGCGACCAGCGCGCGCGCCATATTGGCGACATCCTGACGGTCAAGATCGACATCGACGATCGCGCCCAGACCCAGAACTCGACCCAGCGCTCGCGCTCCAACGAGATCAATGCCGGCGTCAGCAATCTGTTCGGCCTGGAAAGCAGCCTGGGCCGGGCTTTCCCCGGCGGCTTCGATCCGTCGAAGATGGTCGGCATGGAAGGCGATCTTAAATCATCGGGCAACGGTTCGGTCACCCGCGCCGAGAAGGTGTCGCTGACCATCGCGGCCGTCGTTACCGACGTCCTGGCCAACGGCAATCTGGTGATCCAGGGTCGGCAGGAAGTGCGCACCAACCGCGAGGTCCGCGAACTGACCGTCGCCGGCATCGTCCGCCCCGAGGACATCTCATCGGCCAACGCCATCAACCACACCCAGATCGCCGAGGCGCGCATCTCCTACGGCGGTCGTGGCGACGTCAGCCGCGTCCAGGCCCCGCCAGTGGGTCAGGCGCTGGCGGAACGCTTCAGCCCGTTCTGACGTGAGCCGACCCTGCTGGTGAACTGCGGACGGATAACCGCGTTCAGAGTGAATGCGGTCGTCTGATCTCTTGCGGTTCCAGCCGCGCCTGACGACATTGAAGACGACGCGGCGCTGCGCGTCGTCGGCGGGGGCTGACACATGATGCTGATACTCTCCGCCCTGATGGCGGCCGCGATACAGACTGCGCCCGGCGCAGGCTGGACCTGGAGCCTGTACGAGGGCGAAGGACCGATGGTGCTGGCCAACGACATCCCCGACACCGCCAGCCTGCGCGCCACGCTGCAATGCCTGCAGGGTTCGGGCGCGGTCTCGGTCGCGGTCTATGGCGGGGATGCATCCGCTGGCTTTGCGCGCATCACCTCAGGCGGGTCGACGGCCACCAGCGAGGCCCGCGTCGGGCGTGGCGGCAAGCTGGAGACGGCGATCCCCGTCGACCACCCCGCCTTTTCCGCCTTCGTCGCGAACGGCCGGATGACAATCGCCGTTGGCGCCGACGCCAACACGATCACCGTCGAACGTCCGCACATGGCCAAGCTGCGTCGCTTCGCCGATCGCTGCGCCGGCTGAGGAACTCACGCATGCGTCTTCGCTTGATATCAGCCTTGATCGCCGTCTCGGCTCTTGCGGCTTGCGCGACCCAGCCCCCGATGCCCGCAGCCGGCTCTGCGGCGACCGCATCGGCGCCGGCGCCCACGCCCGGTTACGACTGGTTCCTGAACACCGATGGGCAGGAGGCCATGCTGGCCTACGGCGTCGCCAACAGCGACGAAGTCAAACTTCGGCTCGCCTGCCAGGTGGGGTCGAGCGCGCTGGAATTGACGGCCTCCAGCGACAAGCCGGGCCGCGAAATCTACTTGGAATCCGGCGGAGACACCGAGCGCTATCGCGCCGCATCTGAGCCTGCTGCCGTGCATGACGGCGAACTGCTGACGGCTCAGGCCAAGACCAAGGATCCGGTCTTCCAACGCTTCCGCCGTCTGGGCTGGATCGCCGCCTGGGCTGACGACGAACGTCACGTCTATGCCGCCCATCCCGCCGCAAAGGTGCAAATCGAGCGGTTCTTCACCGTCTGCGGTTGACGCATCGGCTCTGCTCGGCTTGCGTGCCGCTCCTGACAGGAGGGGCGTCATGAAGATTTCTTATCTGGCTATTGCGGCCATGCTTGCGGCCGGGTCGCCGATCATGGCCGTCGCGCAAACGCCGCCCGCCGCCGTCGCAACCGCCCCGGCAGACGCCGCGCTGAACGCCGTCATCGCCGACTACGAGACCTATCTGAAGTCGGTCGATCCGATCTCGGCCGGCGGAGAGGGCGATGTCGAGGCGATGGGCCGCGTGCCTGACCTGTCGCGGGAGTTCGAACTGGCCCAGCGCGCGCCGCTGGAAGCGTTCGTTCGGCGATTGACGGCCATCGACCCGGCAAGTCTTTCCCACGCCGGAGTCATCAATCACGCCTTCCTGCTTTATACGCTCAACCGCAGCCTGGAAGGGCTGGATTACGACACCAGCCGCCTGGCCTTTGATTCCGAAGGCGGCCCCGGAACCTGGGCGCTCTATGTCGGCGGCAGCACGCGACTGAACTCGGTCGCGGAGGCCGAGGCCTATATCAGGCGTATCCGGGGCTTCGGCCAAATCTACGCCCAGACGACCGCCAACGCCCGTCGCGGCCTGGACACCGGCCTGGTCCAAGCCCGGTCCGTGACAGAAAGCGCCGTGACGCTGGCGCGAAACGATGTGGCGATCAAGCCGGACGCCGAGCCGCTGCTGAAGCCCCTGACCACCCTGCCGTCCACCGTGTCTCAGGCTGATAAGGATCGCCTGACGGCAGAGGCGACGGCAGCAGTTTCGGAAGTGATCCTTCCGGCGCGCCGGGCTTGGCTGGCCTTCCTCGAAAGCGACTACCTGCCCAAGGCGCCGGTCCAGCCGGGCATCGGCAATCGGCCCGGCGGCAAGGAACTCTACGCCTATCTGGTGCGCGGCCACACCACGACCGACCTGACGCCGGACCAGATCCACCAGATCGGTCTGGACGAGGTCGCCCGCATCCGCGCCCGCATGGATTTGGAGATGAAGGCGTCGGGCTGGACCGGCGACTTCGCCGGCTTCCTGAACTTCCTGCGCACCGATCCTCAGTTCTATGCGACCAGCCGCGAGGCCCTGTTGCAGCAGGCGTCGGAGATGGCCAAGCGCGCGGATGGCGGCCTGCCGCCCCTGTTCGCCACCCTGCCCCGCCTGACCTACGACGTGCAGCCCGTGCCGCCGCAGATCGAGGAAAACTACACCACCGGCCGTTACAACGGCGGTTCGATGCAGAACGGCGTTTCGGCCCATTACATCGTCAACACGTCCAAGCTGGATCAGCGTCCGCTTTACGAGTTGCCCGCCCTGACCCTGCATGAGGCCGTTCCGGGCCATCACCTCCAGATCGCCTTGCAGCAGGAGGCGCCCGGCCAACCCTATTTCCGCCGCCAGGCCAATGTCAGCGCCTACACCGAGGGCTGGGGCCTCTACGCCGAATATCTGGGCGAGGAGATGGGCTTCTATCGCACGCCTTACGAACGGTTCGGCCGCCTGTCCTATGAGATGTGGCGCGCCTGCCGACTGGTCGCGGACACCGGCCTGCACTGGATGGGCTGGACCGAGGAACAGGCCCGCGCCTGTTTCCGCGACAACTCGGCGCTCGCGCCCCACAACATCGAAACCGAGCTTCAGCGCTACATCGGCTGGCCCGGCCAGGCCACGGCCTACAAGATCGGCGAAATCCGCCTGCGCGAAATCCGCGCGCGGGCCGAGCGGGAGCTGGGGTCGAAGTTCAACGTCCGCACCTTCCACGACGCCCTGCTGGTCGAGGGCCCGCTGCCGCTGGCGCTGTTGGACCAGCGGATGGACGCCTGGATCGCGGAGCAGAAGGCGAAATAGGCTGTGCGGCCTACGCCCAGTCCGGCTCCGGCAAACCTTTCGAACGCAGGAACTCGGGGTTGAACAGCTTGGACGCATAGCGCGAGCCGGGATCGCACAGGCAGGTGACGATGGTCTTGCCGGGGCCAAGCTCGCGCGCCAGCCGCACCGCGCCGGCGATGTTCACCCCCGCCGATCCGCCCAGCGACAGGCCTTCGTGCTTCACGAGGTCGAACAGGATCGGCAGGAACTCCGCGTCCTCGATCCGATAGGCGTAGTCAGGCTTGAAGCCCTCCAGATTGCCGGTGATCCGCGCCACACCGATCCCCTCGGTGATCGACGATCCCTCGCCGGTCATCTCGCCCTTGGTGAACCAGTTGAACATGGCCGCGCCTGCTGGATCGGCCAGGGCGATGGTCACATCCGGCTTCTGTTCGCGCAGATAGGCGCCGACGCCGGCGATGGTCCCGCCCGAGCCGACGGCCGAGACGAAGGCGTCGACCTGACCGTTTGTCTGCGTCCAGATTTCGGGGCCGGTCGTGTTGTAATGCGCCTCGCGGTTGGCGGTGTTGTCGAACTGATTGGCCCAGATGGCGCCGGCCTCTTCGCTGTCGTTCATCTCGGCGGCCAGACGCCCGGAATAGTGGACGAAGTGGTTCGGGCTGGAAAAGGGCGCGGCGTCCACCTCGACCAGGCGGGCGCCCAGCGAACGGATGGCGGACTTCTTCTCTTCCGACTGGGTGCGTGGAATGACGATGACGACCGGATGACCCAAGGCGGCCCCGACCAAGGCCAGGCCGATGCCGGTGTTGCCGGCCGTGCCCTCGACGATCGTCCCGCCGGGTTTCAACGCGCCTGACGCCCGCGCGCCCTGCACGATCGACAGGGCCGCGCGATCCTTGATCGAGCCGCCGGGATTCAGAAACTCGGCCTTGCCCAGGATTTCGCAGCCCGTCGCGTCAGACAGGCGGTTCAGGCGCACCAGCGGCGTATTGCCGATCAGGTCAGTGACGGATGACGTAGCGGACAAGGTCAGGCTTTCAGGCGAAGGTCGAGGACAGGGCGGATCAGGCGGCGGCCTGGCGTCGCCCTAAGTGGATGCCGCACTCGACCTTGTCCATGCCCGACCAACGTCCGGCACGGGCGTCTTCGCCCTCCTGGACCGCGCGGGTGCAGGGCCAGCATCCGATGGAGGCATAGCCCTGCTCGACCAGCGGATGGCGCGGCAGATCGTTCTCCTCCAGCCAGGCCTCCACGTCGTCGGCGTCCCAGTTGGCCAGGGGATTGATCCGCAGCACTCCGTCCAACACCTCGAACGGCTTCAGCTTTGCCCGCGTGGCGGATTGGTAGCGTTTCCGCCCGGTGATCAGAGCATTAAACCCCGCCGTCGCCCGCGCCAGCGGCCGCACCTTCCGCAGATCGCAGCAGGCGTCGGCGTCGGTCTTCCACAGGTCGTCGCGCGCATCCAGCGTCGCCTTCTCGCCCGCATCCGGCGTGACCAGCCGCACGTCGGTCAGGCCCAGCGCCTTGGTCAGTTGGGTGCGATAGGACAGGGTCTGGAGGAAATGCTGGCCCGTCTCCAAAAACACCACCGGCACGGTTTTGTCCTCGCCGGCAATGATGTCCAGCAGGGCGGCGGACTCGGCCCCGAACGACGAGATGGCGCCGACCCGCAGGCCAAGCGCCGGGTCCAGCGCCGCCTTCAGGATTTCGGACGCGTCCTTGCCCGCCGTCTCGCGGTTCAGCCGATCCGCCAGCGCGTCCAGATCGCGGTCGTTGGACGCCGCACGCCGCCGCTGCCAGATCGTCGGTGCGGGATCGACGGCGGGCTGGTAGGCGCCGCTGAACGCCCGGTCCATCCGGTCCCAGGCGGCCGCATCCGCCCCCTCGGCCAGCTCCACCGCGTCGAAGCCCGAACGCCGCAGGTGTCGCGCCTGATCCGGCAGCACCTTGCCCGCCGCGATCAGACGCCCGGCGTAACCGCGCTCTCGCAGCACGGCCGCCAGCGAAAAGCCTCGTCCGTCACGGAAGGCGTCGAACTCAAGCACCAGCGTGTTTTCGCTCGCGGCGGCGGCCTCGACCTCCTCCAGCGGGGTCGTCACCGACAGGCGCAACCCGTTCTGTATGCCCTCAAGCCGTTGCATCGAGCGTCTCATAGATGGCGTCGCGGAAGGGATCGGGTCCGACGCGGCGCACCGTGTCGATGAACCGCTCGCCGTCCATGCGGATTTGCAGATAGCGGTCGAGGGTCCGCTGGATGGCGGGCGCGACGTCATCGGCCGGCAGGCTCTTGCCGACAATGTCGCCCAGCGCCGCCTGTTCGTCGGGGGAGCCGCCGACGGTGATCTGATAGTATTCCTCGCCCTTGCGATCGACGCCCAAGACGCCAATGTGGCCGACGTGGTGATGGCCGCAGGCGTTGATGCAGCCGCTCATATTGATGCGCACCGGCCCCAGCTTCTCCTGATAGTCCATGTCCGCCAGCCGCTTCGACAGGGCCTGGGCCACCGGGATCGAGCGGGCGTTGGCGAGGCTGCAATAGTCCAGGCCCGGGCAGGCGATCACATCGGTCGCCAGATCGGCGTTGGCCGTCGCCAGCCCCGCCTCTCGCAGCGCTCGCCACAGAGTCGGCACATCGTCCAGCTTTACATGGGGCAGGACCAGGTTCTGCTCATAGGCGGCGCGCAGTTCGTCGAACGAATAGCGCTCGGCCAAATCCGCTACCGCGTCCATCTGGTCAGCCGTGATGTCGCCGGGCAAGCCCCCGACCGGCTTCAGCGACACCACCACCGAGGCGTAGCCCGGCTGGCGATGACGACGGACGTTGTTCCTCGCGAACCGAGCGAAGTCCGGATCGGCCAGCAGGGCGCGGTCGAACGGGCCGCTGACCTTGGGCAGATCCTCGAACGGCGGAGGGGCGAAATAGGCTTGAATGCGCGCGGCCTCGTCGTGGGGAATCCGCAGATCCTCACCGCGCAAGGTGGCGTAATGTTTGTCCACCTCCTCGCGGAAGGCTTCGATGCCCAGCGAGGCGACCAGGATCTTTATCCGCGCCTTGTGGATGTTGTCTCGCCGCCCCAGTAGGTTCCAGGCCCGCAGGATCGCGGTCAGATAGGCCAGCAGGTCCGCCGCCGGAACGGCCGCAGCGATCTCCTGACCGATATGGGGCAAACGCCCCTGCCCGCCGCCGACGAAGACGCGGAAAGCCGTGCCGCCGTCCTCGCCCTTTACGATCTGCAGGCCGACATCGTGGGTGCGGATCGCCGCCCGATCCTTCTCGGCCCCGATCACCGCGATCTTGAACTTGCGCGGCAGGAAACTGAACTCCGGGTGGATGGTCGACCACTGACGGATGATCTCGCACCAGGGACGCGGGTCCTCGATCTCGTCCTCGGCCGCGCCGGCGAAGACGTCGGTCGTGGTGTTGCGGATGCAGTTGCCCGAGGTCTGGATGGCGTGCATCTCGACATCGGCCAGATCGCTCAGGATCGCCGGCAGGTCGGTCAGGGCCGGCCAGTTGTACTGGATGTTACAGCGGGTGGTGAAGTGGCCGTAGCCCTTGTCATAGGTCCGCGCGATCTCGCCCAGCCGACGCATTTGACGACCGCTCATCACCCCATAGGGAATGGCGACGCGCAGCATATAGGCGTGCAGTTGCAGATAGACGCCGTTCATCAGCCGCAGCGGCTTGAACTCGTCCTCGGTCAGGGCGCCGGAAGCGCGGCGCGCCACCTGATCTGAGAACTCCTCGACCCGTTCGCGCACCAAGGCGTGGTCAAACTCGTCATAGCGATACATCAGCCGCCCCCTCCCGCCACGCTGTGACCGACGGTCGGCCCGGCCGAGCGGATGCGCTCCTTCAGTCGATCGCGGCCTGACGGCGCGTGGTCCTGAACCTCGAACAGATAGGGATTCACGAAGACGTCCGGCCGCCCGGCGACATCAGCCAGCACACCCTCGGCCGCCGTATCGTCCAGCACCGAGGCTTGGTCGATGTGCTCGACCGGCTGGTTGTCCACGCCCGCATAGATGACGCGGCCGTCCGACAGGCGGTTTGCGGTGACGATCTTCACGCCGCGACCTCCGCTCGAACATCCAGTTGAGCCGCCGAGAAGGCCGCCGTTTCGCCGACGAACAGCAGAGCCGGGCCGGTCAGGTCGGCGCCGCGCACCAAGGCGCCCAACCCGTCCAGTCGCCCGCTCAGAACCCGCTCGTCCGGGCGGCTGCCGTTCTCAACAATGGCGACAGGCGTTGAGGGCGAACGCCCCGCCGCGATCAGGCGCGCAGCTGTCTCCTCGGCGCGGTCCGAACCCATGTAGATGGCCAGGGTGTGGTTCGGGCCGGCCAGTCGCGTCCAGTCGGCCTCGTCGCCGCCCGGCTTGGCCTGAGCCGTCACGAAGGTGACCGCCTGGGCGTGATCGCGATGGGTCAGGGGAATGCCCGCCGCGGCCGCGCAGGCCAGGGCCGCCGTCACGCCTGGCACGACGAAGACCGGGACGCCGGCCGCCCGCATGGCGTCCAGTTCCTCGCCGCCGCGCCCGAAGACGAAAGGATCGCCCCCCTTCAACCGCACGACGCGGTGTCCAGCGCGGGCCTCCTCGATCATCAGGGCCTCGATCTGATCCTGCGGCACCGAGTGCTCGCCGCGCGCCTTGCCCACGTACAGCCGCTTGGCGTCGCGCCGCGCCCGCTCCAGCACCGCCTCAGGCACCAGTCGGTCGTGGATGATGACGTCGGCGTCCTGCAATACGCGAAGCGCCTTCAGGGTCAGCAACTCCGGATCGCCCGGACCGGCGCCGACGATATGGACGACGCCCTGCTCTGGCGCAGCGACGTTCAGCAGACGCAGCATCTCGCGCCGCGCCTCGGCCGTCCGACCTTCCGCCGCCAGGGTCCCAGCCGGACCCCGGAAGGCTTTTTCCCAGAAGCGCCGGCGCGCCATGAAGTCCGGCACGCTGGCCTTGACCGTATCGCGCAGTTCGCGCGCCAACCGCGCCACATTGGCCAGGCCTGCCGGCAGCACGCCTTCGATGGCGGTGCGGATGTCCCGCGCCAGGATGGGCGCCGATCCGCCGGTCGCGACGCCGATCACCACCTCGTCGCGATCGATCAGGGCCGGAGTCTGGAAGTCGCTCAGATGCGGCTTGTCCACCACATTGACCTGGGCCCCTGCCGCCCGCGCCAGAGAGCCCAGCCGCGTCAGTTCGTCCGCATCGTCCAGCGCCATAAACACCAACCGTGCGCCGGCTAGGTCTTCGGGCCCCGGCGAACGCAGCATCGGCTCCGGCGCCGTCAACGGCGTCTCGATCTTCGGGGGCGCGCCGTCGGGCGCGAACCATATCACCTCAGCGGGCGTATTCAGAAACAGTCGCAGCTTCGCCAGCGCCGGCTCGCCGCCGCCGATGATCACGATCTTTGCGGCCTCCAGCGGAATGGAGGCGAGAAATACACGCATCGTCTTGCTTTCAGGGCCGTCGGGAGAAGAAACAGGGACGACGGCAGGGCGCGAACCTTCGTCTTCCCCGTCCACAGCCGCAAACCAGATTGCCTTTGTCTCGCTGATAGGATTTCTATCCGCGATGGCCCGTCCCCTGCTCCCGCTCAACGCCCTGCGCGCCTTCGAGGCCGCCGCGCGTCACCTGAACTTCTCGCGCGCCGCCGACGAACTGTCGGTGACGCCCGGTGCGGTGAGCCAGCAGATCCGCCTGTTGGAAGACATCGTCGGCGGGCCGCTGTTCGTGCGCGAGGCGCGGGGCCTCCAACTGACCGATCTGTGCCGTTCCTCCGTACCGCTGCTGCGCGAGGGGTTCGAGCGGCTGATGGACGCCTCGGCGCTGTTGCGCGAACCGCCGCGTCGCAAACAGGTGTCGATTAGCGTCGCGCCCGGCTTCGCCTCCAAATGGCTGATGCCGCGCATGGACGACTTTCACACCGCTCATCCCGAGATCGAACTGTGGATCTCGGCCGACATGGAGCCGGCGGACCTGAGCGAGGGCAAGGTCGATCTGGCCGTCCGTTACGGTCCCGGCGACTATCCCGGCCTGACGGTCGATCGGCTGATGACCGAGACGGTTCTGCCGGTCTGCGCCCCATCGCTGATGGATGGCGACAGGCCGATCCGCAAACCCGCCGACCTGATCGGACACACCCTGTTGCACGACATGTCCAACGACGGCGATCCCAGCCGACCGGACTGGGCCATGTGGCTGAAGGCGCGCGGCATTCGTCACCCCGACCCGCGTCGCGGCTCACGTTTCAACCAGTCGGGTCTGTTGATCGAGGCCGCCATATCGGGGCGCGGCGTGGCCCTGGCCAAACGCACCCTGGCTCAAGCAGACCTGGCGTCAGGGCGACTGGTCGCGCCCTTCCCTGACGGATCAGAGGCGGTCGGCTTCGCCTACTATGTCGTGCAGCCCCGCGACCGGCCGCCCTCGCCCAGCGCGACGGCTTTTGTCGGCTGGCTGAAGAAACAGGCCGTGGATCACGACAATACGATGGGTCAGTTGTAGGGTCCGTTTCACCGCAGACTGGCGGCGCAGGAAAAGGACATCCGCCATGGCTGACGACAAGGCCCCTCGCCTCGCGGTCCTGATCGATGCGGAGAATGCTTCCGCCCGCATCGCAGAGGCGCTCTTCAGCGAAATCCCCACCTTGGGCGAGGCCTCGGCGCGGCGCATATACGGCGACTTCGCCAGCCCGCAGATCGCCGGCTGGACGCGGGTCCTGGCGCGTTTCGCCATCCAGCCCCAGCAGAACTTCGCCAACACCAAGGGCAAGAACTCGGGCGACATCGCCTTGGTCATCGATGCGATGGACCTGCTGCATTCGGGGCGGTTCGACGGTTTCTGCCTGGTGTCGTCGGACGCCGATTTCACCCGACTGGCGGCTCGCATCCGCGAGGAAGGCGTCGATGTCTATGGTTTCGGCGAGCATAAAACGCCCGAAAGCTTCCGTCAGGCCTGCACCCGTTTCATCTATACAGAGAACCTGATTGCGCCGGTTCCAGTCGACGCCGGTGCCAAGTCGCCCGTCGCCGAAGCGCCGGCGACCAAGCGCAAGCCGTCCGAGGCCGCGCGCCTGATCGCGGCCATCATCGCCGACATGGACGAGGACGGCGACGGATGGGTCGCGGTGGGTGGTATCGGCAATCGGCTGCGAAACGCCCATCCCGACTTCGACCAGCGCACCTATGGCTACGCCAAGCTGTCGGACCTGATCCGCGCCACCGGCCGGTTCGAGGTCGAGACCGGCGAACGCGGCGCGATGCGAATTCGCGACCGCGCCTGACGCGTTTACGCGCGGACGGCCTGGCTCACCGACACGCCCAAGGTCTGAAGCGCGGCGGCGGTGATGTGTTCGGCGTTCAGGCCGGCCTGGGCGTACATGGCCATCGGCGCATCCTGGTCTTGGAAGACATCGGGCAGGTTCAGGGTGCGGATCTTCAGCCCGCCGTCCAGCGCGCCCTTCTCAGCCAGCAGTTGCAGCACGAAGGCGCCGAAGCCGCCCATGGCACCTTCTTCAACCGTGATCAGGGCCTCGTGCTCGCGCGCCAGACGCAGGATCAGATCGGCGTCCAACGGCTTGGCGAAGCGGGCGTCGGCGACGGTGGCCGACACGCCCTTGGCGGCCAGCATGTCCGCCGCCTTCAGCGATTCCTGCAAACGCGTGCCCAGGCTGAGGATGGCGACCGAAGTCCCCTCGCGCACGATCCGACCCTTGCCGATCTCCAGCGGGGCGGCCAGATCAGGGATCTCCACGCCCACGCCGTCGCCGCGCGGATAGCGGAAGGCGCTGGGTCGGTCGTCGATGGCCAGGCTGGTCGAGATCATCGCCGCCAGTTCGGCCTCATCGGCGGCGGCCATCAGCACCATTCCGGGCAGCGCGCCCATGAAGCCGATGTCGAACGATCCCGCGTGCGTGGCGCCATCCGACCCAACCAGGCCCGCCCGATCCATGGCGAAACGCACCGGCAGCGACTGGATCGCCACGTCGTGGACCACCTGGTCGTAACCGCGCTGAAGGAAGGTCGAATAGATGGCGCAGACCGGTTTCATGCCGTCCGCCGCCAAACCGGCCGCGAAGGTCACCGCGTGCTGTTCGGCGATGCCGACGTCATAGGTCCGCTCAGGAAACGCCTGGCCGAACAGGTCCAGCCCCGTGCCGGACGGCATGGCCGCCGTGATCGCCACGATCGACGGGTCGACCTTGGCGTGTTTGATCAGCTCGGTTCCGAACACCTTGGTGTAACTGGGGGCGTTGGAGATGGCCTTGGCCTGCTTGCCTGAGACCACGTCGAACTTGACGACCGCATGGAGTTTGTCGGCGCTGCTTTCGGCGGGGGCGTAGCCCTTGCCCTTCTGCGTCACGACGTGGACCAGCACCGGACGGTCCTCGATGGCGGCCGCCTTCTTCAAGATCGGCACCAGATTGTCCATGTCGTGGCCGTCGATCGGGCCGACATAATAGAAGCCCAACTCCTCGAAGAAGGTGCCGCCGGTGACCATGCCGCGGGCATACTCCTCAGCCTTCTTGGCCGCCTTGCGGAAGGGGCGCGGCAGGTGCTGGGCCACCGTCTTGCCCAGGCGGCGGACGTTCTGATAGGCGCCGCCCGACACCAGGCCGGCCAGATAGGCGCTCATCCCGCCAACCGGCGGCGCGATCGACATGTCGTTGTCGTTCAGGATGACCATCAGCTGGCCGCTGGTCGCCTCGGCCGCGTTGTTCATCGCCTCATAGGCCATGCCGGCCGACATAGAGCCGTCGCCGATGACGGCCACCACGCGGTTCTTCTCGCCCTTCTGATCGCGCGCGGCGGCGAAGCCCAGGGCGGCGCTGATCGAGGTCGAGGCGTGGGCGGCGCCGAACGGATCGTATTCGCTCTCGCTGCGCTTGGTGAAGCCCGACAGGCCGCCGCCCTGGCGCAGGGTGCGGATGCGGTCGCGCCGTCCGGTCAAGATTTTGTGCGGATAGCACTGATGCCCAACGTCCCAGATCAGGATGTCCTTGGGCGTCTCGAACACATGGTGCAGCGCCGTAGTCAGTTCGACCACGCCCAGACCCGCGCCGAGATGGCCGCCGGTGACGGACACGGCGTCGATCGTTTCGGCCCGCACCTCCTGCGCCAGCTGTTTCAACTGGGCGATATCGAAGTCCCGCGTGTCGGCGGGCGTCTTGACGGTGTCGAGTAGCGGGGTGTCGGGCATCAGCCGTAAAACCTTGGAAAGTCTTGTCGATCAACCCGCAGGTCGTTTCAACGTTTCGTATCAGGACCGGCGCTTTAGCACAAAGTCCACGCTGGCCCTGAGGATTTCGGCCTCGTCGCCGAACGGCTCCAGATGCGACCGGGCCTGATTTGCGAGGTGCGCGACCCTTTGCCGCGCCGCCTCCAGACCCAACAGGGTGACGAAGTTGGTCTTGCCCAGCGCTGCGTCCTTGCCCCCGGCCGCCTTGCCCATTTCCTCGGCCGAGCCTTCGGCATCCAGCAGGTCGTCGACGATCTGATAGGCCAGGCCGACATCGTGGGCGAAGCTGATCAGAGCGTGGCGATGTTGGGCCGAGGCGTCGGCGATGATCAGCGGGATTTCGAAGGCGTAGGCGAACAGGGCGCCGGTCTTTAGTCGCTGCATTCGCGCCACGCCGCCCAGGTCGTCGCGCACGCCCAGCAGATCGATCATCTGACCGCCCGCCATGCCCCGCGCGCCGGACGCCAGCGACAGCCGCGCCGCCAGTTCGCAACGCACGGCCGCATCCTCGTGGGTGTCTTCGTGCAGGATGATGTCGAAGGCGGCCGTCTGCAGCGCATCGCCGGCCAGCACCGCCGTCGCCTCATCATAGGCCCGGTGAACGGTCGGCCGGCCCCGGCGCACATCGTCGTCGTCCATGCACGGCAGGTCGTCGTGAACCAGGCTATAGGCGTGGACACATTCCAGCGCGCAGGCGGCGCGGAGCACCGACCGCTCATCGATGTCGAACAGGCGTGCGGCCTCCAGCGCGAAGAACGGCCGCAAGCGTTTGCCGGGGCCCAGCGCCGCGTAGCGCATCGCCTCGGTCAGACGGGATTCCGGGCCCTCGGCGCGTGGCAGCAGTTCATCCAGCGCGACCGTGACCAAATCCGCGACCTCGGCCACGCGATCGATCACCGCCTGTTCCGGCGAGTTCGCGGCGATGACCCGGTTCACGAAAACCGGCTCCAGACCAGGCTCGAAGACGACACGGGGATCATTCGAACGACGTCGCCTCGACGCCCCTGGCCTGACCGTCCGGGCCGACCACGATCTTTTCCACACGCAGTTGAGCCGCTTTCAGCCGCGCCTCGCAATGCGCCTTCAGCTTGGCGCCCTCTTCATAGAGGGCGATCGATTCTTCCAGCGGCGCCTGGCCGGATTCCAGGCGAGACACGATGGTCTCCAGGCGCTTCAGGGCGTCTTCGAAGCTGAGATCGGCGGGGATGGCGGCGGCGGTATCGGTCATGGCGCGGACCCTAGAGGCGAGCGCGGGGCGCATCAACGTCAGAAGCGGCTATCGTTTCTCGTAGCGACGCTGCGACCAGTATTTGAAGCCCTGGTTCTGGACCAGCTTCCAGCCGTCGGCCTTCAGCGCGCGCCCGACCATATGGTTGAAATAGCCATGGGCGAAGACCAGCACGTCTTGACCGCTCTCGGCTCGCGCGATCAACTTTTGCGCCGCCTGATCGGCGCGCGCCTCGGCCTGGGCGCGGGTTTCCTGGCCGCCGTGGTGATCGAACGCGTGCCACCAGAAGCGCGACACCACGCCCCACCATTTGGGCGACAGCTTGATCCATTCCGGAATCGGCGGCGGCGGCAGAGGCGCCTCGATGAACATGACGTCGGCCATGACCTCGCGTCCCGCGGCGACCGCAGCGGCGGTTTCCTGGGCGCGCTGACGGGTCGAGGCGTAGATGGCCCCAGCCCCCTGGGCCGCTGCAACCAGTTCGGGCGGCGGCGTCTGACCGGCCAGCAGGCCGCCGATCTCATACTTCGCCCACCAGTCGCCGTACTGGCGGGCAGAGATCAGACATTTGCGCGACAGGGCCGGCTCGCCGTGACGCGTCAGGATGATGGCGCCGGGACGGACAGCGACAAGCGCGCCGACGGATGGTGCGGCGTCAGGCGGGGACACGGACGGTTCGGTCGAATCGAGGGACAGGGCGGGGGCTGACATGACAAGCGGACGGGCCTTTGGTTTCAAGGCGTTAAGCGTCCTCAGTCCTCCCCGAGCGCAGCGACGTGGGCGACCGCAGAGCGGCCTAGTCCTTCAAGGTCGTAACCGCCCTCAAGCGCCGACACAACCTTGCCCGAACAGGTCCGACGCGCGACCTCCAGAATCGCGCGCGTCGCCCAGGCGAAATCCTCGGCCTCCAGCGACTGATGCGCCAAGGGATCACGCCGGTGGGCGTCGAAACCGGCCGAGATCAGGATCAGGTCCGGCCGGAACGATTCCAGCGCAGGCATCAACCCGCCGGCGAAGGTCGCGCGCCAGTTCTCGCGCGCCGCATGGGGCGCGACGGGCGCGTTGACGATATTGCCGACGCCCCCCTCGGACGCCGCGCCCGTGCCGGGATACAGCGGCATCTGGTGGATGGAGGCCAGGAACAGGCTGTCGTCGTCCTCAAACGCCGCCTGGGTGCCATTGCCGTGGTGAACGTCGAAATCGACCACCGCCACCCGCGCCATCCCTTCGGATTGAGCCGCGCGCGCCGCGACGGCGACGGAGGAGAACAGGCAGAATCCCATCGCGCGGTCCGGCTCGGCGTGGTGGCCCGGCGGGCGCACGGCGGCGAAGGCGCGGTCCATCTCGCCCCGCGCCACGGCCCTTACCGCATTGATCGCCGCCCCCGCCGCCAGCCGCGCCGCCGGCACGCTGCCGGGCGAAAGGACGGTGTCGGCATCCAGCTGGACCATGCCGGCGACCGGCGAGGCCTCCAGCAGTCGTGCGACATAGGCGGCGGGATGCACCCGCTCCAGATCCGCAACCTCGGCCTGGGCCGCGGCGCGCCGGTCGCGGGCCAGGCCTGCGTCGTCCAGAGCATCCAGCACCGCCTTCAGCCGCTCGGGACTTTCGGGATGGCCCGCGCCCGGCACGTGGGACAGCATGGACGGATGGGTGAAGATCGGCAGGGACATTGGAACGACGATACGCCGGGCTTTTGGACTTGTCGCCCGTGACGCGCACCAAGGCGCGCGCTAGAGCCGACGCATGACCGAGATCGTGATCCGCCCTGCCCGCCCCGAAGACGCCGCCGCCCTGGGCACCCTGGGGCGCCAGACCTTTATCAACACCTTCGTCGAGGGGTTCGGCATCCCCTATCCGCCGGCCGATCTGAACGCGTTTCTGGACGCCAGCTTCGATCTGGAGCCGACGCTGAAGAAGTTGGCGGAGCCCGACTGCGCCTGGTGGGTGGCTGACCGCGACGGCGAGCTGCTGGCCTTCGCCAACGCCGGCCCCAACGGCCTGCCCCACCCCGAGGCTCGACAGTCGCACATGGAGTTGCGCCGGCTCTATGTATCCAAGGCGGCGCAAGGTCTGGGGCTAGGAACCCGACTGCTGAAGCTGTCTCTGGACTGGATGCAAAGCCACACGGACGGACCGCTGTGGATCGGCGTCTGGAGCGGCAACGACAAGGCCCAGCGCCTCTACGCCGCCTACGGCTTCGAGAAGGCTGGAGAATACGACTATCCCGTCGGCGCCTGGCGCGACCGCGAGTTCATCTTGCGGCGCGGCTGATCCGGGTTCACATCCCTCTCATGCTCCTGCCCTTCTTCACCGCGCTGCGCGACGCCAAGGTTCCGGTGTCGATGAAGGAATGGCTCCATCTGATGGAGGCCATGGATCGCGACGTGGCGGGGCGCGAGGTCGAGGCCTTTTATCACCTGTCGCGCGCGGTGCTGGTCAAGGACGAGAAGCACTATGATCGGTTCGATCAGGTGTTCGGAACGGTGTTCAAGGGCGTCGAGTCGGTCGGGTCGGGCGAGGATCTGACCACCGACATTCCTGAGGACTGGCTGCGGCTGCTGAACGAAAAATATCTGACCGACGAGGAGAAGGCCCAAATCGAGGCGCTGGGCGGCTTCGACAAGCTGATGGAGACGCTGAAGCAGCGTCTGGAAGAGCAGAAGGAGCGACACTCGGGCGGCTCGAAATGGATCGGCACGGGCGGGACCAGCCCCTTCGGACACGGCGGCTATAACCCCGAAGGCGTTCGCATCGGCGGTCCGGGCAAGCAGGGTCGGGCGGTCAAGGTCTGGGAAAAGCGCGAGTTCAAGAACCTGGACGACACGGTCGAACTGGGCACCCGCAACATCAAGGTGGCGCTGCGTCGTCTCCGCCGTTTCGCCCGACAGGGGGCGCCCGACGAACTGGATATCGACGGCACCATCGACGGCACGGCGCGCCAGGGCTGGCTGGACATCCAGATGCGGCCCGAGCGGCGCAATACGATCAAGGTGCTGCTGTTCCTCGACATCGGCGGGTCGATGGACGGTCACATCAAGCTGGTTGAGGAGCTGTTCTCGGCGGCCAAGACCGAGTTCAAGAACCTGGAGTTCTTCTACTTCCACAACTGCCTCTACGAAGGCGTCTGGAAGGACAATCGCCGCCGCCACACCGAGCGGATCCCGACGTGGGATCTGCTTCACAAATACCCCGGCGACTGGCGCGCCATCTTCGTCGGCGATGCGACGATGAGCCCCTATGAGATCACCATGCCCGGCGGCTCCGTCGAGCACTGGAACGAGGAGGCCGGAGCCGTATGGATGAAGCGGGCGCGCCAGCAGTGGGAGAAGTCGGTCTGGATCAATCCCGTTCAGGAGCGGTACTGGGATTATACCGCTTCCGTCGGCCTGGTACGCGAGGTGATGGAGCAGCGGATGTTCCCGCTGACGCTCGAAGGCCTCGACAAGGCAATGCGGGCCCTGACAAGGTAGGAGACGTTCGGGCGACCGCCTGCAACTTCACGAAAGGTCCGACCATGATCGCCGCCGCCTTCGCCTTGCTGATCCTCGAACAAGCTGCGCCGACCGTCGTGTGGGATGCGCCCGCGCCCGAGGCGGTGGTTGAAACGCCGGCGCCGCCGTTCGAGCACAATGTACCTGCCTGGGGACTGGCTGATCCCTTTGGCTTCGAGCGCGCACGGTGCAGTCCGCTAGTGCGCGGCCAGACGTCCATGGCCGAATGCCAGACCGAGGTGCGCGAGCAACTCGCCATCGCCATGGGGTCAAACCTGCCTGAGGCCCTGCGTCCCAGCGGAATGGCCGGCGACTGCCAGATGATCCGGGCCAGCGCCGCAGGCTCGGACTATGCGGTCCAGTGCGGCCCGCAGTCTCGCACGGCGGCCGCGCCCTCGAGCCTGCGAGAAATGGATTGTCGTCCGCGTCCGGTCGAGGGCGGGTTTAGCTCTGAGTGCCGCACGATCGATGGAGCCGACAAGAAGGGGCTGTCGCTGACCCTGTGGGGCGACAAGGATTGATCGAAAAGAAAAGCGCCGCCCGCTTTCGCGGACGGCGCTTCGCATCTTCGCGCATTCTAGGGAAGCTTAGGCCTTGTCGCGCAAGCTGTCCTTGACGCCGCCGACAGTATTCTGGACCTTGCCTTCGACCTGATCGGCCTTGCCTTCAGCCTGCATCTTGGTGTCGCCGGTCACCTTGCCGACGCCTTCTTTAATTTTGCCACCGATGTTCTTGGCGGCGCCTTCGATACGGTCATGGTCAGCCATGGAAATCTCCTAATTTTCATCGCCGCGACGTAACGTTGCGGTTCGAAAAATGAACGAGTTCGCTAATGGCCTGTTCCGTAAGGCTCAGCTTGGACGACGCAGCCAGACGGCGACAGCCCAGGCGTGAGAATCGTGACGCAAGCGCGAGATGGCGAAGGTCGGATCCAGCCACACCAGCGTGTGATCGTCCTCACATTTCGCATCGGGATTTTCGGCCGCCACAGTCGCCGTCCAGAAGCCGCCGACATTGTTCACCGGCTCGCGTGTCGAACGCACGAAATATTGACTGGCCTCGGCGATGCGGTTCAGCGGCGCGACCGTCAAGCCGGTTTCCTCGACGAATTCGCGGATCAGCGCCTGAACCTCGGTCTCTTCCAAATCCAAGCCGCCGCCGGGAAGATCGAAATAGGGGCCGGCCTCGCGTTCGACGCGCACACAGGCGATCAGGCCGTCGCGCTCGACGATGCCGAACGCGGTGGCGCGGTGACGATAATCCCAAGCGGGTTTGCGAACGCCGAACTGCAACATGATGAAAACCGACCCTAGAGGTCGAACGACAACCTGGCGCGCACGCCCTTGTGGGCGCCGTCAAACTCGACCGCCGACCGCAGGCCAGACGCCATGGCGGAAATGATCTTGCCACCGAGCCCCGTGCCCTTGGGCGCGCCGTCGCCCAGGCCGGGGCCATCGTCCTCGACCGTCAGCATCACGCGATGGTCCGTCTCGCGGCGCAGATGGATGCGAATCTCGCCGCCCTGCCCCGGCGCATAGGCGTATTTGACCGCGTTGGTGACCAGTTCGGTGACGATGACGCCGATGGACACGGCCTGATCGGTCGTGACCGACAGGGGCTCGGCGTCCAGCGTCAGCCTGGGCGATCCTTCGTCTGGCCCGATGGACTTGGACAGTTCGTCCATCAGCCCGACCAGATATTCGTCCATCGCCACGTGGCTCATGTCGCCGGACGTGTAGAGGCGGCGGTGAACATGGGCGACGGCCTCGATGCGCGCCTGCGATTCGCGCAGCGCGTCCTTGGCGCCCTGATCAGTGACGTGGCGCATCTGCAGCGACATGAAGCTGGACACCAGCTGCAGCGAGTTGCCGACGCGGTGGTTCACCTCACGCAGCATCGCCTCGGCCCGATCGCGCGCTCGGCGGATTTCTTCCTGCGCCAGTTCGTTCTCGCGCTCCAGCCGACGGCGCGACAGGGCGTCCTCGAGCGCCGAGCGCAACAGGGAGGTGAAGTCCTCCGAGACGTCCTTGATCACATAATCCGCCGCGCCCGCTCGAAGGGCCGCGACGGCGATCCGCCCATCCTGCGCACCCGTCACATAGACGACGGGCGGCGGCGCCGTCAGGGCCAGAATGTCCGGTAGGACGTCCAGCCCGTCTCGCGTCGGCATATAATGGTCGAGCGCGCAGACGTCGAACTCGTCCTGCTGCAACAGCTCCAGCCCCGCATCGCCGTCGGGCGCGCAGGTGACGGCGTAGCCGTGACGCCCCAGTTCCTTCTCGACCAGTCGGGACAGACCCCGATCATCGTCGATGTAGAGCAGGCGGATGGGCTGGGACGCGTCGATCGTCAGATCTCCGGCGCCTGGATCACCGACAGGAACAGACCCAACTGACGGATGGCGCCGGCGAAGGACTCATAATCCACCGGCTTGGTGATGTAGACGTTGCAGCCCAAGTCGTAACAACGCTGGATTTCGACCTTGTCGTCCGTGGTCGTCAGCACCACGACCGGAGCCCGCTTCAGACGGTCGTTGGCCTTCACCTTTTCCAGAATGTCCGTGCCCGACATATCGGGCAGGTTGAGGTCGAGCAGGATCAGCAGCGGGCCATTGGCGAGGATTTCGTCGCTGAACAGATAGTCGAGCGCCGCACCGCCCTCATCGAAATGCTTGATCTCGTTGTTGATGTTGGCCCGGCGGATGTTCTTTTCGATGAGTTTGGCGTGGCCGTGGTCGTCTTCGACCATGATGATTTTGACGGGTTGCGTCACAGCGCGCCTCCGGGTTCAGACAGGATCAGTCGTTTGGGGAATTTCAGCAGAAAAGTCGAGCCTTTGCCCAGTTCGGACTCGACGTCGATCGTGCCGCCTAGTCGACGCACGCTGTTGCGCACAAATGCCAGGCCCAACCCCTCGCCAGAACGATCCTGTCTTCCGGAGCGCCGGAACAGTTCGAAGATTCGCTCATGGTCGCGTGGGGCGATGCCCCGGCCGTTGTCGGCGACCCGGTAGACGACCCAGCCGCCGGGTACGTCTTCGCCTGACACGACGATTTCGCCCGGCCGGTCGTGATCCAGATATTTGACGGCGTTGTCGATCAGATTGCCGACGATCTGCTCCATCGAAATGCGGTCGCTCTCGATCTCGGGCAGCGACTGCACCTCGATGCGCGCCCCCGAGGCTTCGGTCTGGTGATGGACGCTGTTGGCGATGTTCTGCGCCATCGCCGTCATGTCCAGCGGCTCTGGAAGCAGGTTGCGACGACCTTCGCGCGACAGCTTCAGGATGGCGTTGATCAGCCGGTCCATCTTCTCGGTCGAGGCGCGGATGAAGCCGATGGCTTCGGGCATCTCCTCTCGCACGGCGGTGACGATCTCGGGATCGACCACGCGCGTCTTTTCAGCCTCATAGATCGCCTTGTCGACGATCTTGCCCGCCTGCTCCAGTTCGGAGGTGTAGCCCATCACGTTGACCAGCGGTGCACGCAGGTCGTGACTGACGATATAGGCGAAGCGTTGAATCTCCTCGTTGGCGCGCATCAGGTCGCCGGTGCGCTCGCGGACCTTGTCTTCGAGGCTGGCGTTGGCGGCGTCGAGGGTCGCACGGGCGGATTGAATTTCGGACACGTAACGCCGAACCAGCCAAGCTGACAGCAGCGCAAGGACGATGACCAGCAGACCCGCGATGGCGTTCATCGTGACGGTCAGGAGGCCGAACACTTCCGACGCCCGGCGTCGGCTGTCGATCCGATCGGACTTCAGCTTGTCGAACTTCTCAATGGCGGCTCGGAGCTCGTCCATATATTGCTTGCCCTCGCCCGACCGTACAGCCTGGATCGCCTGCCCGATCCGACCTTGGCGCGCCAAGGCGACGGTGTTTTCCATCTCGTCCCATTTCTTGTCGCCTAGACGGTGGATGGGTTCGACGGTGGCTTTCAGCGTCGGATCGAGGGCCGCGCCCTCATCCAGAAACGCCAGCGCGGGCTCCATGTCGGCCCTGGCGTCGCGGTAGGGCTGAAGAAAATCGCTTCGTCCCGTCAGCAGAAAACCGCGTTGCGAGGTCTCGGCGTTCAGGCTCGCAATCAGAACCGTACGCGCGGCGCGCCGCATCTGCTGAGCATGCTCGATGGTTTCGTTCAGCGCGAAGGTGCGCTGGATCATTACGAAGGTTGTCGCATTGACCACGATCAGCAGCCCGAACGCCAAGATCAGCATGGCCGATATGGACCGAGCCAACGACGGCGTACGCATGAAGTCGCGCAGGCGCGACCATTGGGATCGGGGGTTCGGACTCATGACGGCGGAGCTTTAGCGGGGTGCGTCGCCGCGTCAAACGTCAAACTGCCAAGTCGACGGGATCAGACCTGGCCCAGGGTCCGCAAGCGCGCCTTGGGATGGATCTCGTTCTGGCTCATCACGACGGTCTGGCCGCGGAAGCGTTCGATGATCGATCGCACATAGGGCCGCGTCATCGGGCCGGTCAGCAACACCGGATTTTCGCCCGTCATGGCGATCCGCTCGAAGGTGTCGCGCACGGCGCGGATGAAGTCCTGAAGGCGCGACGGCGCCATGGCCAGCTGCTTGTCCTCGCCATTGCCGATCAGGCTTTCGGCGAAGGCGTTTTCCCATTCCGGCGACAGGGTGACGATCGGCAGAGCCCCTTCGCCGTCCTTGTTCTGCCAGCACAGTTGGCGGCCCAGACGGGCTCGGACGTGCTCGACCAGGGTCGTGACGCTGGAGCTGTGCGGCGCGGCCTCGGCCAAACCTTCCAGAATGGCCGGCAGATCGCGGATCGAGACCTTCTCACGCAGAAGCGACTGCAACACCCGCTGCAGCGTCGTGACGGTGACCACGCTGGGCACCAGTTCCTCGACCAGCTTCTTCTCTTCGGCGCCCAGTTCCTTCAGCAGCTTCTGCACCTCCGCATAGGATAGCAGATCGGCCATATTATCTTTCAGGATCTCGGTCAGGTGCGTCGTCAGGACCGTCGACGGATCGACAAGCGTATAGCCCCGGAACGTCGCCTCTTCGCGCAGACCTTCCTCGATCCAGGTCGCCGGCAGACCAAAGGCCGGTTCGCGCATATGCTCGCCCGGAAGCTCGACCTGACGACCTGCGGGGTCCATCGCCATCAGATGGCCCAGCCGCACCTCGCCCGCGCCCGTCTCCATCTCCTTGATGCGGATGGCGTAGCCCTGGGTCGGCAAGCGCATGTTGTCGAGGATGCGCACCTGGGGAATGACGAAGCCGTATTCCTGGGCCAGCGACCGCCGCAGCGCGCGGATCTGATCGGTCAGCCGGCGGCCTTCCAGATCGTTGATCAGGCTGAGCAGCGAATAGCCCAGCTCGATCTTCACCTCGTCGATGGTCAAGATGTTCGAGATGGGCTCTTCGACGTCTTCCTTGGGTTTTGCGGCCGCCGCCGCCGCCGCAATCTCCGCCTCTGTCGGCTGAGGCTTCAAGCGATTGCGGCCCAGCCGCCAGGCCATGAAGCCCGAACCGATGGCGAGGGCCGCGAACGGGATCAGCGGCATGCCGGGGATCAGGCCGATCAGACCGGCCGCGCCCGAGACCACGCCCAGCGACACCGGATTGGTCGCCAGCTGCGTCACCATCGCCTTGTCCGCCGTGCCTTCGACGCCCGCCTTGGACACCAGGAAGCCGGCGGCGATCGAGATGATGATGGCTGGCACCTGCGTCACCAGACCATCGCCGATGGTCAGTTGCACATAGGTGTTGGCGGCCTCCATCGCCGGCATGCCATGTTGCAGCGTGCCGATCAGTATGCCGCCGATGGCGTTGATGAAGGTGATGATCAGACCGGCGACGGCGTCGCCGCGCACGAATTTGGAGGCGCCGTCCATGGCGCCGAAGAAGGTTGATTCCTGCTCCAGCTCCTTGCGGCGCAGCTTGGCCTGATCCTCGGTGATCAGACCCGACGACAGATCGGCGTCGATGGCCATCTGCTTGCCCGGCATGGAGTCCAGGGTGAAGCGGGCGGACACTTCGGCGATCCGGGTCGAACCCTTGGTGATGACGACGAAGTTCACCACCAGAATGATCGCAAAGATGATCACCCCGATGATGAAGTTGCCGCCCATCATCAGCTGACCGAAGGCGTTGATGACCTGACCCGCCGCGTCGTGACCTTCCTGGCCGTGGGTCAGGATCAGGCGCGTGGAGGCCAGGTTCAGGCCCAGCCGGAACAGGGTCGAGACCAGCAACACCGTCGGAAAGATGGCGAAGTCCAGCGGCCGCTTCATCATCACGGCGGTCATCAGGATCAGCACGCTGGACACCAGCGAGAAGGCCAGCAGCAGATCCAGCAGGAACTTGGGCACCGGCAGGATCAGCAGCATGATCACGCCGATTACGCCCACCGCCATCAGGACTTCGCCGCGGTTCAGCCAGCCGATCACGTCGCGTCCCGTCGGGCGCGCCATGCCGTCCTTCATCAGGATCGGCGCATCAGCCACGACCCAAGACCTTCAGTGCGCGACGCGTCGCCTCGGCGATCACGGCCGCATTGGCGTCGTCAGACGTCGCCCGGCTGGCGTGGTAATAGGCGGCGACGATCACGGGTTGGCCGTTTGGAGGATACAACAGGCCGATGTCATTGGTCGGCCCATAGCCCCCCGTCCCCGTCTTGTGCGCCACCCGCCAGTCCGCAGGCGTCCCAGCCCTAAGACGATTCTGACCCGTAGGCGTATCGGTCATCCACTGCAGCAACAGGGCGCGTGACGCCGCGGTCAGGGGCGAGGCCGGATCCAGAAAAAAACGCCGGAGATTGGCGACCGACTGGTTGGGAAGGATGGTGTCCTTGTCGCCGTCCAGGCGATTCATCTCCGGTTCGAAGCGGTCCGAACGGGTGCTGTGGTCGCCGATGCCGCGATAGAAGGTCTGCATCGCCGACGGGCCGCCCATGGCCTTCAGCAACAGATTGGCGGCGGGGTTGTCGCTGACCTCCACCGCGCCCTTCAGCAACTGCTCGACCGTCAGGGTGGAGCCGACGGCGGGCTCGGTGACCGGAGCGTGGTTGATCATGTCAGCCGCCGTGATGGGGATGCGGCGATCCATTCGCTCTTGCCCAGCCTGCGCGCGCAACAGGGTCGCAGCGGCCAGATACATCTTGAAGGTCGAGCAATAGACGAAGCGTTCGTCGCCGCGCCAAACCAGCTTTCGCCCTGTCGCCGCGTCCTGAACGACGAAGCCGAGACGGCCGCCATTACGCGTTTCCAGGTCGGACAGGTCAATGACCTCGTCTGACACAGGGGCGGGCGCCGCAGGGCGTGATTCCGCGCGTGGCGAACAGCCGACCGCGCTCAAGGCGGCCAGCCCCGTCAGGACGCATCGGCGCTCCACGGGTGCGCGCATGGGTTCAGGCCGCGTAGCCCGAGGCGGAGACGCCGCTCATCGGCGCCGGAATGGCCGTGCCCTCATCGGCATATTCGTTCAGCTTGTTGCGCAGGGTGCGGATCGAGATGCCCAGGATGTTGGCCGCGTGGGTGCGATTGCCCAGGCAGTGGGTCAGGGTGTCCAGGATCAGCGTCTTTTCCATCGCCGCCACAGTCTGGCCCACGAAGCTGCGGGTCACGGCGTCGGCCGCCTGGGCGGCGCGGGCGGCCACCCCGGCTTGCGGCGCCGCATAGGCCTGTCCCGCCATCATGGCTGCGCCCATGCCGCCCAGCGGCTGACCGTCCGGCAAACGGATGGCATCGACGTCGATCTCGGGGCCGGTGGCCAGCAGCACCGCGCGGTGCATGGCGTTTTCCAGCTCGCGGACGTTGCCCGGCCAGCGATGGGCCGAAATGGCCTGACGCGCGGCGGCCGAGATCGGACGCACCGGCACACCGTTGGCGGCGGCGTACTTCTTGATGAAGTGGTCGGCCAGAACCACGATGTCGCCGGGCCGCTCGCGCAAGGACGGCAGGCGCAGGTTCACCACGTTCAGGCGATACAGCAGGTCCTCACGGAAGGTGCCTTCCGCCACGGCCTTGGCCAGATCGCGGTTCGAGGTGGCGATGATGCGGATGTTGACAGAGACCGGCTTGGAGCCGCCGACACGGTCGATGACGCGCTCCTGGATGGCGCGCAGCAGCTTGGCCTGAAGCCGGGCGTCCATCTCGGAGATTTCGTCCAGCAGAAGCGTGCCGCCGTCGGCCTCTTCGAACTTGCCGATGCGGCGTGCAACGGCGCCGGTGAAGGCTCCCTTCTCGTGGCCAAACAGTTCGGATTCCAGCAGGTTGTCGGGAATGGCGGCGCAGTTGACGCTGATGAAGGGGCGCTCGGACCGACGCGAATGCTCGTGCAGATACCGCGCCATCACCTCCTTGCCGACGCCGCTTTCGCCCGTGATCAGGATTGAGGCTTCCGAGCGCGCGACCTGGTCGGCCAGTTGCAACACCGCCTTCATCGACGGGTCGGCCGAGATCATCGGCTTTTCGTCGTCGGCGACGGCCGACAGGACGGCGGCGATCAGTTCGGCGTCGGGCGGAAGCGGAATGAATTCCTTGGCGCCGGCCTTGATGGCGGCGGCCGCCTCTCGCGCATCGGCGTCGACGCCGAAGGCCACGACCGGAATGGTGATCCGCTCGGCCTCGTTGGCGGCGATCAGGGCGGCGATGTCCAGCTGATAGTCGACCATCAGCAAGTCGGCGCCCTGCCCCCGGCGCAGTTGTTCGGTCGCCTGGTCGGCGCGCTCGACGTGATTGACCTTGGCGCCGTGCGCCATGGCCATCTTCACCGCCGAAGCGAGCTGGCCGCTCAGTCTGCCTACCACCAGAAGACGCATCGTTCTTCTCCTCTAATCTCTAAAGCCGGTCGCCAATCAGGCGCCCGAATCCTCGGTCTTGATGATTTCCGTCATGGTCACGCCCAGCCGGTCGTCGACGACGACGACCTCGCCGCGCGCGATCAGGCGGTTGTTGACGAAGATGTCGATCGCCTCGCCGACCTTGCGGTCCAGCTCCAGCACCGAGCCCTTGTTCAACTTCAGCAGTTGGGCCACCGACATGTGCGATTTGCCCAGAACGGCCGAGATGTTGACCGGCACGTCAAAGACGGTCGCCAGGTCGGCGGCGCTCTTTTCGCCGCTGTCGTCCAGGGGCGGCAGGCCCGAAAGGCCGGAGAATTCCTCCAGCGCCAGGTCGTCGGATGCCATCAGAACATGCTCCTGTCGACGGGAAGGGTTTCGGCGTGTCCGGCCTCGGCGGCCAGGGCGGCGGTCAGGGCCTCAGCGACGCGGTCGGCCGAGCCTTGCGGATCGTGATCAGCGCGCCCGTCGGCCCATTCCAGCTGGAAGGCGGCCTGGGCCATGCCCGGTTCATCGCGGAAGGCGACCACGCCGGTGAATCCGCTGTCGGCGCAGGCGCGCTCGATCAGGCCGCGCGCCTCGTCATCCAGGCCCGAGGCGCGAACGACTAGACGCGGCGAGGCGTCGATTTCCTGCGCCAACAGTTCCAAAGCGGCTTTCAGCGGCGCATGCGGAAACCGGTCAAGAGCGGCCCCTGCGATGGTGCGCGCAGCAGCCAGGGCCAGGTCAGCGGCCTGTTCGCGGTGCGCCTGGGCCACAGCCTTCAGGGTCGGCATGGCCGATGCGACAGCCTGAGCGATGTTGCTCAGAGCCATCGCGCGGATGTTCTCGACCTCGGCGAGGGCCTGTTCGCGCGCTTCCAGACGCCCCTGGGCGACCAGGGCCTCGACCTCGGCCGGCAGATAGGAGCGTTTGGCGGGCGTCCAGGCGCCGGGGCGCACGACCGTGCCGTCCGCGTCGAACTCTGTGTCGAAGGCGAAGAGGCGTCGGATTTCAGGGGACTGGGTCATGTCAGTAGATCAACTCGTCGTCCGCGCCCTGACCGGCCAGCATGATGTCGCCCTTGGCGGCCAGATCCTTGGCGACCTGGACCATGGCCATCTGGGCGGCGTCCACGTCCTTCAGACGCACCGGCCCCATCGACTCCATGTCTTCGCGCATGATCTTGGACGCGCGTTCGGACATGTTGGAGAAGAACATCTCGCGCAGCCCTTCCGACGCGCCCTTCATCGCCAGGCCCAGAGAATCCTTGTCCACGGCGCGCAGCAGGGTCTGCACCCCGCCCGGGTCCAGCTTGGACAGGTCTTCGAAGACGAACATCAGGGCGCGGATGCGTTCCGCCGACTCGCGATTGCGTTCTTCCAGGGCGCCGATGAAGCGGGCCTCGGTCTGGCGGTCGAAGCTGTTGAAGATGTCGGCCATCATCTCGTGGCTGTCGCGCTTGGAGGTCCGCGCTAGGTTCGACATGAACTCGGTGCGCAGCGTCGCCTCGATCTTGTCCAGGATCTCGCGCTGCACGGGCTCCATGCGCAGCATCCGCTGAACGCATTCCAGGGCGAAGTCTTCCGGTAGGCTGGTCAGGACGCGGGCGGCGTGGTCCGAGCGCACCTTGGACAGGATCACGGCGACGGTCTGGGGGTATTCGTTCTTCAGATAGTTGGCGAGAACGGCCTCGTTCACATTGCCCAGCTTGTCCCACATGGTGCGACCGGCCGGCCCCCGGATTTCCTCCATCAGGCCGTCGACGCGATCCTTGGGCAGAAAGGCGGCCAGCAGCTTTTGCGTCTGCTCATAGCTGCCCATGACCGAGCCCGAGCCGGACAGGCCTGAGACGAACTCGATCATCAGGGCCTCGACGGCCTCGGCGCTGACGTTGCCCAGGGTCGCCATGGCCTGGGAGATTTCCTTGACCTCGTCGTCGTCCAGCCGCTCCCACAGCGCGGTGTGCTCTTCGCCCAGCGCCAGCAGGATGACGGCGGCCTTCTCCGGTCCCGACAGCTTGTTGGGATCGTCGATCGAGGCTTTCTTGTTGACCAGCTTCGCCATCAGCCTTCGGCCACCCAGGTCCGCAGGATGCCGGCCGCGTCATCGGGATGCGACTGAACGAAGTCGGCGACCTTCTTGACCGACGACGCCTTCACCTGACCCTCGATGCGGGCGATGTCGATCTTCTGTTCCATCTCGCTGGGCGCCGGCAGCTGGACCAACTGAGGCTGGCCGTCCGGGCCGATCACCGTGGTCGCCACGGTGGTGACCGGTACGCCGTTGGCCCCCGCCAGCGCCGGCAGATTGGCCCCGCCGCCCGCCGCCGTCTTCAGCAGAGGACGCAGCACGAAGAAGATCAGCAGCAAGGCGACGACCGTCAGAATGCCCAGCTCGACGAAACGCATGATGTCGTTCTTGGAGAAGTCCAGCAGCGACGACTTGCCGTCCAGACCACCCTCGATGCCCGTGTCGTGATTGAAGCGGACGTTGATGACCTCGATCTTGTCGCCGCGCGTCTCGTCGATGCCGGCGGCTGCCGCGACCAGCGACTTGATCTGGGCGATCTCCTCGGCCGTGCGCGGCGCATAAGTCGGCTCGCCCTTGCCGTCCTTCGCCGGCGTCCACTTGCCGTCGACCGCGACGGCGACGGCCAGCTTCTTGACCTCGCCCGGTTCCTTGGTCGTGGTCGTGGTGGTCTTGGAGATTTCGTAGTTGGTCGTCTCGGCGTTTTCCGAATTGGTCGAACCGGCCGGCGTCGCGCCGGGCGCCGCCCCGCCGGGGATATTGTTCGTCGCAGTCACGCCGCCGTCGGGCTGGGCGCTGTTGTCTGCGGATTGCGAGCCGTTGGTCGTGGTCGAGCGGACGACCTGACCGTCGGGATCGAACTTCTCTTCCTGGGTCGTGGCGCGGCTCTGATCGATGTCGGCCGTGACCTGAACACGGGCGGCGCCGGCGCCCACGACGCCTTCGACGATGTCCTTGATGCGCGCCTGAAGCTGGCTCTCGGTATTGCCCTTGGCCTCGGCGGCGGAAGCCGAGGTGAAGGTTCCGTCGTCGCTGCCGGCCGCCAGGGTGCGGTTCGTTTGGTCCGCGACGGTGACGCGGTCGGGCTTCAGGTTCGGCACGGACGAGGCCACCAGGTTGCGGATCGCCCGCACTTGGTCGCTGGTCAGGTCACGCCCGCCCAGGCCCACCAGAACGGCGGCGGTCGGTTCGCCGGCGGCCGAGGTGAACATCTCGCGGCGCGGCATGGTGATGTGGACGCGGGCGGCGGTGATGCCGCGCATGGACATGATGGTGCGCGACAGTTCGCCCTGCAGGGCGCGCTGTTCGTTCAACTGTTGCTGGAACTCGGTCTGACCCAGCACCGACTGGCTGTCGAACAGCTCGTAGCCGACCGATCCGGACGTGACCAAGCCCTTACCCGCGACCAGCATCCGCGCCGTGCCGACCTCGTCGCGGTTGACCATGATGGTCGAGCCGTCGCCCTTGGAGGAATATTTGATGCCGGCCTGATCCAGGGCGGCGCTGATCTCGCTGGCCTCGCGCAGATCCAGGTTGGAATAGAGAAGCGCGTCCGGCGCCTGGCCCATGCGCAGCATGACGGCGACCAGCACGGCGGCCACGCCCGCGGCGACGCCGAGGACCGCAGCCAGACGGCCGATCCCGAACTTCTGCAACGCCGCTGTGAAGCCGCCCACGCGTCCCCGCCCCCTACTCGCGGGAGACACGAACGCCCCGCTAGGCAGAAAATGCCGCCTGGATGGTAAACGTCGCGTTAAGACCCGCTTAAGGGCGCGCCCCGTCCGCCTGAAGCTGCGGCAAAACCGCCGGCGCACCCGACGGCAAGGGGGCTTTCGGATTTCTCAACCACGAGGCGACGTCGCGATAGACGATCTCGGCGTCCAGATCGCGGTTCAGCAGATGCCAGCCGTTCGGATACCATGCGGTCCGCAGCGTCCCGCCCTCCCGCTCGGCCCGCTCCAGAGCTGCCTTCATCGGTCCCTTCTTCACCACCTCGTCGTGGGCGCCGTACATCAGGATGGCGTCGCCCCGAATGCGGCCCAGGCTGCGCGACGAGGCCTCCATCAGATCGACCAGCCCATAGACGGTGTCGAACCGGGTCGCGAGGATGCTCCTCGGATCGCGCCCGTTGCGGATCAGCTCCAACGTATTCGAAGAGGCGTGGATGTCGCGCGTGATGAACTCCGGCGGCTCCAGCGCCACGTCGCCCAGCGCTCGAGCTGCGATGTTCAGCGCCGTGCTGTTCAACGGTCCTTGCGTCGACCAGCCCCATACGCCGGGCGCCAGCAGCACGATCCGGTCCGCATCCGGCGGATTGTCGGAGCCGAAGGCCGCCGCCGTCACCGACCCGCCCATGCTCTCGCCCACCACAGCGATGACGGCATTGGGATAGCGGGCCCGCGCCATCGCGGTGATCTCGCGCAGATCATCCGTCATCCGCTGCTGCCCGGCCCATTCGCCCCGCCCCGGCGCCCCGCCGAAGCCACGCTGGTCGTAGGACCAGGTCTCGATACCCTGCTCGGCCCACCAGGGGCCGGCCAAGCGGAAGCTGGCGTCGTGATCGTTCATCCCATGCAGGGCCACGATCACCGCCCAAGGCGCCCCATCCTTTGGCCCCCAATGCAGATACGGCAGGCGCGCGCCGTCCGACATGACCAGCGCCCGATCCTCGACATGGGCGCCCACAAAGCCCGGCGGCGGCGTCAACGGCGGCTGAATGTGGGGTGCGGCGCAGGCCGACAGAATGAGCGCGGCGGTCAGCGGCATAAGTCTGGAGGCGATCAAGGCCATGTGTCCCAAGCAGCGCTCATGATACCACCGGCGAGTCCTTCTCGCTGGAGCGAATGGCCGCCGGATTTGCAGAAGTCAGAATGCGCCGAACGCGTTCCCGCAGATAGGGAAGCACCTCCGCCTCAAACCACGGATTCTTCTTCAGCCAGGCCGTATTGCGCCACGACGGATGCGGCAGCACCAGCAGATCCGGCGCATACCCCCGCCACGCTCGGACCGTTTCGGTCATGGTCCGCTTGGCGTTATCGCCCAGCGCCCACGCCTGGGCATAGCCGCCGACCAGCAGGGTCAGTTCCATCTGCGGCAGGGCGTCCAGCAACTGCGGTCGCCACAGTTCCGCACAGCGTGTCGGCGGCGGATAGTCGCCGCCTTTCGGCGCGGTGCCAGGATAGCAAAAGGCCTGGGCCGCCACCCCGATGCGCGGGTCGGCGTAGAAGGTCTCATAGTCCACGCCCATCCAGTCACGAAGGCGATCGCCGGAGGGATCCGTGAACGGCAGGCCGCTCTCGTGGACGCGTCGTCCCGGCGCCTGGCCGCAGATCAGCAGCCGCGTCTCGGGAAAGACCCGCACCACCGGGCGCGGCACGTGCGGCAGGACGCCCGCGCAGGCGCGACAGGCGCGGATGTCGTTCAGAATGTCCTGGAGATCAGTCGTCATCGCCCTCGACGACCGGCGGACGGCGACTCAACGCCAGGGCCGTTTCTTCCCCGGTCGCCTGACGCAGGCGCGTGACGCCTCGGAAGTTATCCGGATCGACCGCCTTGCCCTTCTTCGTGATGGTCAGCTTGCCCTGGCGCATCAGGCCCAAAGCGGTCGCGCGAACCTTGGGCAGCATGCGCTGCCACTGCTCGGGCTGTAGCTCTTTGGCCACTTCCGCCGGCTCAATGCTCTTGCCGGGCTCAAGCGCGGCGATTTTGTTCAGGATTGCGGTTTCGATCGGGTCGCTCATTGCGCCTATATGCTGCAACGCACGCCCATAAGTAAGGCCGAGTCTGCATGCCCAAGAAAATCACCATCACCGAGGGCGAGTTCGCCGGCTGGCAGACCTACGATCTGCACGACACCTTCGACACGGTGGTCGGTCCCTTCTACGGCAAGCCGGATCCCGACGGGCACATGCGCTGCGCCTTCCGCGCCGAGCAGAAGCATATGAACGCAGGCGGGCGGATGCACGGCGGCTGCCTGATGACCTTCGCCGACATCGCCATGTTCCAGATCGCCTATCAGGAGATGGAAGGCGCCTCGGGCGTCACGGTTCAGCTGGACTCCACCTTCATCGACGGCGGCTATGTCGGCGAACTGATCGAGGCCACCGGCCAGGTCACCAAGGCCGGCAAGAGCCTGATCTTCGTGCGGGGCCAGATCAATACCGGCGAGCGCCTGCTGATGACCTTCTCCGGCGTCATCCGCAAGTTCACGCCGCGCTGAGCGTGTCCTAGCCGAAGACAACGCTGGGCATCGCGCCGACGATGGCCGCGGTCATCAAGGTGGCCAGGAAGCCGGCGAAGAGGCCCTTCCAGACCATGCCCAGCACCTCCTCGCGGCGTTCGGGCATCAGGACCGACAGGCCGGTCACGGTGATGCCGACCGAGCCGATATTGGCGAAGCCGCACAGGGCGTAGGTCATCAGCATGCGCGTGCGCTCGGTCATCTCGGCGGCCGGCACCTTGCCCAGGTCGATAAAGGCGACGAACTCGGTCAGGGTCAGTTTGACGCCCAGCAGCCAGCCGGCGACATCGGCGTCCTTCCACTCGACCCCAATCAGCCAGGCCACCGGCGCGAAGATCCAGCCCAGCATCCGCTCGACGGTCAGGGGCGCGTCGAACACCACGAACCCGCCCAGCATGACGTTGACCAGGGCGACCAAGGCCACGAACACGATCAGCACCGCCGAGATGTTCAGCACGACCATCAAGCCGTCGGATGTGCCTTTGACGATGGCGTCGATGGCGCTGTCGTATTTCAGGGCCGAGTCATAGTCTGCGACCGCGCCGCCCATCCCCTCTTTCTCGGGGATGATGATCCGGGCCAGCAGCACGCCGGCCGGCGCCGAAACGATCGACGCCACCAGCACGTGCCCCGCCGCATTGGGCAGGACCGGCGACAGGATGGTCGCATAGGCCACCATGGTCGAACCGGCGACTGTAGCCAGGCCCACGACCATCATCAGGAAGATCTCGGACCGCGTCAGCTTGTCCAGATAGGCGCGGATCACGATCGGGCTTTCGATCATGCCCAGGAAGATGTTGGCCGCGACCGCCAGGGCCGACGCGCCGCCCAGACCCATTGTCTTCTGAAACAGGAAGCCGAAGCCCAGCGTGATCCACTTCAGGATCTTCCAATGCCAAAGCAGGGCCGACAGGGCTGAAATCACCAGGATCAGCGGCAGAACCTGAAAGGCGAAGGTGAAAAGCGCGCCCTGGTTAGAGACCGTATAGGGTTGGTCGCCGCCGGCCAGATAGCCGAAGACGAATTTGGTCCCCTCGGTCGTGGCGACCGCCAGACCGTCCACCGCGCCCGTCACCGCCGCCAGCACCGCCTGCGAGCCCGGAATGGCGAACAGGGCGAGCACCAGCCCGGCCTGCACCAGGATCGCACCGATCGTCAGCCGCCAGGGAAAGGCCTTGCGTTTTTCCGAAATCGCCCAGCAGACCGCGACGATGACGACCAGACCCAGAAGGCTCTGGAGGTTCAGGAGGCTGAACATGAACAACGATCCCCGCACCCGGCGCGCCTGCCGGTCTTTATTCGCTTCAAGGACAAAGTGACGCGGCTGGCAAGCGAAACGAAAAAGGGCGGCCCCTTAAGGGACCGCCCTCATCCTGTCGTCGCGCTCCGGCTTACAGCTGACCGCGCACCAGCTTGCCGTAGTGATCCATCAGATCCAGCGACAGGGCGCCGGGGGTGAAGCGGTATTCGCCCACCTCGGCGACCGGGGTCACCTCGACGGCCGTTCCCGTCAGGAAGCATTCGGTGAAGTCCGACAGCTCTTCCGGCTTGATCTCGCGCACCACGACCTCGATGCCCTTCTCGCGGGCGATCTCGATCACCGTCTGGCGGGTGATGCCGTCCAGAATGTGCTCGACGTTCGGCGTGTGGATGACGCCGTCCTTGACGAAGAAGACGTTGGCGCCGGTCGCCTCGGCGACATAGCCGCGCCAGTCCAGCATCAGGGCGTCGGCGAAACCGCGGCGCTCGGCGGCGTTCTTGGACATGGTGCAGATCATGTACAGACCCGCCGCCTTGGCTGTCGTCGGGGCCGTCGCCGGATCGGGACGACGCCACTTGGACCATTCCAGACGCAGGCCGCGCGCCTTGACCTCGGGGTCGAAATAGCTGGGCCAGTCCCACACGGCGATGGCCAGGTGAACCTTGTTGTTCAGGGCCGAAACGCTGGTCTGTTCTGGGCCGAGGTAGGCCACGGGACGCACATAGCAGTCCGTCAGACCGTTCTTGGCGCAGGTTTCCTTACAGAAGGCGTCGATTTCAGCGACGCTGTAGGGTATCTCGAAATCGAGCAGGTTGGCGGACCGCTTCAGGCGCTCGGAATGTTGCGTCAGCTTGAAGATTTCGCCGCCGTACATACGCTCACCCTCAAAGACCGACGAGCCATAGTGAAGGGCATGGGTCAGAACGTGCGTTTTCGCTTCCCTCCAGGGGACGAAATCGCCATTCACCCAGATGAAGCCGTCACGATCGTCGAAAGGAACGAAGGCCATTGAAATACGTCTCCCGCGAAACTGACGGTCTTAGAGCCGCACGAATCGCTCAGGTCAACGCCGCAAGCGGGGGAAACGTCGCATGAGCATGACGGAATCGCGTTCGCATGGCCGCTCAGGCCCCATCGCCGGTCCCGGCGTCGGCCGCCATTTGCTGATTGTCGATGACGACGATCGCATCCGCGAACTGCTGAAGGAATTCCTGGCGCGTGAAGGCTATCGCGTGACCGGCGCCGCGCACGCGGCCGCCGCCAAGCGGATGATGGAACTGATCGAGTTCGATCTGGTCGTGCTGGACGTCATGATGCCGGGCGAAAGCGGCCTGGACCTGACCAGCTGGGTCCGCAACAAGGCCGAATTATCCAAGACGCCGGTCCTGCTACTGACCGCGCGCGGCGATCCCGAGGACCGGATCGAGGGCCTGTCGCGCGGCGCCGACGACTATATGTCCAAGCCGTTCGAACCGCGCGAACTGGTGTTGCGCATCGACGCCATCCTGCGTCGCACCGGCGGCAAGCCGATCGGTCCCAGGGAGATCAAGCTGGGCACCGCCGTCTTCGACATGGAGCGGCTGGAACTGAGCCGCGACGGCGCGCCCCAGCGCCTGACCGAGGCCGAAGCCCAGTTGCTCAAGACCCTGGCGCTTCACGCCCATGCTCCGGTCGAGCGGATGAGCCTGTCGCCCGACACCGCCGACATCACCGGCCGCGCCGTGGACGTCCAGGTGACGCGCCTGCGCCGCAAGCTGGAGGTCGATCCCAAGAACCCGCGCTATCTCCAGACGGTGCGCGGCGTCGGCTATATGCTGGCTCCCGACTGAGCCGATGCGGCTTCTGCCCGCCTATCTGTGGCCGCGATTCCTGAAGCGGCGCCTGCCGACCTCGCTCTGGGGCCGGTCGCTGCTGATCATCGTCCTGCCGGTGCTGGTGATGCAGATGGCGGTGACCTGGGTCTTCTTCGACGCCCACTGGCAGACGGTGACCGCGCGTCTGTCCGAAGGCCTGGCCGGCGACATCGCCTGGGCCGTCGAGAGCTATGAGGACGACCCCAGCCCGGCGAACCTGGACAAGCTGGCCAATCGCGCCGAGCGATCCATGTCCCTGTCCATCGTGCTTCAGGATGGGCGCACCCTTCCGACGGAAGAACGCCGCGGCGCGATCGGCGTGGTGGACCGGGTGCTGGACAAGGCCCTGGATGCGCGTCTGGACCGCCCCTACTGGTTCGACACCACCCGCTATCCCGCCTACGTCGACATTCAGGTGCAGGAGCCGCAAGGGGTGCTGCGCATCATCGCCCCGCGCGAGCGCGCGGTGGCGACCCAGGCCCATATCTTCGTCCTGTGGCTGGCGGTGGCTACCGTCCTGTTGATGGGCGTCGCCATCCTGTTCATTCGTAATCAGGTCCGCGCCATCGAGCGTCTGGCCGACGCGGCCGAGGCCTTCGGGCGTGGCGAGACCGTGCCCCGGTTCAAGCCGCACGGTGCACGCGAGGTTCGCGCCGCCGCCGTCGCCTTCATGGCCATGCGAGACCGAATTCAGCGCCACATCGATCAGCGCACCGCCCTGCTCGCCTCGGTCAGCCACGACCTGCGCACGCCCCTGACCCGTCTGCGCCTCGAACTGGCTCTGGCTCCACCCTTCAAGCGCCAGTCGGCCATGCGTGGCGACCTGGACGAGATGGAGCATATGATCGACGAATACCTCGACTTCGCCCGTGGCGAGGCGGGCGAACCGCCGAAGCCTGTCTCGATCTCCGACCTGCTGAACGCCGCCGGCGAGGATGCAAAACGCGCCGGCGCCGAGGTCGAAGTTGTCGTGGCTGATGGCCTGACCGCCTCCGTTCGCCCCCTCGCCTTCAAGCGCGCCCTGGTGAACCTGGCCGGCAACGCCGCCTCGCACGGCGAGCATGTGCGCCTGTCGGCCCGCGCCCTGGCGTCCGGCGGGCTGGAGATCATTGTCGAGGACGACGGTCCCGGCATCCCAGAGGCCATGTATGACGAAGCTTTCCGGCCCTTCTCGCGCCTGGACGACTCTCGCAACCAGAACCGCAAGGGCGTCGGTCTGGGCCTCGCCATCGCGCGCGATGTGGCGCGCGGCCACGGCGGCGACGTCACCCTGGATCGCAGCGAGCTGGGCGGGTTGAAAGCGACGATCCGCATCCCGGGCGCGGTCACCGTCGCCGAGTCCGCCTGAGGCTTGAAAGCTTTCGTCATCAGGGTCTGGCGGAACGGCGCTGCAAGGGTCATCTTGAGAGCGACAGGGCTTGGAGATGATTTCGATGCGTAAACTCGGTTTCTTTGCACCCCTGGCCGCGACACTCGCCGTCGCCGCCATGGCTCAGGCTCAAGCGCCGACGGTGAACGTCACGGTCGGGCCGCAGCTTCAGCGCGAGGTCGAAAAGCTCGGCGACCGCGAGGTCAACGAGCAGATCGTCGGCCTTCAGGCCGAGGTCGGAAAGGCCTTGGCCCAGCGTTATCCGGGCGCGACGGCCAATCTGGTCCTGGTCGACCTGAAGCCGAACCGGCCGACCTGGGAGCAGGTGCGCCAGACGCCGGGCCTGGATCCGATCCGCAGCGTGTCGATCGGCGGCGCGGCCATCAAGGGCGAGATCGTGATGGCGGACGGGGTGACGCGGCCCGTGGACTATTCTTATTTCACGCCCAGCATCAACGACGTCTGGGGCTACAGCGTCTGGCGCGACGCCGACCGCGCATTCGAGCGCTTCGGCGATCAGATTGAGCGCGGACGCTTCTAACCCATCTCGCGGTTGCGTCTGACCGCCGCCGCGACCGTCTCGTCCAGCATCGCCGTGAGGCGGCCGTCCTTCGCCATGGCGTCAAGCCCGGCGCGGGTCGAGCCGCCAGGCGAGGCGATGCGGCCTATCAGGGCCTCCAGCCCGTCGTCACCCATGGAGTTGGCTGCGGACCTCAGGGTCGCGCGCGCCAGCACATCGGCCGTCGCCGCATCCAGACCCGTCGCCTCCCCGGCCCGGGCCAGCGCTTCGGTAAAGGCGTAGAAATAGGCCGCGCCCGAGCCGGCCACCGCCGTCGCCGCATCCATCAGCGCCTCGTCAGCCAGCACGACCGTCTCGGCCATAGGCTCGAACAACGCTCGCCCGATGTTTTGGGCGCGCGGGTCCGCCGACCAGACAGAGGCCACGCCGCGCCCGCGCGACACGCCGGTCGTCGGCATCACCCGCACGATGGGCCAGTCCCCCAGGCCTTCCGCTAGGGTCGGCGCCGTCACGCCCGCCATGACCGACAAAATGACGGCCCGGTCGTTCAGGAACGGCGCCAGCGGAGCCATGACCTCGCGCCACAGCGCCGGTTTGACTGCCAGCACTATGACCGCCGCCTCGGTCAGAGCCTCCAGCGGCGGATTGATCCGCGCGCCCTTGGCCCGCGCCGTCTCGGCCGCCGGCTTTTCAGAGGGGGTGAGAATGATCAGGTCAGACGCCGCCACCGTCTCGGTCAGCAGCCAGCCTTCCAGAATGGCGGAGCCCAGCCGGCCGCAGCCGACCAGAACGACGGGACCCGGCACAGATGCCGCGCTTGGCATCAGGCGGTGCCGACGGTCTCGAACAGGCAGGCGTCGATCGCCTCCTGCGGCTTCTTGTTCCCGCGCACCATGAAGTCGAAGGCGGGATAGTAGCGATCCGAAGCCTCGATGGCCGCGTCGATCATCGACGCCGCCTGGGCCAAGGTCGGGCGCTCGCCCATCGGCAAGGCCAGCGAATGGCGGAAGACGATCTCGCCGTCCTCGGCCCAGACCTCGAAATGGCCCATCCAGGTGCGCTGGTTGATCAGGCCGACCAGTTCATAGGCGGCCGTCTTGCGGCTCTTGGCCACCTTCAAATCCAGCGCGCAGCACAGCTGAAGACAGTCGCCCTCGGGACGCCAGGCGAACCACAGCTCATAGTCCTTCCAGTCGCCGGCCAGCGCAAAGGCGAGGTCGCCGTCGTCGGTGCGGTCGAACGGAAGGTTCTCGGCCGTGAGCACATGCTCGACGACCTCAAGCGGGTCGAAGGGCACGTCCACTTCCTCGGGCCGGGCGATGTCCATCAAGTGTCTTTCACGCTGCGTCCGCGAGAATCGCGGGCGTTAACAGAACGGTAAGCCTGTTCGCAGATTCGGCTCAACCGGCTGCGTCCCCGGGTTGAGTTCCATCTGTGGACGTTCCCCCAGAAGCCTCAGTGGCGGGCTTTGCAGCCGGCTTTTGGGCCGCCTTCAACTCTGCGATCTCGGCACGCAAAGCGGCGATCTCGTCCTTCAGAACATCGAACTCGTCGCGACGGACCAGGTCCATTTCGGCGGCGATCCGGTCGGCCTGGGCGCGCCAGGCGGTCTTGGCCTCTTCGCCTGCGGCCTGGGCCAGGCCCATGGCGCCCGTCGTCAGCTTGGCGAACTCGTCCAGAATGGGATTGCGGGTCTGCATGGCGGCTCCGACCTCAACGTCGTTAACGAAGGTTCACCGACTATGGTGAACGAAACCTTTCTTTCTGCTGCTTCGCGGGCGCCATCAAGGCGTCGTGATGCGTCTTCACAGGCGACGACGGCGGCGACGCTTGCTAAACCGCTGTCAAAGACAGTCCCGCACAGGAACGCCCCTTGCCCTTTCCCGAATTCGATCCGGTCCTGATCCACCTCGGACCGCTTCCGATCCGCTGGTACGCCCTGGCCTATGTCGCCGGCATCGTGCTGGGCTGGTGGTACGCCGCGCGTCTGGCCAAGACCCAGCGGCTGTGGGCGCCCGGCAAGCCGCCTGTCACCACGACGCAACTGGACGACCTGGTGCTGTGGATCGTGCTGGGCATCATCCTGGGCGGCCGCCTCGGCTACGCCCTCTTCTACAAGCCGGCCATGTATGGCCAGCTGTTCACCGGCCAGACGCTGGGCGAACGGTTCGAACTGTTCCAGCTGTGGACCGGCGGCATGAGCTTCCACGGCGGCTTCCTGGGCGTCTGCCTGGCCATCGTCCTCTATGCCCGGTCGCAGAAGATCGACATGCTGCGCCTCGGCGATCTGGTCGCGCCCGTCGTGCCCATCGGCCTGATGTTCGGCCGCCTGGCCAACTTCATCAATGGCGAGCTGTGGGGCCGCGAGACGACCGCCCCCTGGGCCGTGCGCTTCTGCAACGCGCGCATCGAACAGATGTACGGCTTCTGCCCCGCAGGCGATGCGCCTCGCCACCCCAGCCAGCTCTATGAGGCCGGTCTTGAGGGGATCGTCCTCTTCTCCGTCCTTTCCATTGCGATCTGGAAGTTCGGCCTGCTGAAGAAGCCCGGCTATATCACCGGCCTGTTCCTGGTGGGTTATGGCATCTGCCGTGCGGCTCTGGAGAATGTGCGCGAGCCGGATATCGGCATGCCGGATTTCCCGTTCGGCCTGACCATGGGAATGATGCTGTCGATCCCGATGATCCTGGTCGGCGCCTGGCTGATCTGGCGCGCGTGGAAGCGCCCGCCGGCCGCCGCTGAGGCATGAGCCAGGCCGAAACCCTCAAGGCCCGTCTGGCGCGCGAGATCGCCCTGACGGGCCCGATGACGGTCGCCGATTACGTGACCCGCTGCCTGCACGATCCCAAGGGCGGCTACTATGCGTCGCGTCCGGATTTGGGTGCGCGTGGCGACTTCATCACCGCCCCCCTGGTCAGCCAGATGTTCGGCGAACTGATCGGCCTGTGGGCGGTCGAAACCTGGAACCGACTGGGCGCGCCCGAGCGGTTCCGCCTGGTCGAGGTCGGCCCCGGCGACGGCACGTTGATGAGCGACGCCTTGCGCGCCGCCCGCCTGGTCCCGGGCTTTCTCGAAGCCTGCGATCTGATCCTGATCGAACCCAGCGCCCCCTTGCGCGATCTGCAGGCCAAGGCCCTGGCCGGCGCCGACCTGTCGCCGCGCTGGGTCCGCAGCCTGACGGCGATCGAGACCGACGCCCCGGTCATCCTGATCGCCAACGAAGTGCTGGACTGCATGCCCGCCCGTCAGTTCGTCCGCACCGACGGCGGCTGGGCCGAGCGCCGCGTCGGCGTCACAGACGATGGCGACCTTATGTTCGGCCTGACCGCCATTTCAGGCGGCTTTCAAAAGCCGGATTTCGAGATCGCGCCGGGCGGCATTCTGGAAATTTCGGACCAGCAGGCGGTCTTTGGCCGCGACCTAGGCCTGCTGATGAAGGCCGCCTCGGGCGCCGCCTTGCTGATCGACTACGGCCGCGCCCGGCCCGAAGCCGGCGACACGCTCCAGGCTTTGCGTCGTCACCAGAAGGTGGATCCCCTCGCAACACCAGGCGAAGCCGACCTGACCCAATGGGCCGACTTCCCCTTGGTGCTGGAAGCCGCGGTGCGAACCGGCGCCGACGTCACCGGCAGCCTGCCCCAAGGCGAGTTCCTGCGCCGGCTGGGCATCGAGGCGCGCGCCGAGGCGCTGAAAGCCGGCCGGCCCGCCGCCGCCGACGTCATTGCGCGCCAGTTGGATCGGCTGACCGGCGACGACCAGATGGGAACCCTATTCAAGGCCGCCGCCATCTTCGCCCCCCGATCCCTGGTCGTGCCCGGCTGGGACGCCTGATATAGGTGGGGGCATGAGCGACCTGTATCCCATCACCCACCCGCTTCTGACCGCCGCCGGCATCGCCCACGGCTTCTTCACCCGTGCGGGCGGCGTCTCGACCGGCATCTATGAAGGGTTGAACGCTGGCGTCGGCTCCAAGGACGAACCGGCCGCCGTCGCCGAAAACCGCCGGCGCGTCGCGGGCCATTTCAACGCCGACCCCGACCACCTGAACGGCTGTTACCAGATCCATTCCGCCGTTGCGCGTGTGGCCGAAGGCCCCTGGCATGGCGACAGGCCAGAGGGCGACGCCGTCGTCTCGGCCGAGCCCGGCCTGCTGTGTTCGGTCCTGACCGCCGACTGCGCGCCGATCCTGATGGCCGATCCGGAGACGCGCATCGTCGCCGCCGTCCACGCCGGCTGGAAGGGCGCGCTGGGCGGCGTCATTCATTCCGCCGTTTCCGCCATGCAGGCCCTGGGCGCCGAGCCCCGGCGGGTGGTCGCCGTCGTCGGCCCTTGCATCGCGCCCGCCAGCTATGAGGTCGGCGTCGATTTCGAAGGTCGCTTTACACACCATGATCCTGGCAGCGACCGCTTCTTCCACCCGGGAGAGACCGACGACAAACGCCAGTTTGACCTGCCCGGCTTCGTCCTGTGGCGGCTGCAGCAGGCGGGGATCGGTCAGGCTGTCTGGACCGGCCACGACACCTGCGCGGACGCAGAGCGGTTCTATTCGAACCGCCGCGCCTTTCAGCACGGCGAGCCGGACTTCGGTCGATTGATTGCGGTGATCGGGGCTTAGCCCGCGCGCGCCAGCTCCGGCACGCGGGTCACTTCACGCCAGGCGTGCGGGGCGGCCAACAGGGCGCGGACCAGCTTGTTGTTCAGGGCGTGACCGGCCTTGTAGCCTTCGTAGCGACCCAGCAGCGGCGCGCCCAGGACATACAGGTCGCCGATGGCGTCCAGCGCCTTGTGACGGACGAACTCGCGTTCCATGCGCAGGCCGCCGGGATTCAAAATCTCGTCGCCGTCGATGACCACGGCGTTCTCCAGCGAGCCGCCCCGCGCCAGACCCGCCTTGCGCAACGCCTCGACCTCATGGGCGAAACCGAAGGTGCGGCAGGCCATGATCTCCTTGCGGAAGGTCGGTTCGTCCACGACGAAGTCGATCACTTGATTGCCGATCACGGCCGACGGGAAGTCGATCTCGAACCGCATCTCGTAGCGGTCGCACGGCATCAGGGCCGCATGCTTGTCACCCTCGACGACATGGACCGTTTCCAGGATCTCGATATAGCGCTGCGGCGTCGGCTGCGGTCGGAAACCGGCCCGATCCAGCAGCTTCACGAACTCCAGCGCCGAACCATCCAGGATCGGCAGCTCCGGTCCGTCCACCTCGACCACGGCGTTCGACACGCCCAGGGCGGCGAAAGCGGCCATCAGATGCTCGATCGTCGACAGGCGAACACCCGCGCCGTTCTCGATCATGGTGTTCAGGCGGGCGTCAACCACGGCCTCGCCTGACACCGGAATGCGGTTGTCGCGGTCGGTGATGTCAGTGCGCACGAAGACGATGCCCGTGCCCGATGGCGCAGGCCGAACCGCCAGCCGCACCCGGCGGCCGGTGTGCACCCCGACCCCGGCGATGATGGCCGGGGCGACGATGGTGCGTTCGTGATGGTCGCTTCTGACCGACAAACCTGAACTCGCTCTTTCCTTTGCGCGCCGCACGCCGTGCGGATTGCGCCCTGCGTTTCATCTAGCGGTCATGCCGCAAGCGCGAAATCAAAGTCCGGTTTCGGATTGTTTCGGTCTGAGACACATCCGAGAACGAGAAACGCCCCGGAGGCGGGCTCCGGGGCGTTTCATCGTTATTTCGGACGTTTAGTTGGCCAGACGGCGGAGAAAGGATGGGATTTCCAGGTCGTCATCGGCCTGTCCCGCCTCCGGTTCTTGATGTTGGACCGGTTGAGCCGACGCGCGCGCCTGATGCGACGATTGCGGCGCATAGGACATGTCGTGCTGAGGCTGGGTGCGCTTGCCGCGACCAAACAGGCTCCAGCCGCTGCGGCGGTGGTCACGGTCGTCGTAACCATCGTCGGCCTGAGGCTTCTGGGCCGCAGGCGCGGCGCGCTCATAGAGATCGCCTTGCGGCGCGACGCGCGGGGCCGGCGCGCGGGTTTCATATTCCTCGACCCAAGGATCAACGATGGGGTCCAGAGCGCGCGGCTGCGGCTCGGCAACGCGGATCACCGGCTCGGGGCGCGGTTCCGGTTCGCGAGCGGCAGGGGCCTGAAAGGTCGGCACGACCGGCGCCGGCTCGATACGGGGCTCGGGCGCGCGCGGGGCTTCTGCGCGGACCGGCTCGCGATAGGTGTCGCGGGTCGGTTCCGGGGCGCGCGAGGCTTGCGTGCCGTACAGGCCGCCGGCCGAGCGGCGCGCATCATGGCTGGCCAGCGGCGCGCTGGCGGCCGGCGGGGCGATGGGTTCGATGCGACGCACTTCGCCCTCGTCCATTCCGGTCGCGACGACCGAGACGCGGATCTTGCCATCCAGAGCCGGGTCGAAGGCCGCGCCGAAGATGATGTTGGCGTCGCCGTCCACTTCCGCGCTGATGGCGTTGGCGGCCTCGTCGACTTCCAGCAGCGTCATGTCCAGACCGCCGGTGATGTTCACCAGCACGGCCTTGGCGCCCTTCAGGCTGGTTTCGTCCAGCAGCGGGTTGGCGATGGCGTTCTGGGCCGCCAGCAGGGCGCGGTCGTCGCCCGTGGCCTCGCCCGTGCCCATCATTGCCTTGCCCATCTCGGACATGACCGCGCGCACGTCAGCGAAGTCCAGATTGATCAGGCCCGGCAGGATCATCAGGTCGGTGATCGAACGCACGCCCGAGTGCAGGACCTGATCGGCCATGCCAAAGGCGTCGGCGAAGGTCGTGCGCTCATTGGCGACGCGGAACAGGTTTTGGTTCGGGATGACGATCAGGGTGTCGACATAGCGTTGCAGCTCGGCGACGCCCGCGTCGGCCAGACGCATGCGATGACGGCCTTCGAAGGTGAAGGGCTTGGTCACGACGCCGACGGTCAGGATGCCGCGATCACGCGCGCATTTGGCGATGACCGGCGCCGCGCCGGTGCCGGTGCCGCCGCCCATGCCGCAGGTGATGAAGACCATGTGCGCACCTTCCAGGTGCTGATGGATCTCGTCGGCGGACTCCTCGGCGGCGTTCATGCCGACTTCGGGGTGGGCGCCCCAGGCCCTGGGTGATGGTCTCGCCCAGTTGGATGCGGCGATCGGTCTTGGCGAAGCTGAGGTGCTGCGCGTCGGTGTTGGCCACGACGAACTCGACCCCTTCGAGACCGGCGTCGATCATATTGTTCACGGCGTTGCCGCCAGCGCCGCCGACGCCGAACACGACGATGCGGGGCTTCAGTTCAGTGTGTTGCGGCTTGACCAATGAGAGCGACATTTTCTGTTTCCGACCTGCTGACCCGCCCCTTCAAACCAACCGACCGCCCCGCCGAATCGCTTTGGTTATGAGCGCGTTAAGGATTGCGCCCATGAAGGTTAAGAGAAGGTTACGGCGATAATGTGAGTCGGACCGAAGAACACCCCAAACCGGAAGCGTTGCTGAAGTTTTCCACGAAGATGGAAGTTTGGATCTCAGGTAGGGTTGGCGCGCGGTGACTGGAGCTAAAGCATGGGTCGTGGGGGCCTTCACAGATTATCTCTCAGCCAGCCGGCCACGCGTCCCACCACGTTTCCACGGTGAATGCGGGGCGCATCTGCAGCCGTAATCTGCCGCGCCATCAGCTTCCGCGCCGACACCGCCTCGCGCGGGCCGTAGGCGGCGCGGAGGAGGACGCCGGCGGTGGCGCAGAAGGCGGGACCGGAGGCGGCGTCGGCCAAATGTGGCGCCCGTTGGGGTTTTCCGAGGCGGACGGGGCGGTCGAAGACACGCACCGCCAGCTCGCGCACGCCGTTCAGCTGGCTGGCCCCGCCCGTCAGGACGAGACCCGCGCCCGGCTCCAGGCCGACGCCTGCGTTTTTCAGTCGATCACGGAGCAGTTCGAGCGTTTCCTCGACGCGGGGAGCGATGACGGTCTTCAGCATGGCACGCGGGACGATGACGGGGCCGGCCGAGGCGTCCTCGCCGCGTGGCGGGGCTTCCAGCATTTCGCGGTCCTCGTTGGCGCTGGCCATGGCCGAGCCGTGAAGGGTCTTGAGCCGTTCGGCGCCGGCCTTGGACGTCGACAGGCCGCGCGCGATATCGGAGGTGACGTGGTCGCCGCCGACGTTCAGGCTTTCGATATGCAGCAAGGACCGGCCGCCCCAGACGGCGGCGCTGGTCGAGCCGCCGCCCATGTCGATGCAGACGGCGCCCAGGTCCATCTCGTCCTCTTCCAGCGCGGCCAGAGAAGAGACGACGGGTGCGGCGGCGACGCCCTGCAGGTCGAGGTGCGCCAGCTCCAGGCAGTGGCTGAGGGTCGTGAACACATTCTCGGCCATCGAGACCACCAACAGATCAAGCCCCAGCGAGCCGCCCCGCATCGAACGCGGATCATGCACGCCGCGCGCGCCATCGACCGACCAGGCGATGGGCAGAACGTGGATCGGGCGACGGTTGGGCAGGCGAATCTGGGCCAGGGCCATGCCGATGGCGCGGGCCAGATCGGCGTCCCCGACCGGATTGGCGCCCAGCGAGACGCGGGCCTGCACCCGGTGGCTGGCCATTTGGCCGATAGCCGTGGTGACGACGACGCCGGAAACCGGGCTCTGGGCGGCGCGCTCGGCGCGTTCGACGGCGTGACCGATGGCCTGGGCCGCCTCGTCCATGTTGATGATCGCCCCGCCCCTGACGCCCTTGGACTGGACGTGGCTGGCGCCCGCGACGCGGATGGTGCGGTCGGCATGACGCACGCCGTCCGGCTTCATGATAAAGCACGAGACCTTGGATTGACCGATATCCAGCGCAGCGACGACCGGCGCACGACCGGCGCGAGGATCCATGCCCCGACCGTGATCATTCGCCGCGCCGCGTTGCTTGGTCATGTCTCTACGGTCCTTAGGCGTCGCCGGCGGGTCGCACGGCGACCTCGTCCGGGGTTCTGAGATCGACACGGGCGAAGCCCAGGTCGAGCAGGCGTTCGCGCTGATCCAGAGCATCGAGGCGGATCAGGGCCGCCTCCTGTTCGGTGGCGGGCAGTTGGATCAGGCTGCCGTCCTTAAGACGCAGGTCCCAGCGTCGCTCGTCCACGCGCACCAGGGCGTCCACCATCCCCATCAGTCGCGGGCGTTGGGCCAGCAGTGGCAGGATGTCACCCGCCGCCACGTCGGCGCCCTTGCCAACGACGAGCGGCAAGGTCGGATAGCGGCGCGCGTCGGCGCCGTCGATGACCTGGCCCCGGTTATCGATGACCTTGATCTGACCGGCCTCCTGCCAGACGGCGAGGCGGTCGTGTTCCTTGACCTCGACGATCAGGGTGTCGGGCAACAGGCGCACCACGCGCGCCTCCTTGACCCAACCCACGCCCTGAACCCGCGTGCGAATGGCGTCCAGATCCAAGCTGGTGATCGACTGACCGGAATACAGGCCGAGCGCGCGCTGGATCGCCGGCTCAGCCTCCGGCGAGGCGCCGGTGATGTGCACCCGCTTCAGCGTCAGGCCCATACCGGCCGTCACACTGTCCAGGCCATGCGAAACCGAGGCGCCGATCCGCTCCGCGCGGGCGCCCGTGGCCAGAACCCCGACCAGCAGCAGCGCGCCGGCGCCCAGGGCGATCACGGCGGTGCGCGGCGAAATATCGACACGGCCGATGGCGGCCATCTTGCCGGGAACGGCGGACGCGTTCTGGGCCCCGCCGCGCGATCGTCCTCCGCCTTTGGAAGCCGAACCGCGCTGTGGAGCCTGATTAGAACCCTGTCGCCGACCGCCGCGAACTACCGCGGGCATGAGGCGTCCTCCACCATCCACCGAACCAGATCGTCATAGCTCATCCCGGTATGGGCGGCCTGCTCGGGCGCGAGCGAAGTCGGGGTCATGCCGGGCTGGGTATTGACCTCCAACAAGACCAGATCGTCCTTAACATCATCATAACGGAAGTCGGATCGCGACACGCCGCGGCAGCCCATGGCGACATGCGCCGCCTCCGCCTGACGCAGCGCCTGTTCGAACACATACGGCGGCAGGACGGCCGGCAGGACGTGCACCGATCCGCCCGGCGCATACTTGGCCTCATAGTCATAGAAGCCTTTGGTCGGGGTGATGTCGGTGACCGTCAGGGCGCGCGGTCCGGCCGGTTCGCCCAGCACGGTGACGCACAGCTCCTTGCCGGCGATATAGGGCTCGACGACGACCTGCTCGCCGTAAGCCCAGCCCGGCTCCCCCACTTCGGAAACCGGACGGTTGGCGCCTTCGCGCACCAGGAAGACGCCGACCGACGAGCCCTCGGCATTCGGCTTGACCACATAGGGCGGGTCGATGACGTGGCGGCTGGCGACTTCGTGACGATCGTAAAGACCACCGCCCGGCACCTTAATGCCGGCCGCCCGCAGCACGGCCTTGGACTTGTCCTTGTCCATCGCCAGGGCAGAGGCCAGCACGCCGGAATGGGTGTAGGGAATCCGCAGGGTCTCCAGCACGCCCTGGACGCAGCCGTCCTCGCCCCAAGCGCCGTGCAGACAGTTCAGCACCACGTCCGGCTTGATCAGACCCGAAAGCACATTGGCCAAGTCGCGCCCGGCATCCACGCGGCTGACGCGCACGCCCTGCCGCTCCATCGCGCGCGCGCACTGCTCGCCCGACGAGAGGGACACCTCCCGCTCTGCGGAAAGGCCGCCCATCAGGACGGCGACGTGAAGGTCTTTGAAAGCGCGGGCCATGACGCCCTGGATTGGGGCCTACATGTTTAACAGGCCGTCAACCATTCGCGTCCGCCGACCATTTTTGCGCGGGTTTTTTATCCCGCTCGGCCGATCCGCTTGATTTCCCACTCCAGCTGAACGCCGGTCTTGGCCAGGACATCGGCGCGAACCGCCTCGCCCAGGCCTTCGATGTCGGCGGCTGTCGCCTCGCCGGGATTGATCATGAAGTTGGAGTGCAGTTCGCTGAACTTGGCCCCACCGCCCGTCTCGGTATGCAGCTTGCCGCGCCAGCCGGCCTCATCCACCAGCTTCCACGACGAATGGCCCTCGGGGTTCTTGAACGTCGAGCCGCCCGTTTTCTCGCGGATCGGCTGGGTGGTCTCGCGACGGCTGGTGATCTCGGAGATCCGGGCCGCCACCGCCTCGGGTTCGTCGGTCGTGCCGCGATAGGTCGCCTCGATCCAGATGATGTCGGCCGGTGCCCGGGAATGGCGATAGGTGTAGCCGAAGTCGGCCAGATCGTAATCGACCCGCTCGCCAGCCCGCGTCAGCCCCCAGGCCGAGACCAGCACGTCCTTGGTCTCGGAGCCATAGCAGCCGGCGTTCATGGTCAGGGCTCCGCCGATCGTGCCCGGAATTCCGGCATAGAACTCCAGCCCGGCGATCCCCGCCTTGGCGCTGGCCTTGGCGACCATCGAGTCCAGCGCGCCCGCGCCGGCCGTGACCGTGTCGCCGTCCGTCGTGATCTGCGCCCACGGGCGGCCCGCTAGGCGGATCACCACGCCCTCGACCCCGCCGTCACGGACGATGACGTTCGATCCGACGCCCAGAACCGTCACCGGCACGGCCGGGTCCAGCGCCTTCAGGAAGTCCGCCAGATCCTCGGCGTCCGCCGGAATGAACAGGGCTTCGGCCGCGCCGCCCACCCGGAACCAGGTATAGGGCGCGAGCGGCTCGTCCCGCAGCAGCTTGCCGCGCACGTCGGGCAAATCGATCACGCCAGAGCCTCCAGCTGAGCCGGCAGGCCATAGGCCCAGCTGGTGATGTCGCCGGCGCCCAACAGCACGACGACGTCGCCGGATTTGGCCTCGTCCTTGATCAGGCGCGGCAGGACGGCGGCGTTCTCCAGGGCCTGGACGTGACGGTGGCCGTAGCGACGCACTCCGTCGGCCAGGGCGTGCTTGTCCACACCTTCGATCGGTTGTTCGCCGGCCGGATAGACGTCGGCGACGATCACGCTGTCGGCGTCCGAGAAGCAGGTCGAGAACTCGTCCATCAGATCGCGCAGACGGGTGTAGCGGTGCGGCTGAACCACGGCGATGACCCGTCCGTCCGTCACCTGACGCGCGGCCTTCAGCACGGCGGCGATCTCGACCGGGTGGTGGCCATAGTCGTCGACGATGCGGACGCCGCCCACGACGCCCGTCGTAGTGAAGCGCCGCTTGACCCCGCCGAACCCGGCTAGGCCGGTGCGGATCGCGTCGTCCGACACGTCCAGTTCGCGCGCCACGGCGATGGCGGCCAAGGCGTTGGACACATTATGCCAGCCGGCCATCGGCAGATGGACGCCGGAGATCACATGGGTTTCGCCATTCTGGATGACCACGTCGAAGCGGCAGCCGTCGGGCCCCATCTCGACATTGTCGGCCCGCACCATCGCCTGCGGATTGACGCCGTAGGTCACGAGCCGCCGGTTATCGATGGCCGCGACCAGCTTTTGCACTTCGGGATGGTCCAGGCAGACAGCGGCGAAACCATAGAAGGGTATGTTCTCGACGAAATCCACGAACGCCTTCCGCACCCCGTCGAAGTCGCCGTAGTGGTCCAGATGTTCGGGGTCGATATTGGTGACGATGGCGACCGTCGATTTCAGGCGCAGGAAGCTGCCGTCCGACTCGTCCGCCTCCACCACGATCCAGTCGCCGTCGCCGACCTTGGCGTTGGTGCCGTAGGCGTTGATGATGCCGCCGTTGACCACCGTGGGATCCAGGCCCGCCGCATCCAGCAGGGCCGCCACCATAGAGGTCGTCGTCGTCTTGCCGTGCGTGCCGCCCACCGCGATCGAGAACTGTAGCCGCATCAGCTCGGCCAGCATCTCCGCCCGGCGCACCAGCGGGATGCGGCGCTCGCGAGCCGCCTTCATCTCGGGGTTCTCGGCCTTGACCGCCGTCGAATAGACAACCGCCGAAACGCCCTCGCCCACATGGGCGGCGTCGTGGCCGATGAAGATCTTGGCGCCCAGCTGTTCCAGCCGTTCGGTATTGGCGCTGGTCTTGGCGTCAGAGCCCTGCACCGAGTAGCCGATCTTCAGCATGATCTCGGCGATGCCGCTCATGCCGATGCCGCCGATGCCGACGAAATGAACGGGACCGAGGTCGAACGGGACGGGGCGAAAGCGTGCGATCATTTTCGCCTCATAAACGCCGCCTCGCCTCCTGCGAAGGGCGCGCCGCATACGGAGCGAACTTTTCTAAGGACGATCGGGCGCGGCTGTGCACGAACTCGGACAGAACTATTGTGCCTCCACCGAGTTGTCTTGGGGAACGCGCGCGGCTCCCGCTTGCGCCGCTGCTCCAAAGGACTCCCAAGATGGCCAAGAACGCAAAGCCGGCCGGCGCGCCGACAATCGGCAACGCCGGCGAGGTGCACCAGACCGCCTCGACGCCTGAGACCCGGCTGACCACAAATCACGGCACGCCGATCAGCGACAATCAGAACTCGCTGAAAGCCGGCCCGCGCGGCTCGACCCTGCTGGAAGACTTCATCCTTCGCGAGAAAATCCAGCATTTCGACCACGAGCGTATCCCTGAGCGGATCGTCCATGCCCGCGGCTCTGCCGCCCACGGCTTCTTCGAACTGACCGACAGTTTGTCGGAGTTCACCACGGCCAAGATCCTGACCGAAGTCGGCAAGAAGACCGAACTGTTCACCCGCTTTTCGACCGTCGCCGGCGGCGCGGGCTCGGTCGATACGCCGCGCGACGTGCGCGGCTTTGCGGTCAAATTCTATACGACCGAAGGCAACTGGGATCTGGTCGGCAACAATATCCCCGTCTTCTTCATCCAGGACGCGATCAAGTTTCCGGACCTGATCCACTCAGTGAAGATGGAGGCCGACAAGGGCTATCCCCAGGCGGCCAGCGCCCACGACACCTTCTGGGACTTCATCGGCCTGATGCCCGAGAGCATGCATATGGTCATGTGGGCCATGTCGGATCGCGGCATCCCGCGCAGCCTCCGCATGATGGAAGGCTTCGGCGTCAACACCTTCCGGCTGATCAATTCCGAAGGCGAGGCGACGCTGGTCAAGTTCCACTGGCGGCCCAAGCTGGGCACGCAATCCACCTGCTGGGACGAGGCGGTCAAGATCGCCGGCGCAGACCCCGACTATCACCGTCGCGACCTGTATGAGGCCATCGATCAGGGCGACTTCCCCGAATGGGAGTTCGGGGTTCAGCTGTTCACCCAGGAACAGGCCGACGCCCTGCCCTTCGATATTCTGGACGCCACCAAGTTGGTGCCGGAGGAGGATTACCCGATCCGGGTGATCGGGCGAATGGTGCTGGACCGCAACCCGGACAACTTCTTCGCCGAGACGGAACAGGTCGCCTTCCTGCCGACCAATATCGTGCCGGGCATCGACTTCTCGGAGGATCCGCTGCTGCAGGGCCGCTTGTTCTCCTATCAGGACACCCAGCTGTCGCGCCTGGGCACGGTCAACTTCCACCAGATCCCGATCAATCAGGCCAAGGGCTGCCCCTTCCAGAACTTCCAGCGTGACGGGCACATGCAGATGGCCGTGCCGAAGGGCCGGGCCAACTATGAGCCCAACAGCCTGTCCGAGGCGGGCGAGGACGGCGGCCCGCGTGAAGATCACAAGGGCGGTTTCCGCACCGCGCCCATCCCGGTCGAGGGCGAAAAGGTCCGGCTGCGCGCCGAAAGCTTCGCCGATCACTACAGCCAGGCACGGCTGTTCTTCCGCTCCCAGACCGAGATCGAACAGGCCCACCTGGCCAGCGCCATCGTCTTCGAACTGTCAAAGGTGTCGCTCGCCCACGTTCGCGAGCGTGTTCTGGCCAATCTGCAGAACGTCGATGAGACCCTGGCCCAGCGGGTCGCAGACGGCCTGAACCTGCCCCTGCCCAAGGCGTCCGACCCCGGTGTGGCGCCCATCGATCTGGACGCCTCGCCCGCCTTGCGCATCGTCGGCAAATATCCCGACACCCTGAAGGGCCGAAAGGTCGCCATTCTGGTCGCCGACGGTTCGGACGGCGCGGTCGTCGACGCCGTGAAGGCGGCGGTTGAAGGCGACGGCGGCTCTGTCTTCATCGTCGCGCCCAAGATCGGCGGCGCCAGACTGAAGGACGGCAAGACGCTGCCGGCAGACGGTCAGCTGGCCGGCAGCCCTTCGGTCCTGTTCGACGCCGTGGCGATCGTTCTGTCCGAGGACGGGTGTGCCCAGATGCTGAAAGAAGGCGCCGCAGTCGATTTCACCAAGGACGCCTTCGGCCACCTCAAGGCCATCGGCCACACCGCTGAGGCCCAGCCCCTGTTGGACAAGGCGGGCGTCGAGCCGGATGCAGGCGTGATCGATCTGTCCAAGGCCCCCAAAGGCCTCCTCGCCCCCGCCCGCACCCGCCAATGGGATCGCGAGCCCAAGGTGCGCATGTTGGCCTGACCGAAGTAAACTTGATCAGAACGACAGAGGGCCGGGCGATACGTCGCCCGGCCCTTTCGTTTTCAGCATCGCGACGCGGTCAGCTGTCGGCTTGCCAGCCGCCAGCCAAGGCGCGGAACAAGGCGATCTGGTAGCTGGTGACCAAGGCGTCGGACTGGGCCAGGGCGGCGTCCGCCGCCGCCTGGGTGCGTTCGGCGTCCAGCACCAAGAGGAAGCTGTCGGCGCCGGCGTTGAATCGCAGGCGCGACAGGTCGGCGGCGCGGGCTGCTTGGTCCCTGGCTTCGGTCAGGGCCGCACGGCGGTCCAGCTCGTTGGCGTAGTTGGACAGGGCCGTTTCCGTCTCCTGCAGGGCCGTCAGCACCGTCTGGTCGAAGTTCGCCAGGGCGGCGTCCGAACGGGCGCCGGCGGCCTTGATCTGGGCGCGGGCGGCGAAGACGTTGGGGAAGGACCAGCTGATCAGCGGGCCGAAACTGAAGCGGAAGTTCTGGTCGTCGCCCAGTTCGCCAGCGTCCAGCGCGGTGGAGCCGAAGGAGCCGCCCAGGCTGATTTGCGGAAACAGGTTGGCGGTCGCCACGTTCACGCGCGCGGCGGCGGCGGCCAGTTCGGCCTCGGCCTGGCGCACGTCGGGACGGCGGACCAGAAGCGCCGCGCCATCGCCGACCGGGATCGGCTGGCTGAGCTGTGGCGGACGCACGCAGGCGGCGGCGGCCTGGCTGGCCTCGGCCGGGGTGCGGCCGGTCAGGGTCGCTAGGCGGAACAGGGCCTCGTTACGGGCTGCGCGCAGGGTCGGCAGGGTCGCCGCCGTCTGGGCCAGGGCCGCGCGGGCGCTGGCCACATCCAGCCCTGTGCCCGCCCCGCCGTCGAGCAAGGTCTGGGTCAGGTTGGCGGTGTTGCGTTGCAGCTCCAGCGTCCGTTCGGCCACCGCGATCTGCGCATTGGCCGAGCAGGTGTCGGCATAGGCGCGGGTCGTCTCGGCCGCGACCGTCACCTGGACCGTGGCCAGAGCGGCCTCGGCGGCGCGGGCGTCGGCGCGGGCGGCGCGGATGGTGGATTCCACCCGTCCGAACAGATCGACCTCATAGGCCGCCTGAATGCCGACGTCATAGGTGTCGATCTCGGGCGCATCCTGCCCGGCGGGCAGGCCCTGGACCGTGGCGGCCGAGGCGCGGCTGCGCTGAGCCTGGGCGCTGGTTGTCGTGGTCGGAAAACGACCCACGCGGGCCTCCGACAGCGACGCTCGGACTGCGCGCAGATTGGCGAAGGCGGCTTCGAGCTGGTTGTTCTCGGCGAAGGCCTGCTGAATCAAGGCGTCCAGCGTGGGGTCTTCATACAGCCTCCACCAGTCGTCGCGCGCCGTGGCGGTCGAGACGGTGGGACTGGCCGAGCCGACGAAGGCGCCTGTGCCGGCGACGGGCAGGTCGGCGACCGGCGCCTTGGGCCCGACGGCGCAGGCGGCCAGCAGGGCGCTGGAGGCTGCGGCGGTCAGGAAGCTGAGGGTCTTGTTGCGGGTCATCAGATGTCCCCTCCCCGGCCGGTCGCGGGCGCAGGCGCGTTCGGATCGGTCAGGTCGCTGGTTTCGTCATAACGCACGGGCCGGTCCGAAGGACGGTCAGGCGTCGGGGTCGGTTTCTTGCCTTGCGGCAGTTTCGAGGACAGCCAGCGGCTGACCACATAGAAGACCGGGGTGAAGATCAGGCCGAAGAAGGTCACGCCCAGCATGCCGGAGAAGACGGACGTGCCCAGCGACTGACGCATCTCCGCGCCCGGCCCCGAGGCCAGCATCAGCGGCACGACGCCGAGGATGAAGGCGAACGAGGTCATCAGGATCGGACGCAGACGGGTCTTGGCGGCGGCGACCGCAGCCTCGAACCGGTTCATGCCTTGCTCTTCCTCGGCCTGCTTGGCGAACTCGACGATCAGGATGGCGTTCTTGGCCGCCAGGGCGATCAGAACGACCAGACCGATCTGGACCAGGATGTTGTTGTCCAGGCCACGCAGGTTCACCCCGATGATGGCCGCCAGCAGACACATCGGCACGATCAGGATGACCGCCAGCGGAAGCGTGAACGCTTCATACTGAGCCGCCAGCACCAGGAAGACGAACACCACCGCCATCAGGAAGATGACCGTCGCGCCGGAACCCGCCGCCTTCTGCTGATAGGCCAGACCCGTCCATTCGTAGGAGAAGCCCTGCGGAAGGGTCTGGGCGGCCATGGTTTCCATGATCTGCAGCGCCTCACCGGAAGAGACCCCTGCCGCCGCGTTGCCCTGAAGTTCGGCCGCCGGGAACAGGTTGTAGCGCATGATCCGCGCCGGTCCGGAATCGTTGACCAGATTGGCCACCGATCCGATCGGCACCATGGCGCCCGTGGACGACTTGGTCTTCAGATTGGCGATGTCGGCGATGTCGTCGCGCGCCGTCGGCTCCGCCTGCGCCGTCACCCGGAAGGTGCGGCCCAGCATGTTGAAGTCGTTGACGTAGGACGAGCCGAGATAGACGCCCAGTGTGTCGAACACCGAACTGGGTTGGACACCCAGCATCAGCGCCTTGTCACGGTCGACGTCGGCGGTGATGCGCGGCGAGGCCGTGTTGTAGGTCGAGAAGACCTGGCTGACCTCGGTCGGCTTCTGGGCGGCCGCGCCCATCATGGCGAAGGTCGCGCCTTCCAGCGGACGATAGCCGGCGCCTTCGCGGTCCTGGATCATCATCGAGAAGCCGTTGCCGGTGCCCAGACCCTGGACCGCCGGCGGGGCGATGACGAAGATCTGAGCGTCCTCGATCTGTCCGGTCGCCTGGGTGATGGCGCCGGCCAGAGCCGTGGCGGCCTCTTCTTTGGAGCGTTCCTCGAAGCCGTTCAGGCGCACGAAGATGGTGGCGGCGTTGGAGCCGAACGAGAAGCTGGAGCCGTCCAGACCGGCGAAGGCCACGGTGCCGTTCACCCCGGCGGTGCCCTGGATGATCTTGGTGGCGCGTTCCATCACCGCCTGGGTGCGGTCCAGAGACGCGCCCGCCGGCAGTTGGATGACGCCGATCAGGAAGCCCTGATCCTGTTCAGGGATAAAGCCCGAAGGGGTGTCGACCAGACGCCAGGCGGTCAGGCCCAGAAGACCGGCGTAGATGATCAGCACCAGACCGACCGTGCGCACCAGACGCGCGGTCAGGCGCCCGTAACGATCCGACAGCCAGTCGAAGCCCTCGTTGAACTTACGCCCGGCCCAGCCGCCGTAATAGACGACCGTGCCCAGGACGCCCGGCTTGCGAGCGTGCTCGTGATCCTTCTTGTGCGGCTTCAGCAGCAGGGCGGCCATGGCCGGCGACAGGGTCAGGGACACGAACAGCGAGATGACCGAGGCCGAGGCGATGACGACCGCGAACTGGCGATAGAAGATGCCGGGAATGCCAGGCACGAACATCGTCGGCACGAACACCGACACCAGCACCAGGCCAATGGCGATCAGGGCGCCGGAAACCTCCTGCATCGATCGATAGGCGGCCTCCTTTGGACTGAGCCCCTCACCGATGGCCCGCTCCACGTTCTCGACCACGACGATGGCGTCATCGACGACGATGCCGACCGCAAGGACCAGGGCGAACAGGGACAGGGAATTGATCGAATAGCCCAGCGCCAGCTGCACCGCGAAGGTGCCGACCAGGGCGACGGGAATGGCGACGATGGGGATGATGGCCGCGCGCCAGGTCTGCAGGAAGACCATGACCACGATGATGACCAGGATGACGGCTTCGACCAGGGTGTGCTGAACCGACTCTACCGAGGCGGCGACGAATTCGGTCGGGTTGTAGGGCACGTCCACCTTCATGCCGGCGGGCACTTCGGACTTCAGGGCCTCGACCTCTTTCAGGACGCGATCGGCGGTGCCCAGGGCGTTGGCGCCCGGCTGTTGCACGATGGCGATGCCGACGCCGCGCTGGCCGTCGAAGAAGCCGCGGATGCCGTAGTCCTGGGCGCCCAGTTCGATCCGCGCCACGTCGCGCAGATAGGTGACGCGGCCTTGGGCGTCCGTCTTCAGGACGACGTTGGCGAACTCATTGGGATCGCTTAGACGGCCCTGAACCTGGACCGGCAGTTGGAAGGCGGCCGCGCTGTTGGGGAACGGCGGCTGGCCGATGGAGCCGGCGGCGGCCTGGACGTTCTGGGCGCGCAGGGCGGAAACGATCTCGGGACCCGTCAGACCGCGCTCGGCCGCCTTGGCCGGGTCGATCCAGACGCGCATCGAATAGTTGCCGCCGCCGAACACCTGAACCGCGCCCACGCCCTCGATCCGCAGCAGACGGTCCCGGAGCGTGGAGTTGGCGTAGTTGCCGACATAGTCGTTATCCAGGGTCCCGTCGGGCGACGTCAGCCCCAGGATCATCAGGAAGCCGCTCTCGGCCTTGTTGACCACGACGCCCGTCTGGCGAACCGCCTCGGGAAGACGGGGCTCGGCCAGCGCCACCCGGTTCTGGACCAGCACCTGTGCCGAATCCAGGTCCGTGCCGGGCTGGAAGGTCACGGTGATGGCCACCGCTCCGTCCGATGTGGACGAGGAGGAGATGTAGAGCATGTTCTCGACGCCGTTCACCTCCTGCTCGATGGGGGCGGCGACGGTTTCGGCCAGGGTCTCGGCCGAGGCGCCGGGATAGGCGGCGTTGATGGTGATCGTCGGCGGCGCGATCTCCGGATACTGCGACAGCGGCAGCAGCGGATAGGCGGCGATGCCGATGATGGAGATCACCACCGCGATCACGGCCGCGAAGATCGGCCGGTCGATGAAGAAGCGGGAGATGTTCATGGCTTAGCCGGCCGGCAGGCTGTTGGCGAAGGAGGCGCTGGACGCGGGCGCCGACTGGGTGACGGGCGCCTGGGACGCATCGCCGGCGACGGGTTCGATCTTGCCGTTCTTGGGCGTGACCTTGGAGCCCGGCTGAGCGGCGCGTTGCAGACCCGCGATGATGACGCGGTCAGTCGGGGCCAGGCCCGAACGGACGACGCGCAAGCCCTGCACGATCGGGCCGAGCTGAACGGCCTTGTTCGTCACGGTGCCGTCGGCGTTGACCACGGCGACGGTGCGGCGGGCCTGATCCGTGCCGATGGCCGAATCCGGGACCAGCAGGGCGTCATAGGCGCCGGCGCCCGCGACCTGCGCGCTGCCGAACATGCCCGGACGCAGGAAGCCGTCGGCGTTGGGCAGGATGGCGCGCAGACGGATCACGCCCGAGGCGGTGTCCACGGCGTTGTCAGAGAAGTCGAGACGGCCAGTATGCTTGTACGTGCTCTCGTCCTGCAAGCGCACGTTGACGACCGCGCCCTGATTGGCGCCGCCCTGACGCAAGTATTTCAGCAGGACCGCTTCCGAGCCGTCGAAGACGAAATGGATCGGGCCGCCCGAGATGATCGTGGTCAGGATGTCACCGGCCGACGAACCGCCGGCGATGACATTGCCCGGATCGACGCGACGGTCGGACACGCGACCCGAGGTCGGCGCGGTGACGCGAGTGTATTCCAGGTTCAGACGCGCATTGCGGACGGCGGCGTTGCCGGCCGCCAGATTGGCCTGGGCCGCATCGACGGCCGCCTTGTTGGAATCATATTCGGCCTTGGACACCGCCTGCGAGGCCAGCAGGGCCTCGCTACGAGCCAGGTTGGCGCGGGCCAGCGACAGTTGCGACTGAGCCTGGGCCACCTGGGCCTGAGCCTGCGCTAGGGCGGCCTGGGCCGGGCGCGGATCCAGGGTGAACAGCAACTGGCCGCGCTGGACCATCTGGCCGTCGCGGAAGTGGACAGCCTGGATATAGCCGCCGACGCGGGCGCGCACGTCCACGCTCTCGACCGCTTCGAAGCGACCGGTGAACTCGTCCCAGTCCCGCACCTGCTGCTTGAGCGGCACAGCCACCGTCACGGGCGGCGCGCCTTGTGCGGGCGCCTCTGCCTTTGGGGAACAACCATAAAGCGCACCCGTCACCATGACGGATACCGCCGCAATCTTCAGCCCGCGCATCTGCGCATCTCCCTGTCGGAGGTAAATCCCTGTCGTGCGGACAGAGGCCGATGGGGAGTCGGCCTTGTCAACGCGTGGTGACTTAATGGTCGGAGCCGTGGCGCTTGTCAACAGACGTTGACAAAGCCATATGTGATCTACGGTTATTGTCTGTGGAGTGTCATCACCTTGTTATGTCCCGGCCCACGCCCGAGAAACGCCGCCGCCACGCGCACGGCCATTCTCGATGCTGCGCGCGAGAGATTCGCGGCCGAGAGCTATGACGACGTGGGCATGCGCGACATCGCCCGCGATGTCGGCGTCGATGCGGCCCTGATCAGCCGCTACTTCGGCTCCAAGGACGACCTGTTCCTGGCCGCGCTGGACAGCTGCGGCGACGGCAGCGCCCTGATGCAGGGCGAAAAGGCCGACTTCGGCCGGCGCGTGGCGCATGAGATCGTCTTCGAACCCAAGAAGGCCGAAAAGCTGAAGGGCATGTCGATCATGCTGCGCTCCATCGGCTCGGCCAAGGCGTCGGAAATGGTTCAGAACACCTGCACCCAGCGGTTCTTCGGTCCGCTGGAGGAATGGCTGAGCGGGCCGGACGCCACGGTCCGCGCGCGTCTCCTGGCCGGCTTCATCATGGGCATGTCGGTCAGTCGCGAACTGGGCGGCGGCAGCTTCAACATCGAACCCGCTCAATGCGAGGAGATGCGCGACCGCCTGGCGCCCATTCTTCAGTCCCTGATCGACGGCTGACCCAATCGCCGAAATGAAAAAGGGCGCGGAGGCTGACCTCCGCGCCCTTTGTCTTGTCTGGCGACCGGCTCAGTGCGAGGCGGTCGAGGTCACTTCGGTCCGCGCCTTGGTGCGGATGCAGCCGATCGCGAAGATGGTCAGGCCGACGTAGCCCAGCATCGGCACGATGAAGGCGGGCTGAAGCTTGCCGGCCGCATCGGCGATATGCGCCGCGACTTGGGGCAGCAGGGCGCCGCCGATGATGCCGAACACCAGCAGACCCGACGTCGCCGAAGTCGGAGCGGTCGAGCGCTCCAGCGTCAGGGTGAAGATGGTCGGGAACATGATCGAGTTGAACAGGCCGATCGACAGAACGGCATAGGCCGCCGTCGGCCCGCCGATTTGGCTGACGGTCAGGCACAGCACCGCCGCCGCGACGGTGCAGCAGGCCAGGACGATGCCGGGACGAACCTTGGTCAGGACGGCCGATCCGATGAAGCGGCCGACCATGGCGCCGCCCCAGTACAGGGCGACCATCTTGCCCGCCGTCTCGATGGGGGCGTTCAGGATGTCGGGGCTTTCCAGGAAGTTGGTCAGCATGCCGCCGATCGCGACTTCGGAACCAACGTAGAGGAAGATGGCCAAGGCGCCGAACACGGCCCAGGGCGACGACAGGGCCTTCAACGGCGAGACCGCATTGTGCGATTCAGGCGCCGCCGCATTGATCTTTTTGCGCGCCGTGAAGATGAAGACGGCGATCAACGCGAAGAAGGCGCCCATGCCCAGGAAGGCCATGTCGATGCTGCGCAGCGACTGGGTGCGGGTTGCGGCGGTGACCACAGCGCCAGCGGCGAAGACGCCGCCCGTCAGCAGGACGTGCGAGCCCAGCCATGGCCCCACGGTCGTGCCCAGCGAGTTGAAGGCCTGCGACAGGTTCAGACGGCTGGAGGCGCCCTTGGGGCTGCCCAGCTCGGCGACCAGCGGATTGGCCGCGACCTGCAGCAGGGTCACGCCCGAGGCGATGACGAACAGGGCGATCAGGACGCCGGGATACCAGTCGGCGGCGGTGGCGGCCGGCACGATCAGGCAGCCCGCGACCATGACGATCAGGGCGCCGATGATCGAACGGCTGTAGCCCAGCTTGCTGAGGACCGAGGCCGCCGGCAGAGACATCAACCCGTAGGCGATGAACCAGGCGAAGGTGGTCAGGAAGGCCTCGGCGTTGTTCAGGTCGAACACGCGCTTCACCGCCGCGATCAGCGGGTCGATCAGCGAGGTCGCAAAGCCCCAGGCGAAGAACAGCGTGGTGACATAGGCGAAGGCCAGGCCTGCGCCCTGGCGTTTTCCGGCGTCCGGAACGGTCATGAATGATCCCCCAGTGAAATCGAACGGCCGCGCTGTGGTCGCGCGGTTCTCATCCTGCTTGGTTCGGACATCGCGAAAGGCGCGTCCAGCCGAAAAGCGCGCTCTGTAACGAAACTTTCCCGCGGGGCCGGGGCGCAGGCAAAGAAAAGGGCCGCCTCGCGAACGCGGCGGCCCAAGTTTGCTCAGAAGAGAGGGGAAATCAGAACTTGTAGTTCAGCCCGACCGCGAAGGTGCGGCCGTAGTGCTGATAGTCGATGGTCCGGCGCTCATCGCCGTTCTCGAAGGTCTTGAACGGCTCGTCGGTCAGGTTGTTGACCTGAGCCAGAACCGACAGGCCTTCCAGCGGACCGGACTGGAACTCATAGCCGACCTGGGCATCGACGACCGTTTCAGCGGCCACCGAACGCAGGGTGCGGCCGTTGCCGAAGCCGGCGACCTCGCCCAGGTAATCCGAGCGATAACGGGCCGAAATCCGCGACTGGAAGCCATAGCGCTCATAGTAGAGCGAGCCGTTGATCACGTTTTCCGACAGACCCGGCAGAGCGGTCGGGGCCTGGGTCGGATCGGGCTGGACTTCGCTGTCCGTGGTCGAAGCGCTGAACTGGGCGCCGAAACCTTCCAGGGCCGGATGGAAGATGTCGAACGGCGCCGAGATCGAAAGCTCAAGACCCTTGATCCAGCCGCCTTCGCCGTTGTCAGGCGCGCCGACCAGGCCTTGGCGCAAGGCCGGCTCGGGGTTTGTCGGCGAAATCACGCCGATCGGATAGCCGGTGAAGTCGAAGATCTGATTGCGATTAAAGACGTAGCTTTCCAGGTTCTTGTAGAAAGCCGCCAGCGAGATGTAGCCCTTGCGGTTGGCGAAATACTTCTCGAACGACACGTCGATCACGTCCGCGATGTACGGCCGCAGTTCCGGGTTGCCGCCGCCGCCGCCCCAGGGGGAACGGTTGATGTCGGTCGATTGGGCCAAGCTGGGGTTATAGCTGTAGTTTCGCGAGGCGCGCATATCGTCCATGCGCGGACGGGCCAAGGTGCGCGAAACCGCCAGACGCGCGAACATGTCCTCGCCGGTTTCCAGGATGAAGTTCGCGCTAGGCAAAATCTCCAGATATTCGTCGCCGCCCGTCACCGCGATGGTCTCGGAGACGCCCGGTCCGACCTGCCGCGCCGAGAAGCCGCTGGAGCTTTGGTCGGTATAGACGAACTGCATGCCGACATTGCCGGTCAGGGCGCGGCCAAACAGATTGTGATCGATGTTGGCGCGGACATAGGCGGTTGAGACCTTTTCTGTCACCTCCCAGTTGCCGGCGGTGACGTCGGCGTTCGGGTTGCGGATGCGGTTCAAGGCGCCGCTGTTGACCAGGCCGAGAGCGTCATAGCTCAGCACGGCGCTGATGCCGAGATAGCCAAGGTCGGTCGGGTCCAGCAGGAAGGCCGAGGGTACGGTCAGATCGCCGCCACCGGGGACGCCCAGATAGAACTGATCGTTGACGAAGCTCTTCTGACGCTCGGTGTAGTTGACGCCGAAGTCGATCGACTTGAACGGGCTCTGGTGCAGTTGGCGCGTTACCGAGAAGCGGGCGGCCTTCAGTTCGTCCTCGATGGACGGCGTGTTCAGATAGCCGGCCTGACCTTCAGGGATCACGTCGCCACCCCAGCCTTGCGGGCTGGTGATCTTGATCAGGTTCGGATCGGCGTAGTTCAGACGGCTGGTGAAGCGGGTCACGCCATCGTCGGTCAGTTCGAAGCCCAGAGTGTCCAGCGCGCCGTTGATGTTGCGGCCGGTACCTGCGTTGGTTTCTAGGATGATGTCGTTGCGCTCGACCTTCGAGTAGCTGAGGTCCAGGTTCGCCGACCAGTCATCGCTGAGCGTGAATTCGGTGTTCCAGCCCAAGGCGGTGATGTTGCTGTCGCGCTTGTTCAGGTCGTTGCGGACGACACCCTTGATGTTGTCCCAGGTGCCGGCGACGATCAGGCCGTCCTGCACGGTGTAACCAGGGCGCAGCGCGGGTCCAGGACGGCAGACCGCCGACGGGACGTTCACGGTGCAGTCACCGGAAGAACCGCCCCAGGCCAGCGGGAATTCGATGCCGCGCAGAACCTGGGTGTTCTTGAACTCGGAATAGAAGGCGTCGATCGTGGAGTGGATGCGGTCGTTCGGGCGCCATTCCAGCACGCCCATATAGCCGTCGCGCTCCAGCTCAGACGACATGACGTAGGGCTTCACGCCGCCGGTCAGCAGATTGCCGTCCGTGTAGTTGGGATAGCCCCAGGCGTTGAAGCGCTCGGACTGATAGGGCGAGCTCATGTGGGCGTAGCCCAGAGCCACGCCCAGCGTGCCGTCCAGGAACTGGTCGATGTAAGAGATGGTGTAGCGGTCGCCGTTGTCGGTCGTACCCGAGTTCAGGGCGCCGATCTCGTTCCACTCGTGGCGATAGTTCATCGCGATGGCCTGACGGCCGTAGGCCAGCGGGCGAACGGTGCGCAGATCGACGGTGCCGCCCAAACCTTGGCCGATCAGGGCCGCGTCCGGGGTCTTGTAGACAACGACGCTGTTCAGCAGTTCGGCGGGGAATTGGTCGAACTCGACGCCGCGGTTGTCGCCGGTGGTGACCAGTTCGCGCCCGTTCAGCAGGGCGGTCGTGAAATCAGGGCCCAGGCCACGGATGGAGATCGCCTGGCTGCGGCCGTCGAGGCGCTGCATCGTTACGCCCGGAAGGCGCGCCAGAGATTCGGCGATCGAGACGTCCGGCAGCTTGCCGATGTCTTCGGCCGAGATGACTTCGACGATCGAGGTGTTGTTGGCCTTGGCCGAGATTGCGGCCTCGATCGAGCGGCGAATGCCGGTGACGACGATTTCGCCGACCTCGGTGGCTTGATCGTCGGCCTGCGCCGTCGTGGCGGGCGCAGTTTGTGCGTGGGCCGAGCCGACCGCCATCAGGGCGGCTGCGCCGAAGGCGACGCCGGATAGCAGGCGCGCGCGCCGGTTGAGACGTTGGAACATGGTCATCCTCCCTGGGGCTGACCGCGATTCTGAACGTCGCGATCTGAAGCCGTCGCAAAAATATGCAAATCTTTGGGAGTGTTGCAAGCAGTTAATGCGGGGGTCTGATTTCCGTCGCACTTCAAGCCGTTTCCGAGGTCGTCGGCACAAGAGAACTTGCGGTTTCGCGCCATTTCCATGACGCATTGCAGCATTTCAGCGACGCGTTGACAGCCCTGCACATTGCTGCAAAATCTTGCAAATCGATCTGGAAGGCTTTGCACTTTCCAGACGCAAGGGAGTGAGCGTCATGGCGAGGGGAACCCCAAGAAGGGCTGGGCTGCACGCGGCGATGGCGGCGGCGGCTCTGCTGAGCGGCTTTGCAACGCCGGCTGCGGCGGAAACGCGCCAGGCCGAAGACACCCTGTCCGCTCTGCGTCAACGCCTTCCACAGGACGAGGTGATCTACTTCCTGCTGCCGGATCGCTTCGCCAATGGCGATGCCACGAATGACCACGGCGGTTATGCCGCCGACCGGCTGAAAAGCGGGTTCGATCCGGCCGATACCGATTTCTATCACGGCGGCGACCTGGCGGGCGTGACCCAACAACTGGACTATATCCAGGGCCTCGGTGCGACGGCGGTCTGGCTGGCGCCCGTGTTCAAGAACAAGCCGGTGCAGAGCCACGGCGACTACACCGGCGCGGCGCACCACGGCTACTGGATCACCGACTTCACCGCCGTCGATCCGCACTTCGGCGACGAGGCGGCGATGCGCGCCCTGGTCGAGGCGGCCCATGCGCGCGGGATGAAGGTCTATCTGGACATCGTCGCCAACCACACCGCCGACGTCATCCAGTATCGCGAATGCCCGGAAGGCCGCTGCGCCTATCGCAGTCGCGCCGACTATCCCTACACCCGTCGCGGCGGCGTCGATGGTGCGCCGATCAATGAAGGCTTCGACGGTCGCGACTTCTCGCGCCTGACCCGGGCCGACTACGCCTACACACCCTATGTCCCGGCGGGCGAGGAGAACGCCAAGGTTCCGGCCTGGCTGAACGATCCGATCCACTATCATAACCGGGGTGAGAGCACCTTCACCGGCGAAAGCAGCCTGGACGGCGACTTCGCCGGGCTGGACGACCTGCTGACCGAGGACCCGGTGGTCATCCAGGGCATGATCGACATCTTCGGCGGCTGGATCGACAAATACGGGATCGACGGCTTCCGCATCGACACCGCCCGCCATGTGAACCCGGGCTTCTGGCAGGCCTTCATCCCCGCCATGATCGGCCGCGCCGAGGCCAAGGGCATCCCGAACTTCCACATCTTCGGCGAGGTCTATGATCCCGATCCGGCGGTGACGGCGCGGTTCACGCGGGTCGACGGCTATCCGGCGGTGCTGGACTTCCCGTTCCAGAAACAGGCGACCGATGTGGCGTCTGGCAAGGTCGGGACCGACGCCCTGGTCAAGCTGTTCGACGCCGACACGATCTATGACAAGGGCGCTGAAACCGCCGCCATCCTGCCGACCTTCCTGGGCAACCATGACATGGGCCGGGTCGGCTTCTTCGTGAAACAGGCCAATCCAAACGCCGACGACGCCGAGGTGCTGGCGCGCATCAAACTGGCCCATGCCCTGATGATGTTCAGCCGGGGCGTGCCCACGCTCTATTACGGGGATGAACAGGGTTTCGCCGGCGCGGGCGGATACGGAAACTCGCGCCAGGACATGTGGCCCAGCCGCACGCCGGTCTATGCGAACGAGACGCCCGTTGGCGGTCGCCAGCCGGCCTATTCCACGGACGCCCCCCTCTACCGGGCGATCGCAGAGATGACCCGCATCCGCGCCGAGGAGCCGGCCCTGCGACGCGGCCGTCAGGTCGTGCGCGCCTATGGCGACAAGCCCGGTCTGTTCGCCCTGTCGCGCGTCGGCGAGGACGGATCGGAGATCCTGGCCCTGTTCAACACCTCCACTGCGCCCGTCGCCGCTCAAGTCGAGGTGGAGCCCGGCTCGCTGCGGTGGCAAGCTCTGCGCGGCGATTGCGCACCCGAATCCTCCGCGCCCGCCAGCGTCGCCGTTCGCGTGCCCCCCCTCGATTACCTCGTCTGCAAGAGCGTGCCGTGACTGCCCTGCCCCTCGATCTTTCCGCGGCTGACGCCGCCCCCGCATTGGCGCACGACTGGTGGCGCGGCGCGGTGCTGTATCAGATCTATCCGCGCAGCTTCGCCGACTCCAACGACGACGGCGTCGGCGATCTGAAGGGGATCACCCAGCACCTCGACCACGTCGCCTCTCTAGGCGTCGACGGCGTCTGGCTGTCGCCCTTCTTCACGTCGCCGATGAAGGACTTCGGCTACGACGTGTCGGACTACTGCGACGTCGATCCGATCTTCGGCACATTGGCCAACTTCGACGCCCTGATCGCGCGCGCCCATGCACTGGGGCTGAAGGTCGTCATCGATCAGGTCTTCTCACACACCTCGGACGAACATCCCTGGTTCACCGATAGCCGCGCCAGCCGAAACGGCGAGCACGCCGACTGGTATGTCTGGGCCGACGCCAAGCCGGACGGCTCGCCGCCGTCGAACTGGCAGTCGGTGTTCGGCGGCCCGGCCTGGACCTGGGACGCGCGGCGCGGCCAGTACTACATGCATAATTTTCTGGCCTCGCAGCCTCAGCTGAACGTCAGGAACCCGGCGGTTCAGGACGCCCTGATCGCGGCGGCGCGGTTCTGGCTAGATCGGGGGGTGGACGGCTTCCGTCTGGATGCGATCAACTTCGCCATCCACGACCCGTCCCTGCGCGACAATCCGCCGATCCAAGACGGCAAGAAGCGCACGCGGCCGTTCGATTTCCAGGACAAGATTTACAATCAGTCCCACCCGGACATCATCGGCTTCTTGAACCGCATCCGCGCCCTGACCGACAGCTATGAAGGCCGGTTCACGGTGGCGGAGGTCGGCGGTGATCACGCCGATCGCGAGATGAAGGAATTCACCGCCGGCAACGATCGTCTGCACTCGGCCTACGGTTTCCTCTACCTCTACGCCGATACGCTGAAGAGCGAACTGATCGGCGTGGGCGATGGGATGTGGCCGGATCAGCAGGGCGAGGGCTGGCCGTCCTGGACCTTCTCCAACCACGATGCGCCGCGCGCAGTGTCGCGTTGGGCCCAGGGCCGGGACGAGAAGGCCTTCTCGGAAATGGCCCTGCTGCTGCTGATGTGCCTGCGCGGCAATGTCTTCGTCTATCAGGGCGAAGAGTTGGGCCTGCCTCAGGCCGAGGTGCCGTTCGAGCGGCTGGTCGATCCCGAGGCCATCGCCAACTGGCCTGAGACTCTGGGCCGCGACGGAGCCCGCACGCCGATCCCCTGGGTGGCCTCGGCGCCCAACGCCGGCTTCTCGACGGTTGAGCCCTGGCTGCCGGTCGATCCGCGCCACTTGGCATTGGCGGTGGATGCGCAGGAGGCGGACCCGACATCGATCCTGCACGCCGCGCGACGCATCATCGCCCTGCGTCAAGCCCATCCGGCGCTGCGGACCGGCGGGCTCGAGATCGAAAGCGCGGGCGACCTCGTGGTCTTCCGCCGGTTCGAACAGGCCGAAGGCGGCGAGCGTCTGCTGTGCGTCTTCAACCTGGGCTTCAAGGCCGTGGACTGGTCTGCGCCTGCCGGCGCGCGCCGGATCGCGGCGGTCAACTGGACCGAGGCGGACGGATTTACGTTGAGGCCGCTGGCTGGCCTGATCTTCGCCGACGCCGGATGACGGGGTCAGCCGCCGCAGGTCTCGCGAACGATCAGCTCGGTCGGAACGCGCTCGGAACGGCCTGCTGCGGCGCCGCCGTGATCCAGCAGTTTGGACACCATCAACCGGCCGGCCTTCATCGTGTCCTGGGCGATGGTGCTGAGCGCCGGGCGCGAGTAGCGGCTGAACGGCACATTGTCGAAACCGATGACCGAGACCTGGCCCGGCACCTCGACGCCGGCGTGCAACAGGGCACGCACGGCGCCGAGCGCGATCTGGTCGGACGCAGCTACGACCCCATCGAAATCCAGCCCGCGTCGGATCAGGGCGTCCACGGCGGCCTCGGCGGATTCGACCTCGAAATGCGCAGGCACGATCAGGTCGGCGTCCACGTCCAGTCCGCTCTGGCTCATGGCGTCCAGATAGCCGCGATGCCGCTGCATGGCCTCGGGCGGATCCAGATCGCCCAGGAAGACGATGCGCTTTCGCCCCAGTCGCGCCAGATGCAACGTCGCGCGGCGTCCGCCCGAGATATTGTCCGAGCCGATGGAGCAATAGTCCTGATCCGGCAGTTCGGCGCCCCAGACGACGAAGCGATGGTCGGCGTCCACCAACCGGTTGAAGGCCGAATGCAGGCTGGATTGCCCCAGGAAGATCACCCCGTCCGCGCGGCTTGTGTTCAGCGCGCCCGACAGCTCGTCATAGTTGGCGGGCGAGATATGGCTCATCAGCAGGTCGCAGCCGCGTTCGCGCGCCGCCTCGCCAACCCCAGCCAGAAGCTCCAGGAAGAAGGGGTCGCTGAGGCGCCCTTCGCGCCCCTGCGGACGCGGCACCACCAGGGCGATCGTGCCCTGGGCACCGATGGGGCCGGCGGGCATGTGGCGGCGGAACGGATAGTCGTGTTCCTTGGCCAGCTTCCAAATCGTCTGTTTGGTGCGATCGTTGACGGCGGGGCTGTCGTTCAGGGCGCGCGAGGCGGTGGCGATGGACACGCCGGCCAGGCGAGCGATGTCTTCCAGACGGGTGGTCTTGCGGCTCAAGGTCGCGGGTCCTCACAGCAGCATGGTGAAGCTGCAAAATTTTCTGCAAATATTTCAGCCACCGTTCGCGGCGGTTGGCAAGAGGCGGCGTAACGGAGTTCCCATGATGCAGCGCAGATCCTTCCTGGCCCTTGGCGGCGTGTCGATCCTGGCTCTGGGGGCGACTGGCGCGCGCGCCCAGACCGCGCCGAACCATGCCCGCGCGTCGTCGCCAGGCGGCGTGCTGACGGTCGAGGCTTTCACCGACAACGACGGACGGCCGATGTATTCGGTGCTGCGTCAGGGCCGGGTCGTGGTGGCCCCGTCCAAGTTGGGTTTCCTCCTGACCGACGCGCCGGCCATCGAGCGCGGCCTGACCCTGACCACAGGCCAGCCGGTCACGGTCGACGACACTTGGGAGCAGCCGTGGGGCGAGCGGCAGTTCATCCGCAACCACTACAATGAATGGCGCGTCGCCTATGCCGAGACCGGCGGCCTGCGACGCCGCGTGGACGTGGTCTTCCGCCTGTACGACGACGGTCTGGGCTTCCGTTACGAGTTCCCGCAGCAGGCTGGCTTGACCACTGTCCGCATCGGTTCGGAGATCACCGAGTTCAACTTGGCCGAAAACGGCGAGGCCCTGTGGTGCCCGGCCTGGGAGTGGAACCGCGAGGAATATCTCTACAGCCGCACGCCCATCGATGCTGTCGGCAGCGCCCAGACGCCGATGACGGTTCGGGGCCAGTCGGGCCTGCACGTCTCGATCCACGAGGCCGCCTGCATCGACTATGCGGGCATGAATCTGCGCCGGTCAGAGGAGACGAAGTTCCGCGCTCAGCTGACGCCGGGCTTGACCAATGCGGCGGTGGTGCGCGAGGCGCCGTTCAACACGCCCTGGCGGACCCTGCAAATCTCCGACAGCGCCGCGGGCTTGCTGGATTCCAGCCTGATCCTGAACCTGAACGAGCCCAACAAGCTGGGCGACGTCAGCTGGTTCAAGCCGATGAAGTACGTCGGCGTCTGGTGGGAAATGCACCTGGACCTGAAGACCTGGAACTCCGGGCCCAAGCATGGCGCCACGACCGAGAATGCGATCAAACACATCGACTTCGCCGCCAAGCACGGCCTGGGTGGCGTTCTGGTCGAAGGCTGGAACAAGGGCTGGGACGGCCAGTGGTTCGCCAACGGCGCGGACTTCAGCTTCACCGAGGCCTATCCCGACTTCGACATCGAAGCGGTCTGCGCCCACGCGCGGTCCAAGGGAGTGCAACTGATCGGCCACCACGAAACCGGCGGCAACGCCTTCCACTATGAGCAGCAGCTCGAACCGGCCATGGCCCTGTATGAACGCCTCGGCGTCCATTCGGTGAAGACCGGCTATGTCGCCGACGCGCAAGGCGCCCGCGTCGCCGGGCCGGACGGACAGATGGTCATGGCCTGGCACGAGGGCCAGGCGATGGCGCAGCACCATATGCGCGTGGTCGAGGCCGGCTATCGCCACAAGGTCGCCGTCAACGCTCACGAGCCGTTCAAGGACACCGGCCTTCGCCGCACCTATCCGAACATCATCAGCCGCGAGGGCCAGCGCGGCATGGAATACTCGGCCTGGGGCAATCCCGGCAATCCGCCCGAGCATGAGCCGAACCTGCTGTTCACCCGCCTGCTGGCCGGGCCGATGGACTATACGCCCGGCATCTTCGGCATGGAGACGCGCAGCCCCGGCGGCGTGCAGACGACCTGGGCCAAGCAGCTGGCGCTCTATGTCGTGATCTACAGCCCGATCCAGATGGCGGCGGACCTGCTGGTCAACTATGAGGCCAACCCCGGCCCGTTCCAGTTCATCAAGGATGTGCCGGTCGATTGGAGCGAGAGCCGCACGCTGGACGCCGCCATGGGCGACTATGTCGTCACGGTTCGCAAGCAGCGCGGCACGGATGTCTGGGCCCTGGGCGCCGTCACCGACGAGCATCCGCGCGTGCTGAAGGCTCCCCTCGACTTCCTGGACGCCGGCCGTCGATATCGGGCCGAAATCTACCGCGACGGGCCGAACGCCGACTATCGCGGCAAGCGCGAGGACATCGTCATCGAGCAGCGCGAGGTGACGTCGTCTGACACCCTGACCCTGGCGTTGGCCCCCGGCGGCGGTCAGGCGATCCGGTTCGTGCCGGTCGGTCGGGCGCGACGCGGATGACCCTGCTCTCGCACCGCCCGCGCCTGTCCGGCCTGGCGATCTGGAACATGTGCGTCGGCTTCTTCGGCATCCAGATCGGCTTCGGCCTGCAGAACGCCAACACCAGCCGGATCTTCCAGACGCTGGGTGCCGAGGTCGACAGCCTGGCGATCCTGTGGATCGCCGCGCCGCTGACGGGTCTGCTGGTCCAGCCGATCATCGGCCATTTCAGCGACAAGACCTGGACCCGCTTCGGCCGGCGGCGCCCCTATTTCCTGGTCGGGGCCATCGCCACCACCCTGGCCCTGATCGCCATGCCCAACAGCCCCAGCCTGTGGTTCGCCGCAGCCATGCTGTGGATCATGGACGCCTCGATCAACATCACCATGGAGCCGTTCCGCGCCTTCGTCGGGGATAATCTGCCGGAGGAGCAGCGCACCGCCGGCTATGCGATGCAGAGCTTCTTCATCGGTGCCGGCGCAGTCTTCGCCTCGGTCCTGCCGTGGCTGTTGTCCAACGTCTTCGACATCGCCTCGACCGCCGAGGCGGGCGTGGTGCCCCTGTCGGTCAAGATCGCCTTCTACGTCGGCGCCGCCGGCCTGTTCTCGGCCGTGCTGTGGACGGTGCTGTCGACCAAGGAATACAGCCCCGAACAGATCGCGGCCTTCGAACGCGCACGAGACGACGCGCCGACCGCGCCCGTCGAGGCCGAAGCGCCGGCCCGCAGCGTCCAGGGCTGGATGACGTCGGGCCTGGTCTGCGCCGTCCTCGGCGGACTGGGTTTCGTGCTGATCGGCGCGCTCGATCTGGAGAAGGAGCTGCTGATCGTGGCGGGCTTCTTCGCCGGGTTCGGTCTGCTGCAGATCGCCGTCGGCATGATGCAACGTCGCCGCATCACCAACGCCGCGACCGAAATCCTGAACGACATCTTCCGCATGCCCGAGACGATGCGCGGCCTGGCTGTGGTTCAGTTCTTCAGCTGGTTCGCCCTGTTCGCCATGTGGATTTACACCACCGCAGCCGTGACCCGCGTCCATTACGGAGCCACCGACACCACCTCGGCCGCCTACGCCACGGGCGCGGACTGGGTGGGGGTTCTTTTCGGGGTCTATAACGGCGTGGCGGCCCTGGCGGCCTTCACCCTGCCGGTCATCGCCAAGCGGATCGGACGCAAGGCGACCCATGCGCTGATGCTGATGCTTGGCGCCGCCGGCCTGTTCGGCATCTTCGCCATCCGCGAGCCGGGCCTCTTGTGGCTGCCGATGGTCGGCGTCGGCTTCGCCTGGGCGTCGATCGTCTCCATGCCCTACGCCATCCTGTCGGCGGCGGTGCCGGACCGAAAAATGGGCGTCTATATGGGCGTCTTCAACATCTTCATCGTCGTGCCCCAGTTGCTGGCCGCCACAGTTCTGGGCCTGATCCTGAAGAGCCTGTTCGATGGTCAGGCGATCTGGGCCCTGGTGCTGGGCGCCATCTCCTTCGTTCTGGCCGCCGCCAGCGCGCTGATGGTCAAGGAGCATCGCGGATGAACCGTCGAGGTCTTCTGGCCCTCATGGCCGCCCTGCCCTTCGCCTGCGCGGCGCGCGCCGAGGGCGCCCTCGCGGGCGGGCGGTTGGTGCTGCATGAAGCGGTCGCGTCGGCCCATGTGAAGGCGCGCAACGTCTCGGTCTGGCTGCCGCCCGGATATGAGGCGACCGACGCCGCCTGGCCTGTCCTCTATATGCACGACGGCCAGAACCTGTTCGATCCGGCCACGGCCAACTTCGGCGAATGGGACGTCGACGAGCATCTGACGCGGCTGATCGCGAGCGGTCAGGTGCGGGCGCCGATCGTGGTGGGCATATGGAACACGGACTTGCGGCTGAGGGAATATGTCCCCGCCGACCTGATCGCCGCCCTGCCCGCCGACATGCGCGACGAGGTCCAGGCCATCTACGGCGGTCCGTCCTTGTCCGACGCCTATCTGCGGTTCCTGGTCGAGGAGTTGAAGCCCTTCATCGACGGCGCCTACCGCACCCTGACCGGGCCGCAGGCCACGATGATCGCCGGCTCCAGCATGGGCGGCCTGATCTCCATGTATGCGGTGATGAAACAGCCGCAGGTCTTTTCCGCCGCCGCCTGTCTGTCCACCCATTGGCCGCTAAAGGTCGAAGGGCTCGAGCCCGGCGCGGCGCTGGACGCCTGGCGCGAACGCCTGGTCGCCGCCTGGACCGGCGTGATCGAACGCGGCCTGCCCGAGCCGGGCGACCACCGCTTCTATTTCGACCGAGGCGACGAGACGCTGGATCAGTTCTACGCCGTCTTCCAGACCCAGGTGGACCAGACCTTCCGCCGTCGCGGCTATGGCGCCGGCGATTTCCGCAGCCTGGTCTTCCCCGGCGCCCAGCACAACGAAGCGTCCTGGAACCAGCGGCTGGACGTGCCTTTGACCTTCCTTCTTTTCCCCGCCCCCACGCGCAACCCGTGAGGACCACAATGCGTCACTTCCGTACCTTCTGCCTCGCCGGCGCCGCCGGCCTGGCCCTCGCTTCCGCCGCAAACGCCCAATCGGGCGTCGCCCCCGGCGCGCCCGGCGCCCCGCCGGTCTGGTCCAGTGCGGCCAAGACCGGCGCCGGCGCCTCTTACGAGGCCTATGTCGACGGCCAATATCGCGACGGCGGCCCGACCGGCGCGGTGTCCAAGGTCTGGTATTCCATCGCCGACGGCGTCCTGACCGAAACCATGTATGGCCTGATCCATGAGGCCCAGATAAAGGCGCTGCGCTTTGCCGGCTTGACCCAGGACGGTTTGGTCGTCGAAGGCGACGACACCACCAGCCGCACCGAGTATCTGCACGTCGACGCCCAAGGGCGTCCGCTGTCGCCGGCCTATCGCGTCACGACCCAGGACAAGAACGGCCGCTTCGAGATCGAAAAGCAGATCTTCAGCGATCCCGACCGCAACGCCTTGGTGCTGCGCGTCACCATCACGGCGCTGAAAGGCGATGTGACGCCCTATCTGATGCTGGAGCCGCACATCGCGAATACCGGCGTCGAGGATCGCGGTCAGGTCACACGCGACGGCTTTCACGCCTGGGAAGGCGACACCCACCTGTTCCTGAAGCCCAGCGAGGCCTTCGAAAAGGCCAGCGTCGGCTTCGTCAGCGCCTCGGACGGTCTGACGGATCTGAAGGACGGCAAGCTGGACTGGACTTACGCCTCGACCGGCGACCAAGCCGGCAACACCATGATGACCGGCGCCCTGCCGCGCCTGCGCCAAAGCAGCCGGATCACGCGCGACTTCGTCATCGGCTTCGGCGCCAGCGAAGCTGAGGCGCGCGCCGCTGCGGACGGTTCGTTCTCGACCGGTCTGGACGAGGTGCTGGCCCGCTTCAACGGCGAGGGCGAGCGCGTGGGTTGGGAGGACTATGTCGCCTCTCTCACCGAACTGCCGCGCATCGCCGAGCAGGCGACCGACGGCGGCAAACTGGCCTACGCCTCGGCCCTGATGTTGAAGGTGCAGGAGGATCGCACCCACGCCGGCGCCCTGATCGCGTCCCTGTCGAACCCGTGGGGCGACACGGTGGACGCGTCGAAGTCCTCGACCGGCTACAAGGCCGTCTGGCCGCGCGACTTCTATCAGGTGGCGATGACTCTGGCGGCGCTGGGCGACAAGGAGACGCCGCTGGCGGCCTTCAACTATCTGCCCCAGGTCCAGGTCGGCCCGAACACGCCCGGCAACACCGGCGCCGGCGGCTGGTTCCTGCAGAAGACGCACGTCGATGGCGAACTGGAATGGGTTGCGGTCCAGTTGGACCAGACAGCCATGCCGATCATGCTGGGCTATCGTCTGTGGAAGATGGGCTGGCTGTCGGACGGGCAGATGACTGAACACTATCGGTCCATGCTGAAGCCGGCGGCCGACTTCCTGGTCGACGGCGGCAAGATCGGGCTGATGTGGAACGACGCGGAGATTAAGCCGCCCTTCACCCAGCAGGAACGCTGGGAGGAGCAGCAAGGCTATTCGCCGTCCTCGACCGCCGCCGTGGTCGCGGGCCTGACGGTCGCCGCTGAAATGGCGCGAGCCTCGGGCGACGCCGCCGGCGCGACGCGCTACCAGATCGCGGCCGACAGCTATGCGTCCAAGATCGAAGAGCGGATGTTCACCACCAACGGCGACTTCGGCGACGGTCGCTACTACATCCGCATCACTCAGAACGAGAACCCGAACGACAAGGCCTCGATCGGCGCCGCCAATGGCCAGATCGCCCCGGCCGAAGACCGCGTCGTTGACGGCGGCTTCCTGGAACTGGTGCGCTATGGGGTACGGAAGGCTGACGACCCGCACATCCTGTCCACCCTGCCCGTCTATGACGATCAGTCGCTGGAGCCGCTCTATCGCGTTCGCTACGACTTCGGTCCCGAGGGCGACAAGACTCCGGGCTGGCGCCGTTATGGCGTCGATGGCTATGGCGAGGATCATCTGACGGGCGCCAACTATGGCGTCGGCGGAGAGATGAGCCCCGGTCAGCGCGGTCGGGTCTGGCCCTTCTTCACGGGCGAGCGCGGTCACTATGAGTTGGCTCGCGTCAGCGTGAACGGCGACCCCTCGGCCGCCGATATCGCCGCCATCCGCCAGACCTATGTGCGCGGCATGGAGCGGTTCGCCAACGGCGGGCTGATGCTGGCCGAACAGGTGTGGGACGGCGTCGGCAACCCGACGGCCAAGGACTACGCTGTGGGTCAGAATACGGACTCGGCCACGCCCCTGGCCTGGACCCACGCGGAATATCTGAAGCTGCTGCGGTCTCTGGCCGACGGCAAGGTCTGGGACAGCTACGACCCCGTCCACGACCGCTACGCCCGCTGATACGAAAACGGCCCCGGAGATCGCTCTCCGGGGCCGTACTCAATTCGGGCTGACGCGGCTCAGAAGGTGAGCTTCACCGCCCCGACGATGCGCTCTTCGGCGCCGGGCACGCCGTCCACATCGGTATCGTGATAGCGGACATCGACGCCCACCTTGTCGGTCAAGGCATAGCCGACGCCGACGTTCCAGGTGGTGTAGTCGTCGCTGACGTCGAGCCATTGCTTGCCGAGCGCGCCCGACACCGTCCACTTGGGCGCCGGCGAGAAGGCGGCGTTGACCTCGGCGTAGGTCGCTTCCTTGTCCGCGCCGAAGAAGTCGGGCGAGTAATAGACGGCCGCGCCAAAGGTGGCGGGACCGACCGCGCGCGAGGCCGCAGCCTTGAACTCGGCGTAGTTATAGTCCGCGCCGTCCGGCTCCCCGACATACAGATAGCCGATCGCGCCGAAATCCAGCGCGAAGCCGCCCGCCTCGGTGCGATAGCCGCCGTACAGGTCGACTTCCGCGTCGGTGTCGTCGCCGAAGTCGACGTTGGAGGCCCAGGCTCCCGCATAGAAGCTGCCCGACGTCAGGTCGACGCCGCCTTGAATGGCGGGGTCTTCGCTGGTTTGGGTGAAGCCGCGGAACACGTAGTCGCTGACGACGCCGACGTTCCAGGCGACGTCGACGTCGCTCTGGGCCGAGGCCGGCGCCGCGAGGCCGATCAGACCTGCGGCGAGAGTCGCGGCGGCGGCCGCGCGGATGATGGTCTTCTTCATAGTCTATCCCCTTTTATTTTTGTTGGCCGAGAAAGGGCGCGGATCGGGAGCCGCGCCCTATACACGGATTTCAGTGTTCCAATGCTTCGCCGTGCAGAGAGGTGTCCAGACCGGCGGCTTCCTCCGCCTCGCTCACGCGCAGTCCCGTGGTGAACTTGCAGATGAAGAGGATGATCAGGGTGCCGACGGCGCTGTAGACGATGGTCCACAACAGGCCCAGGGCCTGGGCGCCGACGTTGGCGCCTTCCGACAGGCTGTTGATCGCGGTCGTGGCGAACACGCCGGTCAGAAGGGCGCCGATCAGGCCGCCCGCGCCGTGGATGCCGAAGGCGTCTAGGCTGTCGTCGTAGCGCAGCAGCTTCTTGATCCACACCGAAGAGGCGTAGCAAGCCGGGCCAGCGATCAGGCCGATGATGACCGCGCCCTTGGGGTCGACGAAGCCGGCCGCCGGGGTGATGGCGACCAGACCGGCGACGACGCCCGACAGCATGCCGATCAGCGAGACCTTCTTCTTCTCGATGTATTCGACGATTTTCCAGGTCAGGGCGGCGGCGGCTGCGGCCAGGATGGTGTTCAGCAAAGCCACGCCCATCAGGTCGTTTGCGGCGCCCGCCGAGCCGGCGTTGAAGCCAATCCATCCGACCAGCAGCAGCGAGGCGCCAATCATAGTCAGGACGGGGTTGTGAGCGGTGATGACCTCTGTGCCATAACCCTTACGGCGACCCAGGAAGATGGCGCACACCAGGCCCGCGACGCCCGAGTTGACGTGAACGACGGCGCCGCCCGCGAAGTCCAGCACGCCCGCCGAACCCAGAAAACCGCCGCCCCAGACCCAGTGGCAGATCGGCGCATAGACCAGCAGCGACCACAGGGCGGTGAACAGCAACAGCGCCGAATATTTGAACCGTTCGGCGAATGCGCCGGTGATCAGCGCCGGGGTGATGATGGCGAAGGTCATCTGGAAGGAGATGAACAGGAACTCGGGAATGCCCGGCAGCAGGGCGTTGGCGGTCTTCAACGACACGCCGTTCAGGAAGAGCATGTCCAGACTGCCGATGAAGGGCTGAAGGCCGGCGCTTTCGTTCTTGCCGAAGGCCAAGCTGTAGCCCGCGATGAACCACACCAGCGACACCACGGCGAAGACGCCGACGGACTGGGTGATGGTGGCGATGACGTTCTTCTTGCGCACCATGCCGCCATAGAACAGCGCCAGACCGGGGAGGGTCATCAGCAGAACCAGGGCGGTCGAGGTGCCGAGCCATGAGGCGCCGGCGCTGTCCAGCTCAAGCGCGGCTTGGTGGCCGAGCAAGGCGGGCGCGGCGTCCTGCGCATTGGCTGGGCCAGCGGCCATCAGACAGAGTGTGGGAAGAAGGAGCGCAGCCGCTCCCGTAAGTCGTTTCGTGGTCCGCGACATGAGCTAGTACCCCCTATGCAATCTCGCAGTTGCGAAGATTTTACCGCATTTGCGATAGGCGCAAGTGGCTAGACCGTGAACGGCGCAACTTTCTTGCAACGGTCACAACCAAAAAAATCAGGGCCGCACGATCTTTCGATCATACGGCCCTATGTCAGATCGTGCATGCCAACAAAGCCAAGCTCAGCAGCAGGATTTTCAGACTCAGTTTAGGCTGTCAGGCCCAGTGCATCTGCACCCGGTGCGCCGCCGCCCAATGGATGGCGCGGATGGCGTCGATGACGGCTTCGGTCGCCGCGCGCGTGCCCAGCGCGCCGCCCAGATCGGCTGTCACGGCGCCGGCCGCCAGAACGGCGGCGACGGCGGCCTCGATGGAATCGGCCTCGTCCTCCAGTTTCAGGCTGTGACGCAGCAGCAGGGCCGCCGACAGGATGGTCCCGACCGGATTGGCTAAATCCTGACCGGCGATGTCCGGCGCCGAGCCGTGGATCGGCTCGAACAGACCCGGCCCGCCCGCGCCCAGCGACGCCGACGGCAACAGGCCGATGGAGCCGCCCAGCACAGAGATCTCGTCCGACAGGATGTCGCCGAACATGTTTTCGGTCAGGATGACGTCGTATTCGCGCGGCTTGCGGATCAGGTGCATGGCCATGGAGTCTACCAGGGCGTGCTCCAGGGTGATGTCTGGGAACTCCTCGGCATGGATGCGGGTCACGACCTCGCGCCACAAGCGACTGGTCTCCATGACATTGGCCTTGTCGACCGAGGTCACCTTGCCGCGACGCTGTTGGGCGGTCTGGAAGGCGGCGCGGGTCACCCGCTCGATCTCCGGCACGGTGTACTCGCACAGGTCGGTGGCGCGGTCGGCGGTGCGGGTCTTCTCGCCGAAATAGACGCCGCCGGTCAGTTCGCGGAAGACGATCAGATCGACGCCCTCGACGATCTCCTTCTTCAGCGGGGAGCGGTGCGCCAGCACCGGCGACACCTGCAACGGCCGCAGATTGGCGAACAGGCCCATCGCCTTGCGGATGGCCAACAGCCCCTGTTCCGGACGCGCCTTGCCGCCATCCCATTTCGGTCCGCCGACGGCGCCCAGCAGCACGGCGTCGGACGCGACGCAGGCGGCGCGCGTGGCCTCTGGCAAAGGCTCGCCCGTCTCGTCGATGGCCGCGCCGCCGATCAGATGCTCGGCGAACTCGAAATGGTGACCATAGAAATCGCCGATGACCCGCAGGACGTCGCGCGCGGCCCGTGTGACCTCCGGTCCGACGCCGTCGCCGGGCAGCAGGACGATGTTGTAGGTCTTGGTGGCGGCGGTGCTCATCTTACGGTCTCTTTCGATCGCTCGTAGGCTTCGATTTCAGGCATGTTTGCTTGCAGCCAGCCCAGGGTGTCCACCCCGTCCAGCAGGCATTGGCGGGCGAAGGATTCGACCCCGAACGGCACGGGTTCGGCATTGCCGCGCTGGATCTGATTGGCCTGGAGGTCGATCGTAACCGGCTGGTCCGGCTGCGACGCCAGATCGTCCCAAACCGCCTGGCTGACGACGATGGGCAGAAGGCCGTTTTTCAGCGCATTCGATGTAAAAATGTCAGCGATCTCGGTCGAGATCACCGCCCGGAACCCATAGTCCAGCAGGGCCCAGGGCGCATGTTCGCGCGACGAACCGCAAGCGAAGTTCCGGCCCGCCAGCAGGATGCGGTGCTCGGCCGGATCGATCCGGTTCAAAGTGGCCTCGGGTTTTTCCGAGCCGTCGTCCTCGTAACGCCAGTCATAGAAGGCGGCCTTGCCCAGCCCTTCGCGCGTGGTCGTGGTCAGGAACCGCGCCGGAATGATCTGGTCGGTGTCGATATTGGCCTGGCTCAGGGTCACGGTCTTGGAGGTCAGCACCTGGAAGGGTTCAGACATGCTCGACCTCCTTCAGAAAGACGCGCGGATCGGTCAGCACACCAGCGACCGCCGTCGCCGCCGCCGTCGCTGGACTGGCCAGGATGGTGCGGGCGTCCTTGCCTTGGCGGCCTTCGAAATTGCGGTTCGATGTGGATACGGCCAGTTGGCCCGGCGCGACGAAATCGCCGTTCATGGCGATGCACATCGAACAGCCGGGAATGCGCCATTCGGCCCCGGCTGCGATGAAGACCTGATCCAGGCCTTCAGCCTCGGCGTCACGACGCACGGCCTCGGACCCCGGCACCACCAGCATGCGCAGACCCGGCTTTACCTTTCGGCCGCGCAGCACCTCGGCGGCGGCGCGCAGATCGGGCAGGCGTCCGTTGGTGCAGGAGCCGATGAAGACCACATCCACCGGCTGGCTGGTCGTCGCCTCCCCGGCCGTGAAGCCCATATAGGCGATGGCCTTGCGGTCTGAGTCCGACTGCGGTTGCGGCACAGGCGAGCCTATCGGCGCGCCCGCATCCGGCGTCGTGCCCCAGGTCGCCATGGGTCGGATGGCGGCGCCGTCGATGGTCACTTCCTTATCAAAGACCGCGCCTGCATCCGTCACCAGTTTCAGCCATGCGGCCGTTGCGGCCTCATAGTCAGCGGGCACATGTTTGCGGCCGCGCAGCCAGTCGATGGTGGTCTGGTCCGGGGCGATCATGCCCGCCCGCGCGCCGGCCTCGATGGACATGTTGCACAGGGTCATGCGCCCTTCCATGTCCAGCGACCGCACCGCCTCGCCCGCGTATTCGATGACGTAGCCGGTGCCGCCACCGAAACCGATGGCGGCGATGACCGCCAGGGCGACGTCCTTGCCCGAGACGCCGGGCTGCAACTTTCCGTCCACCTTCACCCGCATGGCCTTGGCCTTGCGCTGCAACAGGCACTGGGTCGCCAGCACATGGCCGACCTCGGACGTGCCGATGCCGAAGGCCAGGGCCCCGAAGGCGCCGTGGGTCGCCGTATGACTGTCGCCGCAGACCACCGTCATGCCCGGCTGGGTCAGGCCCAGTTCCGGCCCCATGACATGGACCACGCCGCGATCGTCCGAATCCCACCCCGCCAGTGGCACGCCGTGGGCGGCGCAGTTCCGCTCCAGCGTATGGACCTGAGCCTCGGCTTGGGCCGTGACATAGGGCTTCAGCCCGTTCAGCCCCGCCGGCAGCGTCGGCGTCGAATGGTCCAGGGTCGCATAGGTGCGGTCGGGGCGACGGACCTTCAGACCGCGCGCCTCGATCTCGCTGAAGGCCTGTGGGCTGGTGACTTCGTGGACCAGATGCAGGTCGATATACAGCACGCCCGGCGTATCGGCCTTTTCCGACCGCACGACGTGGGCGTCCCACACCTTGTCGAACAGGGTCTTGGAATCAGGCATATTGGGCCACGATCTCGGACACGCCATTGACCCGGTCGATGATGGCGATCAGTTCGGCGTCGTTGATCTCGCCGATCTGATCCGCGCGCGACTTGAAGCCGGCGACCACCGCCGCCAGACGCTCGCCCTCGATGGGACGGCCGATGGTCTCGGCGCGCTTGGCGATGGCGTGACGGCCCGAATGCTTGCCCAGCACGAACCAGCTGCCCTCGAAGCCCACATCCTGGGGCCGCATGATCTCATAGGTGCGGCTGTCGGCCAGCATCCCGTGCTGATGGATGCCCGCCTCGTGGGCGAAGGCGTTGATGCCGACCACCGACTTGTTGCGGGCGATGACCGTCTCGGTGATCTCGCACAGGATCTTGGAGGCGCGGACCAAGTGGCGGCTGTCGGCGCCGGTCGTAACGCCATAGCGGTCCTCGCGGACCTTCAGCGCCATGATGACCTCTTCGATCGAGCAGTTGCCGGCCCGCTCGCCGATGCCGTTGATGGCGCCCTCGATCTGACGCGCACCGCCCTCGACAGCGGCCAGGGAGTTGGCGACCGCCATGCCCAGGTCGTCGTGGCAGTGGGCCGAGAAGATCACGTGCGGGTAACGCTTCTTAATGCGCGCGGCCAGGGCGCGATAGGTTTCGCGCACCTCTTCCGGCGTCGCATAGCCGACGGTGTCGGGCACGTTCAGGGTGCGGGCGCCAGCGTCGGCGGCGGCCTCCAGCACATCAGCCAGAAACTCCGGCTCGGTTCGGAAGGCGTCCTCGGCCGAGAATTCGACATCGTCGAACAGGCTCCGGGCGTATTCCACCGACCGCACGGCCGTCGACAGCACCTCATTGGTGGACATCTTCAGCTTGGCGGAACGGTGGATCGGGCTGGTGCCGATGAAGGTGTGGCACCGACGATGCGACTTCGGCGCCGGCGCCAGGGCGCGGAAGGTGGCGTCGATGTCCTTTTCGTTGGCGCGCGACAAGGAGCAGAAGATCGGTCCCTCGACCTCGCCCGCCACGCGGCGGATGCAGTCCTCGTCGCCCGGCGAGGCGGCGGCGAAGCCGGCCTCGATGACATCGACGCCCAGGTCCCGCAGAACCTGGGCCATCTTCACCTTGGCCTGGGCGCTCATCGAGAAGCCCGGAGCCTGTTCCCCGTCCCGCATCGTCGTGTCGAAGACGATGACGCGGTTGGGATCGGCGGCGATCTCCTCTGTGCGGGATACGCCCGATACTCGTACGCTTTCGGGAGCAATCATTACGCGGCCTCGGATTGAGTAATGTCGTTGCTGATGCGGCGCACGCCGAACAGCCGGTCGATCTGGCGACCCAGATTGTCCATGCAACGGCCGGCGTCGCGGCCGCGCACCGTCAGGGCGATGCGGCGGAATGCGCCCTCGTCAGCCAGGGCCATGCCGTCGATGTAGAAGCCGCGGCGCTCCACCAGGCCGATGAGACGCTGAAGCGAACCGTCCGCACGGTCGATCTGGATGTGGATCGTGTTGCTCATCTCAGGAGCCCTCCATCATTTCAGCATTGCTCTTGCCCGGCGGAACCAGCGGCCAGACATTGTCTCGGGGGTCGATGACCACATGGGCCAGGCAGGGGCCGTCGGCGGCCAGCAGGCGCTGGATGCCGTCGGACACCTGATCGCGGCGATCGATGCGGAAGGCCTCGATGCCGAAGGCTTCGGCGACCTTCACGAAGTCCGGATTGTCGGACAGGTCGATCTCGGAATAGTTCTCGGCGAAGAACAGCTCCTGCCACTGGCGCACCAGGCCCAGTGAGGAGTTGTCGATCAGCACGATCTTCAGCGGGATGCCGTAACGCTTCAGCGTCGCCAGCTCCTGGATATTCATCATGAAGCCGCCGTCGCCGGCGATCGTGACGACCGTCGCCGAAGGATCGGCCAGCTTCGCCCCGATGCCGGCGGGCAAACCAAAGCCCATCGCGCCCAGACCGCCCGAGGTGATGTGGGCTTCCGGCTTGGCGAAGCGGCAGTGCATGGCCGCCCACATCTGATGCTGGCCCACGTCGCAGGCGGCGACGAAGTCATCGCCCGCCGCTTCCGAGATTTCCTTCAGCAGGGCGGGCGCATAGACCCCCTCGCCCGGCGCATCATAGCGGTGAACGCCCGCTTTGGCCGCACCGGCGCAGTCGTCGGCCCAGGCCTGAATGTCCAGCGCCGCGCCCGACCGCATCCGCGCCGTCAGCGCCTCAATGCCTTCGCGCAGCTCGCCGACGACGGCGACATTGGCGCTGCGCAGTTTGCCGACTTCCGAGGCGTCGATGTCGAAATGGACGATCCTGGCGTTGGGCGCGAACTCGGCCAACTTGCCTGTCGCGCGGTCGTCGAACCGGGCGCCGACGACGATCAGCAGATCGCTGTCCTGCACCGCATGGTTGGCGGCGCGCGTGCCGTGCATGCCCAGCATGCCCAGCATGCCCGGCGCATCGGTCGGGATGGTGCCCAGAGCATTCAGCGTCGAAACTTGAGGGATGCCGGTCGCGGCGACGAAGGCGCGCAGGGCCTCGGTCGCGCCGCCGATCTTCACCCCGCCGCCGATATAGACCAGCGGCTTCTTCGCCGTGCGGATCGCAGCCTCTGCGGCGGCGATGGCGTCGTGATCGACGCGTGCCGTCTCGTTGGGGATTGAAAATCCGTAGTCATCGCCGGTCGTCTCGAACTGCACGTCCTTGGGCAGATCGACCAGAACCGGGCCGGGGCGGCCAGACCTAGCAATATGAAAGGCTTCCTCGATCGCGGCGGGAACCTCGGCGGCCGAGCGGACCAGGATCGAATGTTTCACGATCGGCAGGGTGACGCCCAGGATGTCGATCTCCTGAAAGGCGTCAGTGCCCATCAGGCCTTGGGCGACATTGCCGGTGATGCACACGATCGGCACCGAATCCATCATCGCATTGGCGATGCCGGTGACCAGATTGGTGGCGCCAGGGCCGGAGGTGGCCATGCAGACGCCGACCTTGCCGCTCTTCCTGGCATAGGCGTCGGCCGAGAAGGCCGCCCCCTGCTCGTGGCGGACCAGGATGTGTTTCAGCTTGGAGCCAGCCAAGGCGTCATAAACCGGCATGATGGCGCCGCCCGGATAGCCGAACACCACCTCCACCCCCAGCCGCTCCAGGGTGGAGACCAGCAGACGCGCACCTGAGTGGGGTGCGGTCTCGGCTGAGGGTTTGAAGGCGGCGGCGGTCATCAGGGTCATCCGGTCGTTCAGGCGGCGATCAGGCCGCTTCAGCCTTGGGCGTATTCAGCCAGGCCATGCGTTCGCGCAGACGAGCGCCGACCTGTTCGATCTGGCTCTCGCGGTCCGCCTTCAGCCAGGCCTCGTACTGCGGCTTGCCGGCCTCGTTCTCGGCGATCCAGTTGCGCGCAAAGGTGCCGTCCTGGATCTCGTCCAGAATGGTCTTCATGCGGGCCTTGGTCTCTTCGGTCACGACGCGCGGGCCGCTGGCGACAGCGCCGTACTTGGCCGTCTCGGAGATGAAGTGGTGCATCTTGGAGATGCCGCCTTCGTAGAACAGGTCCACGATCAGCTTCAGCTCGTGCAGGCATTCGAAATAGGCGATCTCGGGCTGGTAGCCGGCCTCGACCAGGGTGTTGAACCCTTGCATGACCAGCTCCTTGGCGCCGCCGCACAGGACCGCCTGTTCGCCGAACAGATCGGTCTCGGTCTCTTCGCGGAAGGTGGTTTCCAGCAGGCCGCCGGTCGCGCCGCCGTTGCCCTTGGCGTAACCCATGGCCCGGTCGCGGGCCTTGCCGGTGACGTCCTTCTCGACGGCGAACAGCGAAGGCACGCCGCGACCGCGCTGGAACTCGCGGCGGACCAGATCGCCCGGTCCCTTGGGCGCGACCAGGATCACGTCCATGTCCTCGCGCGGCGTGATGCGCTCGTAGATGATCGAGAAGCCGTGGGCGAACAGCAGGGCCGAGCCCTCCTTGGCGTTCGGCTCGATGATGTCGCGATAGACGTCGCCCTGAACCATGTCGGGCGTCAGGATGGCGATGATGTCGGCGCCCTTGACGGCCTCGGCCGGCTCAGCGGTGGGCACGCCGTCGGCGGTGGCGTTCTTCCAACCCGTGCCGCCTTGACGGACGCCGGCGACCACATCGTGGCCGCTGTCCTTCAGGTTCTGCGCATGGGCGCGACCTTGCGAGCCATAGCCGATGATGGCGATGCGCTGGCCGGCGATGGCGCCCGGCTTGATGTCTTCGTTGGTGTAGATGGTGATGGCCATGGGTCAGGCGTCCTGAGCAGCGTTGGTTTTGTGGCTTGCCGGGACTTGGGCCGGCGGCGGGTTGGGAATGGTGACAGCGCCCTGGGCGGCCGAGGCGACCGAGGCGCGGTATTTGGCGAAGACACCTCGCGCCGGGCGGACTACGTGGGGCGTAAAGCCCGCCCGGCGCGTCGCCAGATCGACATTGACGTCGATGCGGCGGTTGGTGACGTCGATGGTGATGCGGTCACCATCGCGAATGAGGGCGATCGGGCCGCCCACGGCGGCTTCCGGCGAGACGTGGCCGGCGACGAAGCCGTAGCTGGCGCCCGAGAACCGGCCGTCGGTCAGCAGGGCGACATTGTCGATCTTGCGCCCCTTCAGGGCGGCGGTGACCTGCAGCATCTCGCGCATGCCCGGACCGCCCTTGGGTCCTTCGTAGCGGATGATGATCACGTCGCCTTCGCCGACCGATCCGTCCTGAACGGCGTGGAAGGCGTCTTCCTCTGAGTCGAAGACGCAGGCCGGACCTTCGAACGTGTCGACCTTGTGGCCCGTCAGCTTGATGACCGCGCCTTCCGGGGCGACATCGCCATAGATGACGGCGAAGCTGCCGCGATCCATCACAGGGGCGTCGAAGTTGGTCACCACCACCTGGCCCGGCGTTTCCTCGGCCTCGGCGGCCTCGGCGAACAGGCTGCGGCCAGTGACGGTGGGAGTGTTCACGATCTTGCCGGCCTCAGCCATCCGCTGGGTGACCAGACGCGTGCCGCCGGCCGCAAACAGGTGCGAGGCCAGGAAGCGGCCGCCCGGCTTCAGATCGCAGATGACCGGCGCCTCGATGCAGGCCTGATGGCAGTCCTCGACGCCGAACTCGACGCCGGCCTCCGCCGCGATCGCCGTCAGGTGCATGACCGCATTGGTCGACCCGCCCGAGGCCGAGACGGCGACGGCGGCGTTCTTCAGGCTGGCGCGGGTGATGTATTTGCGGGCCGTGTCGCCGGAAAAGACGCGGTCGACGATCAGGCGGCCGCAGCGTTCGCCCTCGGCGGCCTTAGTCGGATCGACGGCGGGCACATCGTTGGCGCCCATGGGGCTGATGCCCATGACCGACAGGGCCATGGCCATGGTGTTGGCCGTGAACTGACCGCCGCAGGCCCCGGCGCCGGGGCAGACGGCCTGTTCGACCGCCTTCAGGCCTTCGTCGTCCAGGGCGCCGGCCGAATGGGCGCCGATGGCCTCGAACACTTCCTGGACCGAGACCTCCTTAGTCCCGATCACGCCCGGCATGATGGTGCCCCCGTAATAGACCAGGCCGGGGATATCCATTCGCGCCAAGGCCATGGCCGCCGCCGGGATCGTCTTGTCGCAGCCGACGATGCAGACCACGCCGTCCAGCTGGTGGCCTTCGATGGCCAGCTCGATGGAGTCGGCGACAACCTCGCGGCTGATCAGCGAGGCCTTCATCCCCGCCGTGCCCATCGAGATGCCGTCGGTGACGACGATGGTGTTGAAATCGACCGGATAGCCGCCCGCCGCGATGATGCCGGCGCGCACGTCCTTAGCCAGTCGGTCCAGATGCATGTTGCACGGCGTGACCGTCGACCAGGTGTTGACGATGCCGATCATCGGCTTGTCGAAGTCGGCGTCCTGCATGCCGGCGGCGCGCAGATAAGAGCGGGCGGCCGCCCGGTTCGGGCCAGCCGTCACCGCCGCGCTGCGCGCATTGGGCTTTCTGGGCTGGGAGGTAGAATTTTGCGTCATCGGTCCGGTTCGTTTCGAACCGCCGCGCACTAAAAACCCCGCTTCCTTTCGGAGGCGGGGTGGTGCGAGGCGATCCTGAGTGTGTCTAGGGTCAGGTCGCGTGCATCCACGCCGCTTGCGTAAGCAGGCCGAGAAGTACGAGGGTAATGAGGAATACGGGGCTTTCCAGGCCGACCGGCGCGCGAACGGCTGCGACCGCCTTGGCGGTGCGTCCCTTCGTCATGTCGCGCGTCATCGTGGCCACGGGTGGCTCCCTGTTCTGACGCCAAGAAACCATAGCCGCTGGAGTCGCACAACCCCCGTTGCAATAATTTTGCGCAAGGGATCGAAAAGAACCTCGCTCGGGGTGTTTCTTACCTCAAGCCGACGCAGGTGGTTTTCGAAGCGTAACCGTACATCACATCATGTTACGTGTGCGGGGTTGAAACCAGTCCGCGACCGCTCCATTGAGACGCCAACCTATATCTAGCGCACAACACCCTACCGTTCAGAGGAGCTTCCCATGACCGTTCGCGTCGCCATCAATGGTTTCGGCCGCATTGGCCGTCTTGTTCTTCGCTCGATCATCGAGCATGGCCGCACGGACATCGAGGTAGTGGCGATCAACGATCTGGGTCCGGTCGAGACCAATGCCCACCTGTTCCGCTACGATTCGGTCCACGGCCGCTTCCCCGGCACCGTGACGTCGGGCGAAGACTGGATCGACGTCGGCACGGGCAAGATCAAGGTCACGGCCGAGCGCGATCCCGCCAATCTGCCGCACGCCGGGCTGAAGGTGGACATCGCCTTCGAATGCACCGGCATCTTCACCTCCAAGGACAAGGCCAGCGCCCACCTGAAGGCTGGTGCCAAGCGCGTCCTGGTCTCGGCGCCCGCCGACAATGCCGACAAGACCATCGTCTACAAGGTCAACCACGAGACCCTGACCGCCGACGACATCGTCGTGTCGAACGGCTCGTGCACCACCAACGCCCTGGCCCCGGTGGCCAAGGTGCTGAACGACCTGTTCGGCATCGAGCGCGGCTATATGACCACCATCCACTCCTACACTGGCGACCAGCCGACGCTGGATACGATGCACAAGGACCTGTACCGCGCCCGCGCCGCGGCCCTGTCGATGATCCCGACCTCGACCGGCGCCGCCAAGGCCCTGGGCCTGGTCCTGCCGGAGCTGAAGGGCAAGCTGGACGGTTCGTCGATCCGCGTCCCGACCCCGAACGTCTCGGTCGTGGACCTCAAGGTCGTCGCCGGTCGCGAGGTCACGGTCGAAGAGATCAACGCGGCGCTTCAGGCCGCCGCCGACGGTCCGATGCAGGGCGTCCTGTTCACGACGACCGACCCGCTGGTCTCGCACGACCTGAACCACATCGCCGCCTCCTCCACCGCCGCCCTGCCCCAGACCCAGGTCGTCGACGGCAAGCTGGCCCGCGTGTTGAGCTGGTACGACAACGAGTGGGGCTTCGCGACGCGCATGAGCGACACGGCGTTGCAGATGGCGAAGTTCCTGTAGGATCGCAAAAGTCTCCTCCCCACACCGTGGGGAGGGGGACCACGAAGTGGTGGAGGGGCTCTTTCCATCGCACCGAACTTGGGGCCAAAGCCCCTCCGTCACGGCGCAAGCGCGCCGCGCCACCTCCCCATCGCTTTGCGACAGGGAGGAGACAGGGAAACGATCATGACCTTCCGCACCCTCGACGACGCCAAGAACCTTGCCGGCAAGACGGCTCTGGTCCGCGTGGATTTCAACGTCCCGATGGAGGGCGGCAAGGTCACGGACGACACCCGTCTGCGGGTCGCCCTGCCGACGATCCAACGCCTGCGCGACGCGGGCGCCAAGGTCGCTCTTCTGGCCCATTTCGACCGCCCCAAGGGCCAGCGCGTTCCGTCGATGAGCCTGAAACCCGTCGTCCAGCCGCTGGAAGAACTGCTCGGCGCCCCCGTCCGCTTCGCCGACGACTGTATCGGTCCCGACGCAGTCGAGGCCATTCGCGATCTAGACGCGGGCGGCGTGGTCCTGCTGGAAAACGTGCGCTTCCATGCGGCGGAAGAGGCCAACGATCCGGTCTTCGCCCAGAAGCTGGCGGATCTCGGCGATCTCTACGTCAACGACGCCTTCTCGGCCGCGCACCGCGCCCACGCCTCGACCGAAGGCGTCGCCCACCACATGCCGGCCTACGCCGGCGAATCCATGCGCCGCGAACTGGACGCGCTCGACGCGGCGCTCGGCAATCCGCAGAAGCCGGTCGTCGGCATCGTCGGCGGCTCCAAGGTCTCGACCAAGCTGGATCTGCTGAAGAACCTGGTCGGAAAGCTGGACACGCTCGCCATCGGCGGCGGCATGGCCAACACCTTCCTGTATGCACAAGGCGTCGATATCGGCGGCTCGCTGGCCGAAAAGGATATGGCGGACACGGCGCGCGAAATCCTGGCGGAAGCCGAGGCCAAGGGCTGCGACATCCTGCTGCCCGTCGATGTCGTCGTGGCGACCGAGGTCAAGCCCGGCGCCGACGCCCGCACCGTCAAAACCGGCGAAGCGCTCTCGACTGACGACAAGATCCTGGACGCCGGCCGCGACACCGTCGCGCGCCTGAACGCCGCGATCGACGGCTCCAAGACCCTGATCTGGAACGGCCCGCTGGGCGTGTTCGAGGTCCCGCCCTTCGACGCCGCCACGGTCGCGGCCGCCAAGCACGTCGCCGAGCGCACCAAGGCCGGCGCCCTGATCGCGGTGGCGGGCGGCGGCGACACGGTCGCGGCCGTCGGTCATGCCGGTGTCGCCGCGGACCTGACCTTCGTCTCCACCGCCGGCGGCGCCTTCCTGGAATGGATGGAGGGCAAGCCCCTGCCCGGCGTTGAGGCCTTGCGCGCCTGAAGGCTCAGCGATGCAGGCGGATCACGCCTGCATCCTGTCTTTGAAATCGGTGTTGAAACGGCTGTAACACGGCGTGACTTCGCGCTGTCCGGCGTCTAATCTCTCGCCCAACCAAAAAAGACTATTCGGCTCAGGAGACTACCCCATGGCGCGCATCACGCTGCGACAGCTGCTCGACCACGCGGCAGAGAACGATTACGGCCTGCCCGCCTACAACATCAACAATATGGAACAGGGTCTGGCGATCATGGAGGCGGCCCACGAGGTCAATGCTCCCGTGATCATCCAGGCCTCGCGCGGCGCCCGGAACTACGCCAACGACATCGTTCTGGCCAAGCTGATCGACGCCCTGGCCGAGCTCTATCCGCACATCCCGGTCTGCATGCACCAGGACCACGGCAACGGCCCGGCGACCTGCGCCACCGCCATCCAGTACGGCTTCACCAGCGTGATGATGGACGGCTCGCTGGAGGAGGACGCCAAGACCCCCGCCTCTTACGAATACAACGTCGATGTCACCCGTCGCGTCACCGAAATGGCCCACGCCTGCGGCGTCTCGGTCGAGGGCGAACTGGGCGTTCTGGGTTCGCTGGAAACCGGCATGGGCGAGGCCGAGGACGGCCACGGCTTCGAGGGCAAGCTGGACCACTCGCAACTGCTGACCGACCCGGATCAGGCCGTCGATTTCGTCGCCGCCACCAAGGTCGACGCCCTCGCCATCGCCATGGGCACCAGCCACGGCGCCTACAAGTTCACACGCCAGCCGGACGGCGAGGTCCTGGCCATGAACGTGATCGAGGAAATCCACCGCCGCCTGCCCAACACCCACTTGGTGATGCACGGCTCGTCCTCGGTGCCGCAGGATCTGCAGGACATCATCAACCAATATGGCGGCGAAATGCCCCAGACCTGGGGCGTGCCGGTCGAGGAAATCCAGCGCGGCATCAAACACGGCGTGCGCAAGGTCAACATCGACACCGACAACCGCATGGCCATCACCGGCGCCATCCGCAAAGCCCTGATGGAGAAGCCGGGCGAGTTCGATCCGCGCTACTATCTGAAGCCCGCCAAGGAGGCGATGAAGAAGCTCTGCATGGAGCGCTACCAGCAGTTCGGCTGCGAGGGCCAGGCCTCCAAGATCCGCCCGCTTTCCACCGCACAGATGGCCAAACGCTACGCCTCGGGCGACCTGGATCCGTCCTTCCGCGGCGCCGCCGTCAAGGCGGCCTAGGATCGTCGTCTAGACCGGGTAGCGGCCGCTCAGTTCACGCCGCACCCGGCGAACGTCCCATTCCGCCTGATCCAGCGCGTCGCGTGCCTCCCGGGCATTGCGACGCGCATCGCGGATCTCGCCTCTGACCTCTTGGATGCGGTCACGAATGCGCTCCCGCTCCTCGTCCGTCAGGCCCTCCCCGCGCAGTTCTCGCTCCTTGGCCTCCAGCTTGTCTTCGCGGTTCTCGATCCGGGCCTCAGCGCTGTTCGAGGCGCTTTCCGCCGTTTCGTACGTGTCCTCGACCTCATGCAGCGTTCGGCCGTCACGATAGGCCGGCAGAAACGCCTGCTCCTCCTCGGGCCGACAGACGCCATAATAGGCATTGCCCGCCCGCCCTTCCTCCCAGCCGCGCTGGAAGGTGCAGTAGGTCCGCAAGCCATCCTCACGCGCCGAGCCATAGGCGGCCGGATTGGCTGCGATCTGAAACTTGGCGCAGGCCTTGGCGTGGTCGTCCAGCCGCGTCATCGGATAGCCCGACGCCCCGTCCGCATAGCCCTTCTCGCCCCAGGCGCCGGCGAGGCATTCGTCCTTGCTCATGGTGGTGCAGCTGCTCAGCAGCGCCGCCGCGGCGAACGCGCCCCCGGCGATCATCAACCGCTTCATCGGATGTCCCCAACGCCCCCAAGCTTGACTATCGCCTCACCCGCACCCCTCGCGCAAGCGGCCGGTCGTGCTAGGGAGACGACGTGTCCGCCCAAGATCTGATCGATGACGACGAAGACCCCGCGACCGGCGCCCCCGCCGAGGTGCTGGAGGCCCGCATCGACGCGGCCGGCGTTCGCTTGGACAAGGCCCTGGCCGGCGCCTTCCCTACCCTGTCGCGCGCCCGGCTCCAGGCCCTGCTGGCCGAGGGCGCTGTCAGCCGCGATGGCGCGGTCCTGACCGGCGGTTCCGCCAAGGCCCAGCCCGGCCTCTATGCCGTCGCCCTGCCGCCCGTCGCGCCAGCTACGCCCCAGCCCCAGGCCATTCCCCTGACCGTTCTCTACGAGGACGCCGACCTGATCGTCATCGACAAGCCTGCGGGCATGGCCGCCCACCCCGCGCCCGGCACGCCCGACGGCACCTTGGTCAATGCGCTGCTGGCCCATTGCGGCGACAGCCTGTCGGGCATCGGCGGCGTCGCCCGCCCCGGAATCGTTCACCGGCTGGACAAGGACACCTCCGGCGTCATGGTCGCCGCCAAGACCGACCGCGCCCACGCCGGCCTCTCCGCCCTGTTCGCTGCGCACGACATCGAGCGCACCTACATCGCCCTGACACGCGGCGCGCCGTCGCCCGCGACCGGCCGCATCCACACCCGCATCGGGCGCTCCACCGGCGACCGCAAGAAGATGGCGGTCCTCAAGGCCGGCGGTCGCGAGGCCATCACCGACTATGTCGTCCAAGCGACCTTCGGGCAGCCCGCGAAAGCTGGCGGCGCACCCATGGCTGCGCGTGTCGGCTGCACCCTGCACACCGGCCGCACCCATCAGATCCGCGTCCACCTGTCGTCCAAAGGCGCGCCCATCCTTGGCGACGCGACCTATGGCTCAGGCAGTCCAGCCATTCCCGTTCGCACCGCCATCGCAGAAGCGGGCCTGGTGCGTCAGGCCCTCCACGCCGCCGTCCTGGGCTTTGTCCACCCTGTCACGGGCGAGGCGCTTCGCTTCGAGACCGCGCCGCCGTACGACATGCAGCGTCTCGAAACACGGCTCGCCGAACTCTGAACAGCCGCCCGTCTGGGCAGGTCTTGAATAGCAACTGACAAAGTTCTATATAGGACGTCGATCGGCGCGAGTGGCGCCAGGGCCACGGTCACGCTTTCGTGTGACGATCCGCCTCTAAAAATGGCGGCAACCCATCGCTACTTCACCGGTTGAGGGGTGAGACGTCGGCGCACACACCGTGGCCGATGACGAAGAGCCCGCTCGTTCAAGACGGTTGGAGGGACCTGTATATGGCTGCCAATAGTACGCTCGCGGTGATGTCGCCTGAACAAGGCCTGTCGCGCTATCTGACGGAAATCCGCAAATTTCCGATGCTGACCAAGGATGAGGAGTTCATGCTCGCCAAGCGTTGGTCTGAGCACCAGGACCCCGAAGCCGCCCACCGTCTCGTCACCTCGCACCTTCGTCTCGTGGCCAAGATCGCCATGGGGTATCGCGGCTACGGCCTGCCGATCGGCGAAGTCATTTCCGAGGGCAACGTCGGCCTGATGCAGGCCGTCAAGAAATTCGACGCCGATAAGGGCTTCCGCCTGGCGACCTACGCCATGTGGTGGATTCGCGCTTCGATCCAGGAATACATCCTGCGCAGCTGGTCGCTCGTGAAGATGGGCACCACCGCGGCGCAGAAGAAGTTGTTCTTCAACCTGCGCAAGGCCAAGAGCCAGATCTCGGCATTCGAGGAAGGCGATCTGCATCCTGAACACCTCGCCGCCATCGCCACCAAACTGGGCGTGACGGAGGAAGAGGTCACCAACATGAACCGCCGTCTCGGCGGCGACGCCTCGCTTAACGCCCCTTTGCGCGCCGACGGCGAAAGCGAGTGGCAGGACTGGCTGGCCGACGACACGGCCGTGTCTCAGGAAACCCAACTCGCCGACGACGAGGAAAAGGGCATCCGCATGAGCCTCCTGCAAGAGGCCATGGAAGAGCTGACCGACCGTGAGAAGCACATCCTCACGGAACGTCGCCTCAAGGACGATCCGGTCACGCTGGAAGAACTCGCCGGCCAGTATGGCGTCTCGCGCGAGCGCGTGCGTCAGATCGAGGTCCGCGCCTTCGAGAAGCTGCAAAAGGCCATGCGCGCCGCCGCCGAAGAGCGGAACTTGGTCGACGCCTGAGCAACTCGGTTCGCTGCGCCCTCAACGGCGCGGCGAACCGTCGATGGTCACGACGCGCGCGCCACTGGGGCCGTATCGTCGGCCGCTCTCGCAGCCGCCACCACCGTTCCGACGGGCTGGGCCAGTCCCGCCTTCGTCACCTGACCGCTGGCCACATAGGCCTCCAGAGTCGCCACAGCCATCGCCAGTCGGGCGTCCGCCGTCTTGATGGCCAGACCGTTCAGCGTCTCGGCCTGTTGGCGAATGGCGCGCGTCGCCTGCGACGGATCCTGCTCGAACTGCGACATGGCCGAAACCAGGATTCGCGACGCCTGATCGCGGATTTCAGCAGGGCCGCCTCCAGCCGCACCATCGCTGCGGCGCTTGCGCGCGCCCGAATATTCGCCCGAGTTGAACCGGCGACGATCCGGCCCGACGTAGCCGACGGCCTCGATCCAGGGTCGCGGCTTCAACGTCACATTCTCGACCCGCTTGAACAGGTCACCCGTCGTGAACGGCTTTCTCAGGAACTCGTGGATGCCGGCGTCGCGCGCGCCCTTGATCGCCGCGGCGGTCGCCTCGCCCGTCACCATGATGATCGGCGACATGCGGCACGACATGCTGGAGCGTCGGATGCGCCGCGCCAGAGTCTCGCCGTTCAGCCTGTCGCCGGACCGTTCTGTGAAGATCACGCCCGGCTCGACGTCGCGCAGCAACTCTAGCGCCCGCTCCTCGTCGCCCTCGGAATAGACCTCGCGCGCACCCATGCCCTTCACGATGTCCGTCAGCAGTCGCGCTGACGACAGATTGGCGTCCACGATGACCACCCGACGAAGCGCAGGCTCCATGCGGCTTATGGTTCTGGCGTTTGCGGCGAACACATCAGACTCCGAAGTTGGAGCCGTTATCCTTACCGACCACGGGTTAAGACCTGTTGAATAGGTCTTTCTGCGTAGTCCGCCGCCTCACGCCGCCCCCTTCCAAGACCTCAGCCCTGGAACGGATCGCGCATCAGAATGGTGTCGTCGCGCTCTGGGCTGGTCGACAGCAGGGCCACTGGGGCGCCGATCAACTCCTCGATCCGACGCACATATTTGATGGCGTTGGCGTTGATGTCCTTGAAACTGCGGACCCCAGCGGTGCTTTCGCTCCAGCCCTCGAGCTCTTCGAACACCGGCTCGGCCGCGCCCTGGGCCTTCAGGCTCGAGGGCAGATAGTCCAGCACCTCGCCATCGACCTTGTAACCGACGCAGATCTTCAGCGTCTTCAACCCGTCCAGCACGTCCAGCTTGGTCAGGGCGATCCCGTCGATGCCGTTGATCGCAACGGACTGGCGCACCAATACAGCGTCGAACCAGCCGCAGCGGCGCGCGCGGCCGGTGTTCACCCCGACTTCGCGGCCCACTGTCGCCAGATGCGCGCCGACCTCATCATTCAGTTCACAGGCGAAGGGGCCTTCTCCGACGCGCGTCGTATAGGCCTTCACAATGCCCAGCACATAACCGACGCCGCGCGGTCCGATGCCCGAACCCGCCGCCGCCTGGCCGGCCACCGTGTTGGAGCTGGTGACATAGGGATAGGTGCCGTGATCCACGTCCAGGAAGGCGCCCTGCGCCCCTTCGAACAGCACGCGCTTGCCGTCCTTCTGCGCCTGATCCAGCACGCGCCAGGCCGGTTTCACATAGGGCAGGATCTTCGGCGCGATCTCCAGCAACTGCGCCAGCAGCGCGTCGGGATCGATCGGCTCCAGCCCCAGACCGGCGCGCAGCGGATCGTGGTGCGAGCGCAGCCGGTCGATCTTGACCTTCAGATCGTCTTCATTGGCCAGATCGCAGACCCGAATGGCGCGACGCCCCACCTTGTCTTCATAGGCCGGGCCGATGCCGCGTCCGGTCGTGCCGATCTTGGCGCCCGGCGCGCTGGCCGCCGCCTCGCGCGCCACATCCAGCGCAGGGTGGATGGGCAGGATCAGGCAGGCGTTGTCCGCAATGGTCAGGATTTCAGGGCTGATCGCCACGCCTTGGGCGGCGATCTTCTCGATCTCGCCAACCAGATGCCAGGGATCGACGACCACGCCGTTGCCGATGATCGACGGCTTGCCCTGCACGACGCCGCTGGGCAGCAGCGCCAGCTTGTAGACCTTGCCGTCCACGACCAGCGTATGGCCCGCATTGTGACCGCCCTGGAACCGCACGACCATGTCGGCGCGGTTGGACAGCCAGTCCACGATCTTGCCCTTGCCCTCGTCGCCCCACTGGGCGCCGACCACCGCTACGTTCGCCAAAACCGTCTCTCCGCACTGGAATGCGGGCGCAGCCTATAGCGAGGGAATCGTCCGATGTCGTCCCGTCAGGCGGATTTATCCGACTTCGCCGACCGCCGTCTCGAAGGCCCATTCCAGCCAGGGCGTCGCTGCGATCACATCGGCCGTCTCAACCGTGCAGCCGCACCATAGCCGAAGACCAGGCGGCGCATTGCGGTGCGGCTCCATATCGAACACGGCCGCTTCGCCTTCCAGCAGGGCCTTGAACCGCATGACGAAGGCCTTTTGCGCCTTGTCGTCCAGCGCGGCGATCCGCGCATCGGTGAACTTGAGGCAGACCGAGGTCGTCGATCGTATCTCCGGCCGATCCGGCAGGAAGGCGATCCAGTCTGTCCGCTCCACCCATTCCGCCAACGCGGCATAGTTGGCGTCTGTCCGCCGGATCAATTCGCTCAACCCGCCGATGTCCTTGGCCCAGTCCAGGGCGTCGATCCAGTCTTCGATGGTCAGGATCGAGAAGGTGTTGATCGCCACCCCGTCCGCTAGCGCCCGATCGAACCGTCCCTTGCCGTCGGTCAGCCGCAGCAGCTTGGGAATCGCCCGATCCGGCCGGTACGTATCCAGCCGCTCGACCGCGCGCGGCGACAGCACCATCACCCCGATGCCCGCCTCGCCGCCCAGCGCCTTCTGGAAGCTGAAGGTCACGACATCCAGCTTGTCGAACGGCAGCGGCATGGCGAAGGCGGCGGAGGTCGCGTCGCAGATCGCCAGCCCCTCGCGATCGTCGGCGATCCAGTCGGCGTCCGGCACGCGCACCCCTGAGGTCGTGCCGTTCCACGGGAACACCACGTCCTTGGACCAGTCGGCCCGGCTCAGATCAGGCAGTTCGCCCCACGGGGCCGTCAGCGCCTCGGGCTCCAGCCCCAGATGATCCTTCACGTCCGCCAGCCAGGTCAGGCCGAAGTTCTCGAACGCCACGACCTGCACCGGCCGCGCGCCCAGCATGCCCCACAGCGCCGCCTCGACCGCACCTGTGTCAGACCCCGGCGTATAGAGCATCACATGGCTGTCAGGCACTTCCAGCACCTCGCGCGTCAGCCGAAGGCCATGCGCGAACCGCTCGACCACCTCCGGCGCGCGAATACCGCGTCCCAGCAGATCGGACGGCAATCCGCCCAGCGCATAGCCCGGCCGCTTCGCCGTCGGCCCCGCCGAAAACCACGGCCGCGCCGGCTTCACATCAGGCTTCGTGCTCATGCTCTCTTCCTTTGGCGCAACCGCGCTTCACGCGGCTTGAGCGCACTCACCGCCCCGGCGTATAGGGCCGCTTGGCCCGCCAATCCTCGGCAAACTGGGTCAGTTCGGCGTCCGGCGCGTCCGGCAGCGTCACCATTACCCGCGCCAGCAGATCGCCGCGCCTGCCTTGCGCAAACGCGCCGCGCCCCTTCAGCCTCAGCACCTTGCCCGAGTTTGATCCGGCCGGCAGCGTCATCTGCACCACGCCCTCCGGCGTCGGCACCCGCACCTTGGCACCCAGCACCGCGTCCGGCACCGACACCGGCAGATCCATCGTCAGGTCCGCCCCGTCGCGCTTGTAGATCGGATGCGGTTCGATCCTCAGTTCGATCAGGGCGTCGCCGTTCTCGGCCCCGCGCCCCGGCGATCCTTGGCCGCGCAGACGGATCGTCTGGCCTTCCGACGCGCCCTTGGGGATGGTCACGTCCAGGGTGCGTCCATCTGAGAACTGAATCCGCCGCGTCGCCCCGGCGATGGCGTCTTCCAGACTGATGTCCAGCGTCGCCTTCACGTCCTGACCGCGCGAGGTGAAGTCCCGCGCGCCGCGCTGACGCCCGGCCCCGCCGAACATGCCAAACAGGTCGTCCAGATCGACGCCTTCGAAGTTGGCCCGGCCGCCCGGCCCGCCGCCTTGTCCGAAGGGATTGCCGCCCTGGCCGAACGGGCTGCCGCCGGCGCGACCGCCCCCGCCGAAGCCGCGATACTGTTCGTTGCCGTCGCCGTCGATCTGGCCCGCGTCGTACTTGGCGCGCTTTTCCTTGTCGCCCAGGATGTCGAAGGCCGCCGTCACCCGTTTGAACTTGTCCTCGGTGATCTTGTCGCCGGGGTTCTTGTCGGGATGAAGCTCCTTGGCGAGCTTGCGATACGCCTTCTTGACCTCGTCCGCGCTCGCGCCCTTCGAAACGCCCAGTTCCTTGTAGGGGTCGCCTGCCACGTCCGTTGTCGCTCCAGCTGAAAAAGGTCGAGAGGCCGTCAGTTAAGCCATGCCCCGCCCCGCGCAAAGGGCTGGACCCGCCCTATTTCGTCAGACCCGCCGGATTTCCGCCTCCACCTCTGCTTCTGAGCCCCACCCAAACCCCTCGCCCCACTGCGCCACGGCGATCCGCGCCGTCGATGTCGCGCCGTCTGGGAAGTCCGCCGCCAAGTCGGCCGTAGAATAGGATGCTGACGTCCCCTCGACCTCCATTGTCTGCACCACGACATCCCCATCTCGCACACGCAGACGGAATCGCATCGGATCGACCGGTGTCGGTTCTCCGTCCCAGTTGTCGCCGAACAGCCGCACGCGTGGCGTCCATCGGATCGCCAGACCCTTGGCCGACGTCTCGACCGTCAGACCAGACGGCGACCACGGCCGATCATGCACGCCCCTCGCCACGAACAGAGCCTCGCTGAACCCCTCACCGCCCGGCGCCGCGCCAGCCGGTCCCGCGCGACAGACCAGCGGCAGTCCTCGCTCGCCCCGCCCGATCTCTGCGCGCGCCAGCCGGTCGTCCAGAAACACCACAACCGCGCCGCCCAGATCACCTGACCCGTCACCCGCGCCCGTCCAAAGACGCAGGCCATCGGCGACCCTTCGGCCGTGCCCTGAACCTTCAGCGTCTCCAGACGTGCCCCGATCTGCCGCGCCGGACCCAGCGAGCCCACCACCCGATTGTCGATCGCCCGTCCGATCGTCGAGCCGATCACACGCCCCATCCCGCCGCCGACCTGCTGGCCGACCGCGCTCAATACGACCTGGGCCAATCAAACCTCCTCGGGAAATCGAAACACCGCGACCAGCCGTCTTCGCCACCACACGCCCATCCAGCTTTCGACCACCGCACGCCCCCAATAAGCGTGGATCATCCTCGGCTCAGACTCGCCGAAATCGCTAAGGATGGCGCAGTGCTTCACCGCCGCCCCCGGCGACATGCGAAACAGCAGCACGTCCCCCGCCCGCATCTCCACGACCGCAACCGGCCGCATCCATCGCCCCGCCGCCTCCAGCAGCGTCTCGCGCCCACCGACCTCGGCCCAGTCCGCCGAATAGGCCGGCAAGACCTTGGGCTCCTCGCCTGCCACCTCACGCCACACCCCGCGCACCAGGCCCAGACAGTCCGCGCCCACGCCCTTGATGCTGGCCTGATGCCGATACGGCGTGCCGAGCCAGGACCGGGCGGCCGCGACGATTGCACAGCCCTCTCCCTCCCCTCGTGGGGGAGGTTCGTCGCGAAGCGACGGGGTGGGGGCGGCCCGGCGACCGGACTCGGATTGCTCCGCCCTCCCCACCCGGTCTCGCCTGCGGCTCGACCGCCCTCCCCGTTCCGGGGAGGGAGAAACCGTAATTGCCCCGCTTCTCACCGCCGGCTCCCCGCCGTCATTCTGCGCGCTTCCGGCCGGATAGGCCGTCAGGAAGTCATCTCCCGGCACGTCAGGAAATCCGCGAAAGTTCGCGCCATTCCCGAACGTTCCGACGCACGTCTTCCACCGATTGTCGCAGACCCGCCCTGCCGGCGCCGCGACCCCGCATCTCTGGTCTCCCAGCCGCGCATCGCACATCCGCCCATAGGTCCGCCCGACCACCCGCTCCAGCTTCGCCAAGGGTCCCTCAAGCTCTGCGACGAAGCTCTCCCCCTGGCGTCGGATCTTCGCCAGCGCCCCCGCCCACAGCCGTACTTTCAGATCCGGCCGCGCCCAGTCCACGCGCCACAGCTCGACCGTCGCCACATCGAACAGACCCGCCGCCACATCCGCTTCAGCGATCGCCGCGTCGTCCAGCACGCCCGCCGCCGAAACCGACCCCGCCGCCAGCCCGACCGCGCTTTCACCCGCTCCCGCCGTCCAGCCGCTCGCCGCCCGACAGACGACGCCGTCCATCACCAGGTCCCGGTCGTGATCGGTGAACCCCATCACCACGCCGTCGGCCCGTTTCAGCCGCCAGACATGGCACAGCGTCGCCGCCCCGCTCTCGATGCGGGCGGCCATTTCGTTCGGTATGTTTCTCATCGTCTTCCCCGTCATGAGGGCGTGAATCGTGAGTCGTGACGTGTGACCTTGTTGGGCGTGCCCCCGCCCAGTCACGATTCACGAGTCACCCCTCACGCGCCGGTCCGAACCTCGATCAGCGGAACCGCCGCCATCCGTCCGGCCTCGAAGCTCTCCAGCGTCGTCTCGATCCGATCGGAATCGAACCGCACCGGCGTGTCGAACTGAAACCCCGCCGTCACACTGACACCCGCCTCCGGCGCGCGCTCCAGCGTCACCCGGCCGGTGGCGAAGTCGACCGCAAAGGCCGTCGTCTCGACACCACTCAGCGCCACCCGCACCGATCCCCCGACCGGCTTGGCGATCGGCCGCTCCACATCGCCGTAGCGCTTCACCAGATCGAACGCGGTGCGAACCCCATCGCTCACGCCCAGCCCCTGATCCCCGGCCGAGATCACCCCGCCCGGCGCGCACGACTTGAAGTCGCCGAAGTCCTTGAACCGGAACCCGTACAGCCGCCCCCGCCGCGCCTCGAAGAAGGCGACCAGCTCGGCCATGTCGTCCAGCGACCTCAGGTTCGCCCCGATCAGATACCGCCTGCGCCCCAGCGCCCAGGGCGTGGACCGCCGCTCGAACCCCGACGCCAGCGTCGTGATCTCCGTCCGACGCTCAACCCCGCCGGTCGAACCGAACGCCAGCCGCGCAGGCAGGCGCACCTCGTGAAAGGCGTCCATCAACACTCTCCTGTTGTGCAATGCCGCCCGCCCGGTCCACACCTTGGCGGCGGCGCCGACGCCGCGTCTTTGCGAGACACGGCCTTGCGCGGCGAAATTCTCAGCTACGATCCGATGACCGGCGAGGGGTTGATCAGCGGCGACGACCTGCAGCGCTACGTCTTCACCTCGGCCGCCGCCGGTCTCGAACCCGGCCGCCGCGTCGATTTCGTGGTTCAGGACGCCCAGGCGCTCAGCCTGATGGTCCTGCGTGACGGCCCTCTGGGGCCGGCCCTATACGCCCCCGAACCGGACCTGGGCCTATGGGGCTATTTCGTCCGCTGCATCACCGACCTCTATATCGAGGGCCACGGCCGGGCGCGGCGAAAGGAATACTGGTCCTTCGCCCTGTTCCACTTCCTGATCCTGATGCTCGCCTTCATGCCGATCATCGGTCTGGCCGTCCTCGACGCCGAGGCCGGCTACGATATGGAGAGTTGGGGCATCGCCTGGATCTGCATCGTCGCCCTTGTCTATTTCGCGCTGATCGTTCCCTACGTCTGCGTCACGATTCGTCGCTTCCACGATGTCGGGCTCACCGGCTGGCTGATCCTGATCGGCCTCGTCCCCTATGTCGGCGGCCTGTTCACCTTCATCATCAGCCTCCTGCCCTCGCAACCCGACGCGAACGTCCACGGTGCGCCGCCCAAGGGGTCGCGCGCATTACAAACGCGTCAGGATCGGCCAGCTTGACCTTTTCGGGTTGCTGGGATTGCACGGGTCGGCGATGTTGCCGCCGCGCCGGACCTGGCGCCAGTCATGGAGATCTCAGTGCGCGGTGAAATTCTCAGCTACGACGCCACGACCGGCGTCGGTCTGATCAGCGGCGACGACGGCGCCCGTTACGACTTCACCTCGGCCGCGCTGCAATCGCCGGCCGTACCCGCCGCCGGCGTCCGCGTCGACTTCGTCCCCGAAGGCGCCGCCGCGACCCAGATCCTGATCCTGGCGGGTTCGCCCACCACCACCGGCGTCGCCGGCGGTTACGCCAGCTCGACCTCGACCGCCGTCGCCGGCTTCGACTGGCAGAAGCTGTTCCTGTCCTTCGAGGGCCGCATCCGCCGCAGCCATTTCTGGATCGGCTGGCTGATCCTGCTGGGCGTCAACGTCGTCATCAGCTGGATCCCGATCATCAACCTGTTCGGCCTGGTCCTGATATGGCCCAACCTGGCCATTTCGGTGAAGCGCCTGCACGACATGGGCAAGACCGGCTGGCTGATCGCCATTCCCTGGGTCGGCTCGGTCATAGCCTTCTTCGCCGGCTTCGCCATGGTCGTCGCCGCCGCCGTCGCCAACGGCTATTCGGAAGACTACTACGAGGGCAACCCGGCCGCCGTCTTCGCTCTGATGGGCCCGGCCTTCGGCCTGTTCGCCATCGCCGGCCTGCTGGGCCTGGCTTTCCTGTTGTGGATCGGTCTGGTCGACAGCCAGAAGGGCGAAAACCGCTTCGGCCCGAACCCGAAGGGCGAGTGAGCTTTCACGGGTGAATCGTGAGCGGAAGGTGGCGCACTTGCCAACACCGCATCGCCATCATCTCGCGCACGACATCGCGCGCCTCGGGCTGGCCCGAAGCCTGTTTGGTCTCTTTCATGGTGTCTCCTGCTGAAACGATCCTCCCCCGCGATGCGGGGGAGGGGAACCGCCGAAGGCGGTGGAGAGGGCGGCCGCGTCGCGACCTTCCCATTTCGCGAGCAGCCGTCATCGGCCGCCCGAAACCTGTGATTGCGGCGGCTTCAGGCGAACGCTAGGCTCGCCTCATGCCCGCGCCGATCTTCGTCGAAGCTGATCTCTACAGCCCGCTGCTTCATGCAGCCGCGCTGATCCTTTTCGCGATCCTCTTCCCGCCCGGCACGCTTTCAGCAGGGCCACGACGTGTGGCCCGCTGGCCATGGGCGGCGACCATCGGCCTTCCGGTCATCGTCTACACGATTGCAGATATCGTCCTGACCGCCCTGCATCGCGGCGCCGAGGCTGAGGGCGAAAGCGGCCTGCCCTACCGCGCGGCGCAGATCGCCATACTCGTCCTGATCGTCGGCATCGTGGTTTTGATGCTGCGTCGCAACGCTGCATCCAAGTCGTCCTGACGCCCCATGTCCCACCTGACGCCCCTCGAAAGCGCCGTCATGGACGCCATGATCTGGCAGATGGGCGACAGCGTGCCGGACCTGCGGGCACAGGTCGCCGCCAGTTCGCCGGGGCTGCGTCGCAACACCGGCGCCGGCCTCTATTCCCAGATCGTCGTCGATGCGGACCGCGCGACCGCCAACCCGGACGCCACCGGCCTGTTCGGCACGGTCCATGCCATGGTCGCCGGCCTGCCCGACCCCGTCGGCTTCCAGATCGAACTGCGCCAGGGCCGGCTGACGGCCCTGCATGGCCAGAGCTATGGCCAGGACACCCGTGACATCGACTTCACAACCACCGCCTTTGAAGAGGTCTTCACCGTCGACGAAGCCGGCCGATCGATCCTGTTCCGTCCCGCCCGGCGCACGCCGGATCCGATCCCGCCCAGGCCAAAACCCGCCCGACCGGCCGCTGCACCCGCCGCCCAGGCCACGCCGCAGAAGCAATCCAGATCCGCGCCCCAACCGGCGTCAAAGCCCTCCGATCACGTCCTGCCGTCCGCCGCCGCCTCGCCGGACCTGGCCGAGATCATCGCCGGCCTGTCCAACCCCACGGCCTCGCGCGGCGGCCAGCTGGCGCTGGTCTATATTGGCGCCTATGCGCTGGCGGCCGTCTTCATCCTGTTCGCCCACCTGGTGCTGCACGTCGGCTGGATCTTCGGCCTGGTGCTCGCCGCCTGGGCCCTGCGCTATCTCCATGGCAAGAAGGGTCGCGCCCAGATGGCCGCCCTCGCCGAAACCCTCGACCGCAACGGCGCCTTCCAGGCCCTCAAGCCAAACTGACATATCTCAAAAGCGAAACCCCGCGAGGGCCTTTTGGCTATCGCGGGGTTCTCTGGAACCAAGATAGTATGCCCAGGCAGTAGACGCTTAACGAGCGCCTGTGAAGAACGCCTGTCTAGTGGTGCGTTTCACCATGGGAGTCATCGCCGCAATAATCCAGAGCGGCGGCTCTCTGCTCGTTAGTCAAAGTGGATAGAAAGCCAGTCATGGCGCGCGCTTGAGGGCGCAGGGGTTCAACCTCCACCGACGGACGCCCCTGGAGTTGGACCATGCGAGGCAGGTCGGACAACCATGTAAAAAGTTGGCTCATCTCATATCCTCTTTCGATAGTATGACTCACTCTTACGCTCTTTGACAACCTCAAAGCCGTAAACACTCTCGTACAGATGGGCTAACGTATCATTGAGCGGATGGATGCGAATTTCGCCTACGCCTGCCCCTTGCGCGTAGTTCGCCGCTACTTCCAGCGCGATCAAGATTCGCTTGCCCTTGAAAGTGCAGTCTGAGGAAGGCCTTCCCTCCACGAACTTCAAGGTCACCGCCTGCTTGCTAAGCGTCATCAACGCTAAGCCCACCAATTGGTCGTTAGGCGCCCACATCGCTAGGCAGAACGATTTAAACTCTCGATTGGAGCGCGCGATTGCGGGCCAATCCCAACCGACCTGACGCTCTAGCCATTGGGCTTTGATCGCACCTTCGACACGCCCGCTGTAATGAAGGAGAGATAGGTTGATCCCATAGGATCGAAGTGTCTCTGCCGCAGTCTTGGCTGCGAGCTTCTGCAAGCTGTCGTAATGCGCTTTCGACGCCGATAGGGCTGACACTTCGGGCCTTTCGCAATAGGCCTTCGTTCAAGCCCTCCCTGTCCGCTCATATTTGAGACCATGATTCTGCGCAACCGTGACGGATTATGTATGCGCCAACAAGACATCGAACCGCGCCCCCGGCAGCATCGGAAACGTCACCAGCGACACCTCCCACAGCTCGACCGCGCTCAACACCCTCAACCGCCCCTGACGCCGGGCCCGCGCCGTGCGGTAGCCGATCGACAGCCCGTCCAGCGCTCCGGCCCGGCTCAACGCCCCGGCGAACCGCGCCTCGGCCGACCAGTCTTCGATCCGGCCACGCACGAACAGACCGCGCGCATCCTCGACGATCTGCTCCCAGACCCCGACCGGCGCCCGCGCATCGTGCTGGTTCAGCATCCGCACCCCCTCAGCCCCCGTCTTGGCCAGACTGTCCGCAAACGCCCCCGCCTGCACCACGTCCCCGTTCAGATCCGCCACGCCCCACAGCGAGGCGTAGCCTTCGATGGCCAGTGCGCTCATTTCCCCTCCAACCTACGCTCGATCCGCTCCACCGCCGCCGCCGTCGCCTCGCCCTGGACCTCCAGCCGCGCCAGTCGTTCGGCGACCAGCCTCTGTTCCCCGACCCGCTGCTCCAACGTCGCGATCCGCGCTGCGGCGCCCCCGGCCCAGACCAGGCCGCCCACCGTCTGCACCACGACGGCGATCAGCAGCGCCGTCGGCACGCGCCGGATATGATGTTCGGTCATGCCCCCAACCCCGTTATCCGCCTGCGTTCCTCGTCCGTCAGGAAGCTCGCCGCCTCCAGCCGCGCCCACAGGGCGTCCCGCTCGTGCTGCAGCGCCGAGACCGCATCCAGGTCCGCCCGGATCTCGCACCTCGCGAACCGCTCGCCCAGCCAGCCCGTCATCGCCCCCGCCGCCTTCCGCACCAGCGGGATCACCGTCTGACGCCAGAAGGCCGCATTGGCCTCGCGATAGTTGGCGTAGGTCGCATCGCCCGGTATCCCCAGCAGCTGCGGCGGAACCCCGAAGGCCAAGGCGATCTCGCGCGCCGCCGCATGTTTGCCGGCCGTAAAATCCATCTCCGCCGGCGTCAGGCTCAGCGGCTTCCAGTCCATCCCGCCCTCCAGCAGAATCGGCCGCCCGGCGTTCGTCGCCCCGGCATAGACGCTCGACAGCTGATCCTTCAGCGCCTCGAACTGCCCGTCCGTCAGCCGCTCGCCGTTCCTCGCCCCATAGACCAGCGCCCCCGATGGCCGCGCCGCATTGTCCAGCAGGGCCTTGTTCCAGGCGCCGGCCGCATTGTGCGCATCCACGCCCTGCGCCGCCGCCTCCAGCGGCGACAGCCCGTACCAGTCGTCCAGCGGGTGCCACAGCTTCAGGTGCATCACCGGCGCCCAGCCGTCCGCCGCCCGCCCGATCCGCACCGACCGTCCGTCCACGGAATAATCCCACGCCTCGGGCCAGCCCGACCGGCCCGGAACCACCTTCACCCGATCCGACCGCAGCGCCCACAGCTCGTCCGGCGCCCCGTCCCCGTCCGCATCGCCGGTCGCCTCGACATAGGCGTTGCCCGACACCTGCAGCGCCCCATAGACCGCCTCCATCAGCTCCGCCCCCGACTGCTCGGGATTGGGCCGACGGATCAGTTTCGCAAGCGGATGATCCTCGCTTCGCACCCCGTCCACGAACACCGCGAACGGCGCCGACGCCGCCGCCTCGGCGATCATGCGGATGCAGCGATAGGCCACCGCATTCTTCTGATACCCCTCGCGCGCCAGGCTGGCGTAGTCGTTGGGCGTCCACCGCGGGCGCCCCACCCCTGACAAGGCGATCACCCCGCCCGCCCGGCTCTCCTTGCCCTCAGGCGCGCCCGTGCGCCCCGCCTGGCCGAACGGCCACCGGATCGAAACCATCGCAATCTCCTTTTCATATCCTCCCCCGCCAGCGGGGGAGGGGGACCGCGAAGCGGTGGAGGGGCGACGGCGCGCTCTGCGAACCGTCTCACACCCAACCGGTTTCCGCCCCCTCCACCACGCTTCGCGCGGTCCCCCTCCCCCGTGCCGCTACACTGCTCGGGGGAGGATTTTCAAAAGTGGCCGCTCCATCCACACATGCACGACCGCCCCCGCCGCCAGACTGGCGACCACAGTCAGGCCCACCACCGCATCCCCCGGCAGGACGACCATCCCGCTCTCGAACATCCGCCCCATCGCCCGGATCACCAGCACATGGACAAGATAGATTGAGTAAGACGCATCCCCCATGAAGGCGGCCGCCTGCGACAGCCGCCCCGGCGCCCGGTCCGTCCGCTCCATTCGCACCACGCCAAACACCAGCAGGGCGCTGGGCAGTCCCCAGACCGCTGCCCGCCTCAGCCCGTTCCACGGATCGTTCAGCGCCCGCACATCGTCGATGCCGCCATAGCCGAAGACCAGGCCCAACCCGAACCCCAGCATCGCCAGCGCCACCGCCCACAGCCCCAACCGACGCGGCGCCGACCGCCACATCCAGGCGATCCCCACGCCCAGCAAAAATTCCAGAACGATCGGCGCGCCCCAGAACCTCAGAACCGGCGCCGCCACGACCAGGCCGGCCGCCAGCATCGCCGCATAGGCCCCGACCAGCCCCCAACCGACCCGTCGCCCGCCGACCATCGCCAACCCGAACCCGGCGTAGAACAGCATCTCGAAACACAGGGTCCACCCCGGCCCCAGCGCCGGAAACGTCATCTCCAATCCGCTGAACGGCCAGAATAAAAACGTGGCCGCCGCCACCTCGGGGCTCAGCGTCCCGCCCCGCGCCATCCCGATCAGGATCGGCAGCGACAGCAGCCAGTAGATCGGGGCCACCCGCCGAAATCGCCGCCACAGGAAGGCCCCGGCCGCGCCCACGCCCGTCTGACCCTGCGTCGTCGTGGCGATGATGAAGCCGCTGATGACGAAGAACACATCCACACCCACGGCGCCGAAGTTCTCCAGCGTCCCGCCGCTCAGCGCCGTCTCCTGTCCCAGCCGCGCTCCCACCAGATCCAGGGCGTGCGTGCCGACCACCGCCGTCGCCGCCGCGAACCTCAGCGCCTGCACCCCGTAGAACCGCTCCCCCATCCGCCACGGTTATCACCGCGCGAGCGTGCGCGACAACCTCAGATCATCACGCGCGCCCGCACCGCCTCGGCGATCCTCGCCTGGCCCGCCGCATTGGGATGGACGGAATCGAACATCAGCCCGCCAGCGAAGCCGCCGCCGAACAGGGCAGTCCCGTCAATCGGCACCGACAATCCCCGGGTCGCCGCCACCTCGAACACCGCATCGCGGATCGCGGCTTGCGTTGCATAGCTCGCCTTGCCCTGGGTCGGATCGGACGGACATCCGGTCATCAGCAGCACGTCCCCCGTCGTCAGGCACCGGTCCACCAACGTCCCCAGCCCGGCCTTGTAGGTCGCGACCGCCGTCCCCGCATTCCAGTCGTTGATGGTCAGGCACACGACCGACAGATCGGGCGCCGCCGCCGGGATCGACCCATAGGCCCGGTACGGCTGATCCGTCGTGATCCAGTCCGCGATCTTGGCCCCGCCCCATCCCGCGTTGATCACCCGTGCGCGGCGCACGTCCGAGCGCCATGCGACCCCGCCCGCGATAAACACCGCCCCGCCCGAGGCCCAGCGCACGCTCACCGGCCCGGCGGTCTCGGGAAAGGCCACGGTCGCAACCTCCATCGCCGCCGCCTTGGTGGTGTTGACCGTCGCCCGCACCAACCCGTCCGTCTCGACCGTCAGCACCCCAAGCGCCGTGTTGGTCACGGCCCACAGATCGAACCGATCGACCGTCCCGTTCGGCTGAAAACTCCAGACGCCCGTCGACGACGCCGCGCCCGAAAACAGCTTGCCGCCCATCCCGGTCAAGGCGTTGACGCCCCACCCGGCCCCCATCGTCACCTGCGGATCATAGGCGGAATAACCCCCGCTGGCCCCGTCCGCCGCCCCCGCGCCCGCGACCGACGCCGCCGAGGCCGGCAGGCCCCGCCCGCTCATCATCGCCGCCAGCCGCTCGGGCCAGGCGCTCGCCCGACCGTTCGGCGTCCAGCCGCCGGAGACCGCGCCATAGCCTTGGGTCACGCTGTCGCCGATGCACAGCAGGCGCGCCTCGCGCCCTCCCGCCTGCATCGTCCTGACCGCCGCCGACCAGACGGGCAGGTCGGGCACGGAAAACCGCGCCCGCCCCAGAACCCCGCCCGGCGCCGCCGTCGCCGCTCCGATCTCGAGACCCGACATCAGTCGAAGGCCGCCACGATCTGCGTCGCCGTCGTCCCGGTCGCCAGCACCCGGCGCACCTGCACCGGCAACCACCCCACCGGATGGTTGGCGAAGGTCACGGCGTCAATATCCTCGCCCCCGACCGTCAGCACACGGACATTGCCCGCCGCACCGACATACAGCGCCTTGGCGTAGGTCGTCAGATCGGCCGCGTCGCTGGGCGTGACCGCCGCCGCGCGCCTCGCCGGCCCGCCCGCATCGCGCCCATGGTTCAGCAATCCGTCCCGCTCGGGAATGGCCGGCATATCGTCTCTCCTATTCAATAGATGCGGTCGTCATTCCGGGGCCGCGCCCCGCGCGGAACCCGGAAGCCAGGGCCGCCCCTCGGCGCTGACCCCAGCGTTGTCAAAAGCCCCCTGGGTTCCGGGTTCGTCCTTCGGACGCCCCGGAATGACGGGTCTTGGTCCGCTAAAGCCGGCTTATCCTAGGCGCCGACTGCGGCCCCAGCATCAGCCGCGTAATCGCCCACACCAGGGCGTCGGCCCGATCCGGGCTGGGTCCGCCCTCGCTGCCCAGCGCCAGCATCTCTTCCTCCAGCGCCGGGAAGGCGTCGCAGTGGACGACCCGCCCCTGTTCATACAGCAGGGCCACCGGCTCGGCCCGCGCCGCCTTGGACCGCGAGGCGTGGACCATCTCGATCCGGCAAGGACACGCGCTGATGGCCAGAACCGAGCGCACCATGTCGCCGCCCTGATTGCTCTCGGCGACCACCTCGTGCGCGCCGAACTCGCGTGCGGCCGCGCTGACCGCCCCGCCCCAGCTCTGGGGCGAGCGCCCCTGCACCGTCCGGTCGGCCAGCACGAAGGCGTGGCGACCTTTTCGCCCCACCACCACGATGCCGCAGGCGTCTCCGGTCGCGGTCGCCGGCGGATCGACCGCCACGACGATCCGGTCCAGTTCGGCCGGCCGTGCGCCCCTGGCCCGTTTCAGGTCCGCGATGCGGAACAGGGCGCCCTCGCCCTCGACCACCACGCCTTCCAGCTCCTGGGCCGCCAGCCGCGTCCCGCCATAGACGTCGTTCAGATGCGCCAGAAAGCCGGGCGACAGATTCTGCGCGTTCAGCGCCGTCGCCGCCCGTTCCGTCACCGTCCCCGCCTCGGCCATCAACCGCCTCAGCGCCGGGATCGGCCGGGGCGTCGTCGTCACCGCCAGCAGCGGCGAGGCCCCCAGCCGCAGTCCGAACCTCAGGTTCGACAGCACCATCTCCGGCCGCCGCCAGGCGCAGAATTCGTCCGCCCAAGCGGCGTGAAACTGCGGCCCCCTCAGACTGTCGGGATCCTCGGCCGAAAACGCATAGGCCGCCGACTGATTACCCCACACCAGCCGACGCCGCCCCGCCTCCCAGCGCGGCCGGTCGCCCGGCTCCGCCAGCGCCTTGATACCCGACGCCCCCTCCACCATCACCTCGCGCACATCGTGCAGGGCGGGGCCGACCAGGGCCAGGGTGATGCCCGAAAACTCGCGGGCCAAAACGTCGATCCAGACCGACCCGGCGAATGTCTTGCCCGATCCCCGGCCGCCCAGCAGCAGCCAAGTTTTCAGGCTCAGGTCAGTCGGCTGATACTGGTGTTTCAAAAGCTGAAGATGGCTGATCTCCAGCCTTAGCTCTTGATCTTTCGGCTGCTTCGGCCTGCTTTTCCTCCAGATTCCGATCAAGCCTTTCGTATTCGACGACCAGCTTTCGTCGGAGCATTTCGTCCTCGGCGGGGTCGTAGGTTCGTCCACCCATCTCGTCCTCTTCGTTGTCGCTCAGGCACAGCAGCCGCATCGCCTCGACCGCCTTGGCCGACCGCGCGATCACCCCGATCTGGCGCGCGACCTTTTCGGCGACGGCGGCGTCCTTGACGTCCGTCTCGCAGACGCTCTTGGCCGTCTCCTCGATCTTGGCCTTCATCATCAGGAACAGGGGCTCCATCCACCCGGCGCAGGACGCGGCCGTCTCGCGCGCCCCGCCGCAGCCGCCCTCTTCGTCGTCCTGATTTCCCGTCATGCCCAAACCATAGCGGACCAGCGTCCTCAGGCCGGAAGAACGTCCACATAATTCGCCAATGGCTTGTTTTCGCAGCCTTTCAACCAGCGTCATTGCGCTGGCTAGGGGGTGCTACCCTATCGCTCCCGGCCGCGTTCGACCGTCCATTCCGGCGCCTCGAAGTCCAGCGCGTCCTCCGGCTCGGCCAGCGACAGCTCCGAGATCGTCTGCCCCCGCACCGACACGCCCGCCGTATGCACCGTCTCGCGACTGCCCGAGATCAGATGATGCCATGTCGCCAGCGGCCGCCCCTCGTGCAGCCGGCGATAGGCGCACGACTTGGGCATCCACTCCAACGCCTCGATATTGCCGGGCGTCAGCTTGATGCAGTCCGGCACCTGGGCCTTGCGGTTCGCATAGTCCGAACAGGCGCAGGCGTTCGGATCGAACAGCTTGCAATGCACCCGCGTCGGAATGACCTCGCCCGTATCCTCGTCCTCGAACCGGATCACGCAGCACAGCCCGCACCCGTCGCACAGCCCCTCCCACTCGGAGGGCGACATCTCGGCCAGGGTCTTGGTTTCCCAGTAGGGCTGCATGGCGCGCCTCATACGCGCCGCGCCGTCGCTTGTCACAGCCTCAATGCCCGACCGTCTTGGAGAACAGGTTTATCACCATCACCCCGCCGACGATCATCGCCAGCCCGACCATCGCCGGCAGGTCCAGCCGCTGGCGGAACACCACCGTCCCGATCACCGAGATCAGCACCACCCCCAACCCGCTCCAGATCGCATAGGCGATCCCCACCGGCATCTGCCGCAAGGCGATCGACAGCAGGTAGAAGGCCAGGCCGTAGCAGACCGCCATGCCCGCCGTCGGCCAGGCCCGCGTGAACTGCTGCGAGGCCTGCAGCATCGTCGTGCCCGCCACCTCCAGCGCGATGGCGCCCAGAAGCGCGGCCCAGGTGATCATGCTCATGACAGGCCCATAGCCCGGCCCGACGCCCGGCCGCAAATCCACAGCCTGCGGCTCGTATCGCCTTTCCAGTGGCGAAATGGGCCTGAACCCCTTAGATCACACCCGTTTCCGCCCCCTCCGCCGCGCTGTGCGCGGTTTCCCTCTCCGGCGTCGCCCGAGAGGATCGAAAGTCACATGGCAGCCAGACCCCCTCTCGTCGCACTCAAGGACGTCCGCCTTCAGGACGGCCAGCGCCCCCTCTTCGACGGCGTCGACCTCGCGGTCGAACCGCGCAGCCGCGCCGCCCTGGTGGGGCGCAACGGCGCGGGCAAGTCCACCCTGATGAAGGTCGTTATGGGCCTGATCGAGCCGGACAGCGGCGACCGCTCGATCCAGTCCGCCGTCCGCTTCGCCTATGTGCCGCAAGAGCCCGTGATCACCGGCGAGACCCTGCTGGACTATGCGTCATCGGGCGAGGCCGAGACCTGGACGGCCGAAAGCTGGCTGGAGACCTTCGGCCTGAACTCGGCGAAGTCGACCCAGGGCCTGTCTGGCGGCGAAACCCGCCGCGCCGCCCTGGCCAAGGCCTTCGCCGAAGAACCTGACCTGCTGCTGCTGGACGAGCCGACCAACCACCTCGACATCCTGGCCATCGAACTGCTGGAGAACGAGCTGATCCAGGCCCGGTTCGCCCTGCTGGTCGTCAGCCACGACCGCGCCTTCCTGAACCGCGTCACCAACACAGTCCACTGGCTGGAAGGCCGTCGGGTCCGCACCCTGAACAAGGGCTTCGTCGAGTTCGACGAATGGTCCTCCAAGGTCTTGGAGGAAGAGGCCGAATCCCTGCGCCGCCTGACCAAGACCATCGAGCGCGAGACCGCCACCTTCTACTCCTCCATCACCGCTCGCCGCAGCCGCAACGAGGGCCGCGCCCGCTCGCTTCAGGCGCTGCGCGCCGAACGCGCCGAGAAGATGAAGGACGTGCCGCGTGAGCTCTATCTCGGCGTCGATTCCGGCTCGACCTCGGGCAAGCTGGTCGCCGAGATCAAGCATGTCTCAAAGGGCTTCAACGGCCGCACCCTGTTCAAGGACCTGACCACCCGCATCATCCGCGGCGACCGTCTGGGCATCGTGGGTCCCAACGGCGCGGGCAAGACCACCCTGGTCAAGACCTTGCTGGGCGAACTGGCGCCGGACGAGGGCACGGTGCGCATGGGCGCCAACCTCGAGCCCGTCTATCTGGACCAGTCGCGCGAGGGGCTGAAGTCGGACATGACTCTGTGGGATGCCCTGACGCCGGGCGGCGGCGACAGCATTCTGGTGCGCGGCGTGTCCAAACATGTCGCCGCCTACGCCAAGGACTTCCTGTTTTCCGAGGCCCAGTTGCGCCAGCCAATCTCGACCCTGTCGGGCGGCGAGCGCAACCGCCTGCTGCTGGCCCGCGCCCTGGCGAAGCCCGCCAATATGCTGATCCTCGACGAACCGACCAACGACCTGGACATGGACACGCTGGACAAGCTGGAGGAGCTGCTGGAGGGCTATGACGGCACCCTGATCCTGGTCTCCCACGATCGCGATTTCATCGATCGCCTGTCCACCTCGACCCTGGCGCTGAACGGGCGCGGCGACATCGTCGAGACCCCCGGCGGCTGGACCGACTTCATCCGCCAGAACCCCGGCTTCCTTCAGCCCGGCTCGAACCCCCGCCCCCAGGACAAGGCCGCCGCCCAGCGCGCCGCCGCGGCGCCCCCGCCCGCCGTCGCCCCAAAGAAGACCGCCAAACTCTCCTTCAAGGACGCCCACCGCCTGAAGGAGCTGGAAGCCCTGATCGATGCGTTGCCCGCGACCATCGCCAAACACGACGCGACCCTGGCCGACCCCGGCCTCTACGCCCGCGATCCAAAGGCCTTCGACACCGCCATGAAGGCCGCCGAAAAGGCCCGCGCCGAGCTGGAATCCGCCGAACTGGAATGGCTGGAGCTGGAAGAGAAGAAGGCGGCGCTGGCGGGGTAGGGACCGAACGGCTGGTCACCCGGCGAGGACGGCTTGAGGGCCTAACCCTGACTGTCCGGATCCCCGGGCGGCGTCTTCGCCGCGCCCCGGTTCTGCATCACGCTGACGGCGATGCAGGCGACCAGGCCGAACGCGAACCACAGGCCGAACTTGCCCGTCAAAAGCCCGACCAAGCCAAAGATCAACAGGACGCCGAAGGGGGTGAGCCGTTTCATGGGGCGGACGATAACCGGCTTTGTCGTGGCTGACGAGGCTAGGCCAAAGGCCCCGATTTGAAACCAAACCCGCCGCTGCACACTCAAGCTTCATGACCCTGCGCAGTCACCTCGTCGAATTCGCCCCGCCCCAGCAGGCGGCGGTGCGGCGGATCAACGCCGTCCTCGCCCGCGCGCCCCGTCTGCGCACCGACGGCTGGCGGATCGATGCGGGCCAGCGGCTGTCGCTGTGGCTGGACGCGGCCGCCGGGCGGGTCACCACCCCGCGTCTCAAGAAACGGGGCGTGACGGTCGAGATCGTCCAGACGGACGGCGATCACCCCGTTCCTCTACGCATCCTGCATCCGACGGGCACGCCCCGCGCCGTCATCCTGGACATCCACGGCGGCGGCTGGGTGCTGGGCAGCGCCGGGCTGAACGACCGGCTGAACGCCCATCTGGCCCACCACGGCTTCTGCGTGGTCTCGGTGGATTATCGCCTGCTGTCCGAGCGACGTCAGATCTATATCGACGCCGCCATCGCCGACTGTCTGGCCGCCGCCTATTGGACGGTCACGAATGTCGATCAACTGGGCGCCTCGACCCTGTTTCTGGCGGGCGAATCCGCCGGCGGGCATTTGGCCGCCCTGACCGCCATCGCCCTGCGCGACCAGGGGCTGATCGACCTGGTGAAGGGCTGCGTCTTCACCTACGGCGTCTTCGACCTGTCGGGTACCGAAAGCGTGCGCTCGGCGGGGCCAGAAACCCTGCTGTTCAACGGCCCGACGATGCAGGCCGATCTGGCGCGCCTGGCGCCGGATCGCGACGAGGCGGCCTTGCGCCAGCCCGACGTCTCGCCCCTGTATGCCGACCTGACCGGCCTGCCGCCCGCCCTGTTCCTCGCCGGCGAACAGGACCCTCTGTTCGAAGACAGTCTGTTGATGGCCACGCGCTGGGGCGAGGCTTCGGACGCCGACCTGATCCGCGTGCCCGAGACCCCGCACGGCTTCCTGCATTTCGGCGGCCCGGCCGCGCGCGGCGCGCGCAAGGCGATCCGCACCTGGCTGAACGCCCGGCTCTAGCTCGCCTCGATCAGTTCGCGGATCCGACTGCCCAGCGCCTCCATGGCGAAGGGCTTGGTCATGACGTGCATGCCGGGATCCAGGTGCCCATTGCCGACCACCGCATTCTCGGCATAGCCGGTGATGAACAGCACCTTCAGATCGGGCCGATCGATCCGCGCCGCATCGGCCATCTGACGCCCGTTCATCCCGCCCGGCAGACCCACATCGGTCACCAACAGGTCGATCCGCGCGCCCGATTGCAGCAGCTTCAGCCCCGCCACGCCGTCGGACGCCTCGATGCACTGATAGCCCAGCTCATGCAGGATTTCGGCGACCAGCATCCGCACCGTCGGCTCGTCGTCCACGACCATCACCGTCTCGCCGGCCTGGGCGCGCGGGGCCTGCTCGACCTCGGGGATCAGATCGGCGTCGTCCACCTCGCCGAAGTGGCGCGGCAGATACAGGCAGATCATCGCCCCCTCGCCCGCCTCGGAATAGATCCGCACCTGCCCGCCCGACTGGCGCACGAAGCCATAGATCATCGACAGGCCCAGCCCCGTCCCCTCTCCCAGCGGCTTGGTGGTGAAGAAGGGTTCGAACGCGCGCGCCGCCACCTCGGGGGCCATGCCCGTGCCGGTGTCGCTGACGCAGATGGAGACATATTGGCCCGGCTCCAGATCCTGGGCTTTGGCCGTGCGCGCATCGATCCAGCGATTGCCGGTCTCGATCGTCAGACGCCCGCCGCTCGGCATAGCGTCGCGCGCATTGATGCACAGGTTCAGCACCGCGTTTTCCAGCTGGTGCGCGTCGATCAACACGGGCCACAGGCCAGCGCCGGCGACCACCTCGACCTCGATGCCCGGCCCTGTCGTGCGCCGCACCAGATCCTCCATCCCGCGGATCAGGCGGTTGGGATCGGTCGGCTTGGGATCCAGGGTCTGACGCCGCGAGAAGGCCAGCAGCCGGTGCGTCAGGGCCGCCGCGCGTTTCGCCGCCCCCTGCGCCGCCACCGTGAACCGCTCCACCTCGGCATGACGCCCCTGCGCGATCCGGTTGGTGATCAGTTCCAGGCTGCCGCTGATGCCGGCCAGCAGATTGTTGAAGTCGTGGGCGATGCCGCCGGTCAGCTGTCCGACCGCCTCCATCTTCTGGCTCTGACGCAGCGCCTCCTCGGCCTGCATCAGGGCGCTGGTGCGTTCGGCGACCTGTTCTTCCAGCGTCTCATTGAACCGCGCCAGTTCGGCCGACTGGCGGCGCAGGTCCTCGATGTCGGTGTTGGACCCGACCCAGCGCAGGATCCGCCCCTCTTCGTCGTGGACGGGCTCGGCCCGAACCATGAAGGTGCGATAGACGCCGTCGTGGCGGCGGATGCGGAACTCGTTCTCATAGACCTGGCCGCTGGCCAGGGCCTGGACCCATCGCTCGGACGCCCAGTCCAGGTCGTCCGGGTGAACGACCTTGCCCCACCCGGTCGTGCCGTCCAACGCGCCCTCTGCAAGGCCGGAGTAGGCATAGACCTGGGGGTTGAACCAATACAGCGACCCGTCGGCCCAGCTGGCCCAGATCTGGATCGGCGTGGCCTGGGCGAAGACCCGGAACTGGGCCTCGCTGTCGCGCAGGGCCGCCTCGCTTCGGGCGCGCTCGGTCGCCGTGCGAACCCGTTCGGCCACCTCGCGCATCAGGCGCAGGTCGCTGTCGGTATAGTGACGCGCCGTCGCATGGTTGACGAACACCATCGCCACGACCCGCCCCTGTTCCATCAGCGGCATGTTGACGAACGACCCGGCGCTGATGGCCCTCAGGGCCTCGGCCGTATCAGCCGTGCGCGGATCGAGGGCGACGTCGTCGATCGCCACCGTCTCGCCGCGCTTGATGTCCTCGATATAGGACCCGTAGTCGCGGAACGACAGGACGCCGGCGATGCTGTTCACCCCCGGCTGGTTGAAGTCGCGCGCGATGGTGATGGTCTCGGCGGCCGTGTCCACCGTGCCGTATCCGGCCCGGCTGACGCCCATGGTGCGGGCCAGAACCTGGGCGGAGGCCTGGGCGATTTCGCCGGCGTCGGTCAGGTCGCGGATCGCGTCGTTCAGCTCCAGCAGCGCGTTCTGACGCGTCTCGCTCTGTTTGCGCTCGGTGATGTTGTTGAACAGGATCGCGACCTGCCAGGCGCCCGGCTGGCCGATCCTCAGCGCCTGCACGTCATACCAGCGACCGAAGATGTCGGCGGGGTTCTCGAAACGGACCGGCTCGCCTGTGCGCGCCACGCCGCCATAAAGATCGAACCAGTGCTGCTCCAGCCCCGGCGCGATCTCGCTGACCCATTTGCCGTAAGGGTCGACCAGGCCTGTCATCTCCTCGAAGGCCTTGTTGCCCTCGACGATCCTGTAATCGACGGGCCGGTCGGCCGCGTCGAACTTCATCTCGATGACGCAGAAGCCCGTCGCCATCGCCGCAAACAGGGCGCCGTATCGCGCTTCGCTCAGCGCCAGCGCCTGGTCCGCCCGGTAGCGATCCGACACATCCATCCCCTGGATGAAAATGCCCCAGACCCGACCGTCTTCCTTCAGCGGCTGGAAGACAAAATCGACGTAGCGGTCCACCACCTCGTCGCCTGGCTCGGCCTGAACGGCGTACAGGGCGCTATCGGCCCGGTGCGCCTCGCCGGTGCGGTAAACCTGGTCCAGCAGGTCCAGATAGCCCTGCGCCACCGCATCTGTCAGCACCTCGCCCACCGTGCGCCCAATCACCTCGCGGTGGCCGATCACCTTCTGATAGTTGGGATTGGTCAGTTCGAACCGATGGTCCGGCCCCGTGACCAGCGCCATGAACCCCGGCGCATGGGCGAACATCTGGGCCAGTTGGCTGCGATTGATGCCGATCGACAAGGCGTGGTCAGAGCCGGTGTTGGACAACGAATTCCCCCAAGGACTTTTGTCCGTTGATCACAGAACCCAAAGCGCGCCGCACGGTTGCAGCGCAATGTGTCCGACGCCGGACATAGGGCTCTATCGCCGCGTTTCTGTGGACAAGACAAGACGCTGATCCGCAATCGCGAATTTGATTCGTCCACCGATGTTCACAGGCTTGTCCACCGCCGCCGGGCCAATCGTGCACACTGGGGCGAGTTCGGACGCTTGCCTCATAGCCGGTTTCGTTCGAACGTCAACAGGCCAAGGGACACGGGGCAGCGGAAATCCAGGGAGACTTGGACCTCCAGCGAACCGGCCCGGCTCTCCGACCCGGCGCTTCGGGCGATCTTCGGATCGTAACGTGCGACAGGCGGGATCCAGGCTCCAGTCTTCGACGGTCTTCGGATCGACGGCAGACAGGAGAACCGGATCGGGATCGACGGACGACGCGGACGCAATGCCGTGGGACGCCGAAGACCAGGAGCGCGACAGGATATAGCCGACCGCCCTTTCGGGTTCGCCCGAAACGACGCTGACGCCAAGGTCCAGACCCGAACGGCCAAGTCCAACCCGGACTTGGCGAGGGGACGAAGCTGACGGGTCCGCCCGCACGCTTCGTCCCCTCGCTCAATTGTGGCGCCGACAACGCGGCGGACTGACGCCCCGCCTTCCCAAGGCCCCTATCGCCCCGTAAGTCAGGGGCATGAGCTTGTTGGGGAATCGCCTGCTGACCCGTCGCCGTGCGCTGATCGCGGGCGGGGCGGCTGTGGCGGCGGGGGCGATCGGGCTTAGGGCCTGCGGGCGGGCCGAGGCGCCGGTCGACGAACAGGGTCGCGTGCGGCTGCGTTTCGCCACCGACTGGCGCGCCCAGGCCGAACAGGGCGGCTTCTATCAGGCGCTCGCCAACGGGGCCTATGAGAAGCGCGGGCTGAACGTCCAGATCGTCCAGGGCGGCCCCGGCGTGAACGTGCCGCAACTGCTGGCCTCGGGCGCGGTCGAACTGGGCATGGGCTCCAACAGCTTCATCCCCCTGAACCTGGTCGCGTCCGGCGCGCCGGTGAAGGCGGTCGCCGCCTTCTTCCAGAAGGACCCGCAGGTCCTGATGGCCCATCCCGACGCGGCGCTGGAGACCATCGCCGATCTGGCCGACCGACCCTTCCTGCTGTCCGAGGCCGGGATCAGCACCTTCTGGGTCTGGCTGAAGGCCAAATACGGCTTCACCGACGAGCAACTGCGCCCCTTCGCCTATGACCCCGCCGCCTTCATCGCCAATGCACGGGCGGTGCAGCAAGGCTATCTGACCAGCGATCCCTACGCCATCGAACAGGCGGCCGATTTCGACCCGCGCGTCTTCCTTCTGGCCGACGAGGGCTATCCCTCCTATGCCGCCATGGTCCTGGCGCCAAACGCCTTCGCCCGCGACAATGCGGCGGCGCTGCGCAGCTTCATCGCCGCCTCGGCGGAAGGGTGGCGCGACTATATTCGGGGCGACGCCTCGGCCGCCGACGCCCTGATCCGCAAGGACAACCCGGACATGACCCAGGCTGTGCTGGATCAGGCCCGCGAACGCCTGCGCGACTACGCCATCGTCGATGGCGGCGACGCGGCGCTTTACGGCCTGGGCGCCCTGACCGAGGAACGCTGGCAGGCCTTCTTCGACGTGACCTCGAAAGCGGGGGTTTACGAGGCCGGTCTGAACTGGCGCGACGCCTTCACCGACAACTATCTGCCCGGTCGCGGCTGACACGCGGTCGTTGTCGAATCCTGGCTTCACATTAGCGCGGGATTAAGGGTCCGAGCTCTAGTGTGCGCGCTGGAATTCCTCTCCGGAGAGCCGCCGTGCGCCGCGCCCTCGCAGTTTCGATCGTCCTGACCGCCGTCAATCTGGCGGCCGGCGCCGCCGTGGCGCAACAGGCGCCGACCAACGCGTCGGGTCTGCGCTACCTGTCCTGGCCCGGCAAGCCGGCGGTCGCCGCCCGTGCGACCCCGACGCCCGCCGTCATTCAGGCCGAGGCGCCCGCCCCGACCGTGACCGCCGCCAATCGCTCCCTGCCCGGCGCCATTCCCCTGGCCCGCCTGTCGCCCGCGCCTTCGGTCACCCCCTCGATCTCCACGCCGCGCAGCAACGGCCTGACGCCCGCCAGCGCCTGGATGCCCCAGCGTGCCCCGACGCCGGCCGAGCCTGCGCATAGTGCACCCGTAGAGGCCGCACCCGTAGAAACCGCCCCCGCGCAGGCGACGCGCGTCGCGCCCTCGCCCTATGTTCCGGAGCCGCAGCCTTCCGCGCCTCAACCTCAGCCTAAACTTCAAATGCCGGCCGAGCCGGCGCCCGCTCCGCAACAGGCCGCGCAGGCCGAACCGCAGCCCGCGCCCCAGCCGGCGCAGGCGGCCGTCGCCGATCCGATGGCCCCGCGCCGCGACGCCCCCATCTATCGCCTGCAACGGCCCCAGGCCGGCGCGCCGCTGGACGCCGCCGCCGTCGCCGCCAGCGGTCAGGCCGCCTCGACGCCCACAGCCGGCGACAACAGCGCGCGCTACTATTCGGTCCACCGCCAGGCCGGCCGTCACCCCGACGCCATCCCTGCGCCGCAGCAGACCTACCTCGACGCCCTGCCCGTCCAGATGGCCCAGACGCCGCAATCCAGCGACCTGGCCCAGCCGGACGGTCCGCCTGCCCTGATCCGCAACGCCAACGGCGCCCTGCGCGCCGTGCCCCAGACTGAAGCCGACAACCTGCCATGAGCGATCGCGCCGTGATCGAACCTGCCGAGATCAAGGGCTCGCGCCTGCCCGAACTCATCGCCCTGGCCAGCGAGGAGTCCAGCGAGAAGCGTCGTCTGCTGCTGCGTGAACTGACGGCCCACTTCTTCGGCGCGCCTTCGCCCAACGCAAACGAAACCGCGCTCTACGGCACGGTGTTAGCCAAGTTGTCGGCCGAGATGGAGGTCGCGGTCCGCGCCGAACTGGCCGCCCGTTTCGCCCAGGCCCCCAACGCCCCCCACAGCCTGATCCGCCGTTTCGCCGACGACGAGATCGAGGTCGCCGAACAGGTTTTGCGCGCCTCCACCGTCCTGACCGACGAGGATTTGATCCAGGTTGTGCGCAAGCGCAGCCAGGGCCATCTGCGCGCCGTCTCAGGCCGCGCGACGGTGTCCGAGGCGGTTTCCGACGTCATCGTCGAGCACGGCGACGACGACACCTTGAACACCCTGCTGCGCAACGACGGCGCCCAGCTGTCGCGCGCCGCCTCCGAAACCGCCATCGAGCGCGCCAAGGCCAATCCGGCCCTGCACGCCGCCACGGTCGAGCGCCAGAGCCTGCCCGCGGACCTGCTGAACGAGATGTATTTCGTGGTCGAGGCCCGGCTGCGTCACCAGATCCTTGAACAGAACGCGCGCATGGACCCGGCCCTGCTGGAGGCGGCGCTCGCGGCCGGCCGCACCCGCGTCGCCACCGACGACGGCGCCCTGCCGGCCGACTATGCCGAGAACCTGGCCTATATCGACGAGCTTCAGGCCGCCGGCCAGCTGACGCCGCAGACCCTGATCCGCTTCCTGCGCTCCAACGGCCGCACGCCCTTCCTGATCGCCCTGTCCAAGCTGGCCGACATCGACTTCCACACCGCGCGCGGCATCGTCGAGCGCAAGGACCTGGACGCTCTGTCGGTGGTCTGCAAGGCGGCCGACATGGACCGCGCCGTCTATCTGACCTACGCCGTCGCCGTCCTGGGCGCCGAGGACAATCCGATGGGCAAGGCCGCCGCCTACGGCCGCATGTACGGCGAACTGACCCGCGACGCGGCCCTGCGCACCCTGCGCTTCTGGCGCATGCGCCGGACCGCCCAGGCGGCCTGAAGCAGTAATTATTTCTCCCTCCTCCCTGCGGGGGAGGGTGGTCGCGCAGCGACCGGGTGAGGGCGGCCCGGCACGGGCGCACTCATCAGATCAAAGACAAATCCGTGGAACGTCGCCCTGCCGTCCCCACCCGGCTTCGGCTGCGCCTCAGCCACCCTCCCCGGTACGGGGAGGGAGAATGCTCGTGCGCCCAAAACCAAAAACGCCCGCTTCCTGTCGGAAGCGGGCGTCTCCAGACCGAAAAACCTCGGCTTATTTCTTCGCGCGGGTTCCGGCAGCGCGGGCGGGCTTGCGGCCGCCCTGGCCCAGGCCCATCGACTTGGCCAGCTCCGAACGCGCCTTGGCGTAGTTCGGGGCGACCATGGGATAGTCTTTCGGCAGACCCCATTTGGCGCGGTATTCTTCGGGGCTCATGTCGTATTTGGTGCGCAGGTGGCGCTTCAACGACTTGAACTTGCGACCGTCTTCCAGGCAGATCAGGAAATCGGGCGCGATCGACTTGCGGATCGGCACCGCCGGTTCCTTGGGTTCAGGTTCGGCCTCGACCGGACCGTTCGACACACCCGATAGGGCGGCGTGAATATTGGCGATAAGCGCAGGCAGGGCCTCTGCCGAGACCGAGTTATTGCCGACATAGGCCGACACGATGTCTGCGGTCATCTCCAGCAGTTCGGGCTTATCTTCCATTATCGGCTTCGCTTTCCTGATTTATTGAGTTCGGCTGATTCTCCAACCGAACGACCCCAATAGCGTCATAGGGTTGTTTCGCCGCGAAAGCAAACACGCGTATAAGCAGTGCGATATGCACGTCTATGCATTCGACTTTAGTGATCAGACCTATCGGCCGAAGTCTTCGGCCAGCACCATCATCGCCGCCCGCTCCGGCGCCGAATATTCATCGACGGCGTCATCCTCGCCGTCGCGAATGGCGCGCAACAGCGTGGGCGTCAGGGCCGACGACAAAGACCAGTTCCAGTAACGCAGCACCGTCTGGGCGCGATCGACGGCCAGCATTTCATAGGTGATCTGCACACGCTCCCAGTCGGGATGGATCTTGCCGTCCGCCGTCGTCTCGGGCCGCCGCATCGAGCGCCACAGATTGGTCAGATCGACGCGCGACATCCCCGTCGCCTTGCACAGGATCGCCAGCGGCTCGCCGCCGGGATCACCCAGAAGCTTGGCCCCCGTCAGCGGTTTGATCCCGGCCAGGAAGGCGATCTCGGACGCCGTCTCGCGCGTCAGGCCATCGCTGGCGGCGACCATGACGGCGTGTTCCAGATTGTCGAACGGGCTCTTTTCGATGGCGGCGCGATTGCGCTGGCGGCGTTCGATGAACTGAAGCGCCTTGCGCGCGACGGGATCGGACCAGCTTTCGTCATTGGCGATGGCGAAGACATCTTCGGACGCCTCCTGCATGACTTCGCGCGACACGGCGAACCGTTGCAGGATGGTGCGGCGATCCTCGGGCGCGCACCACCAGAACATGACATAGGCGCCCGACGGCCTCAGCTCGGGCCGCTTCAACAAGGGGCTGCACAGGCTCGGCGACTGGCGGCTCAGGCCCACCACCGTCTCGATGCCCAGCTGAGACAGGCGCGCGGTCGTGTTGCGCAGCACCGCCTCGATCACCTCCATCTCGCCGAAGGAGAACAGGGTCTCGGTCACGATTTCCGACAGGCCCCGGCGCACGGCCAACAGCATCCGATGTTCGAAACTGGCGTCGCGCGCGCAACCGACGATGTCCGCATCGCTCAGCGAGGCGCATTGTTCGATCAGCAGGCCGGCGATGTCCGGATCGTCGCGCAACAGGATGCGCGCCACGCTGTTGGGCAGTTCGGCCAGCGGGGCCAGACGTGCAGCCACGCGCTTGCGCTCATCGTGCGAGGCCAGCCGGAGCATCTCGACCAGCAGGTCGCCCGTCACCGCCCGCTCGAAGGCGTTGATGCGGCTGGCGGGCAGGGACACGACGTCGGCCAGACGCTTCAGCAGCGCCCGGCGCGCACGCAGCGGCGGCGGCGTCGCCTCTTCCCCGATCATGGCTGCCAGATCGCCCATCCCCCCACCTTAGAAGCGAGCGGTTAACCGGGCGTGAGCCGGATCAGCTCTTGTTGACCACCACCACGATGGCCAGGATCACGAAGGCGACCACCGCCAGCACGCGCGCGATCCACGGCGCGGCGACGAAGACGCCCAGCACAGTGATCCCGCTCTTGACCGCCTCGGGCCGCGTCAAAGCCTCCTTGAACGTGCTCGACGGCCGCGCTGCGTCGCCCGCGATCGGATGGCCGCAGTTGGGACAGGCGACCGCCGCCTCAGACACCTGACGCCCGCAGGCGGGGCAAGGGATCAAGGCCATGCTCAGCCTCCCGCGCGCGGCGTGATGCGGATCTCGACACGGCGGTTCTTCTGACGCCCGTCGGGATCGTCCGAACCATCCGGCTTGACGTTGGGGGCCACGGGCCTGCGCTCGCCAAAACCCTCGGCGGCCAGGCTGCGCCCAGCCTCGCGTTGCAGCCGCGCCGCCACCGCCCGCGCGCGGCGCAGCGACAGGCCCTCGTTATAGGCGTCGTCGCCCTTGGCGTCGGTATGGCCGCCGATGCTGACCTGGGCCTGCGGATAGCTTTTCAGCAGTTCCGCCGCCCGCGTCAGGGCCGACTCGGCGTCCGGCCGGATCGTCGCCTTGTCGAAGTCGAACAGAACGTCGGCCGGCAGATCGATCACGATCACACCGTCGGTGCGCCGCGCGTTCAGTTCGCTCAGCAGGCTGCGGGTGGTCTCGACCCGTTCGGGCGCGACCTCGGACGAGACGAACACGCTTTCCAGCGCGCTGTCCGGCCCCGCCTTGGCGAAGGTGGACCGGGGCGCGGCCATATCCTTTTCGAAGGTTGAGCGCAGGCCGATGGCGCTGCCGCTCATCAGCCGCACCGTCAGGGCCGAGGCGACGCAGGGCGTCAGTCCCGCGGCCAACAGCGCCGCCGCCATGGCGGGCGCGTGTCGTCCCGTCATCCGACCTCTCCGCTCGTCGGGTTCTGGGCGGCCTGGGCGGTCAGCGGAATGGTCATGCGCAGGAACGGACCAATGATGCTGTCCGACGTCGAGCCTTCGTTGAACACCACCGAGATCTGGTTCACCCCGGCCGGCACCGCGCCCATGAAGACCAGCCGGCCGTTCATCGTGTCGCCCTTGGCGATGGTCATGTACGGATTGCCCTCGGGCGGCTTCAGACGCAGCTTCTGGCCGTTCGGCAGTTCGACATAGGTGGCCTCGGAGGCCATCTGGACGCTGTTGGTCATGTCGCTGGCGAACGAGATGCTGACGTCCAGGATGGTCGCGTCTTCGGCCAGATCGACGTTCTTGACCCGGACCGTGGCGCCCACGTCGGTCACGCCCTGCACATTCACCGGCACATTGCGGATCTGGCGCGGCTGGGCGGTGACGGGGGTATTGGCGGCGGCGGCGGCCTGTTGCTCGGGCGACATCGACGGATCGACCGCCGCCTTGTCGTCATTGTTGGAACAGGCGGCGAGCGCCAGGGCCGAGACCCCGGCGACGGCGATCAGGCGAAGGGCGGCGACAGGCATGAAACGCTCCGGCGTTGTTGATCCGCCGCGCGTCGCCCCTCATCCCAAGCGGAGCCGCACGCGCGTCCGTTATCGAACACGCGAACGGCCTAAAGGCTCCGCTTGGAGCGTGATCGTTTTTTGACGAAGCCGCGCCGCGGCGGCGTCAAAAAGCGTGAATCACGCTCCCTTCAAAGCCCTTCGAAAAGCGCGGTCGAAAGATAGCGTTCTGCGAAGGACGGGATGATCACCACGATGGTCTTGCCCGCATTCTCTTCGCGCGCGGCGATGCGGAAGGCGGCGGTCAGGGCCGCGCCCGAGCTGATGCCGACGGGGATGCCCTCGACCCGCGCGGCCTTTCTGGCCATGTCAAAACTGTCGTCGTTGGAGACTTGCTCGACCCCATCGACCACCGACGGATCGTAGATGGCGGGCACGAAGCCGGCGCCGATGCCCTGGATCTTGTGCGGGCCGGGCGCGCCGCCGGACAGCACCGGAGAGGCCTCCGGCTCGACGGCGATGAACTGCACCGACGCCTTCTTGGCCTTCAGCGCCTGGCCCACGCCCGAGATGGTGCCGCCGGTGCCGACGCCGGCGACCACGATGTCCACCGCACCGGCCGTGTCGTTCCAGATTTCCTCGGCCGTAGTGACGCGGTGAATGGCGGGATTGGCCAGGTTCTCGAACTGCGACGGGCTGACGGAGTTCGGCGTGGTCTCCAGCAGTTCCTGCGCCCGCGCGATCGCGCCCTTCATACCCTTTTCAGCCGGTGTCAGCTCAAGCCGCGCGCCCAGCAGCGCCAGCATCTTGCGCCGCTCGATCGACATGCTTTCGGGCATGCACAGTGTCAGCTTCAGCCCCTTGGCCGCCGCCACGAAAGCCAAGGCGATGCCGGTGTTGCCGCTGGTCGGCTCGATCAGCACCGTGTCCTGATCGATCTTGCCCGCCTCCTGCAGCGCCTCGACCATGGCCACGCCGATCCGGTCCTTGACCGAGGCGATCGGGTTGAAGAACTCCAGCTTGGCCAGCACCGTCGCCTTCGTATCGTACTCCGCCGACAGACGCGGCAGACGCACGATGGGGGTGTCGCCGATGGTGTCGACGATCGAGTCATAGACCTTGCCCCGGCCCTTCTTCAGGTGGCGGGACGCGTCATAGCTGAAGTCGGTCATGGAAAAGGTCTCCTCGAATGCTGGCGCACAACAGATAAGGCCTTGCCGGCCCACGCAAGGGGTGACGCGCGATGATTTCTGCGAACGACCGTCAGAACCCTTGACCTAAAGCCAGCCGGCGGCCCGCAGATTGGCCACCCGCGCACGCGACACCGGCGCCGTCAGACCACCGGTAAGGGCCAGGCGCAGGTTACGGCCGTCCTCGACGACCCCGACGATGGCCGCGCGCGCCACCCACCACGAGCGATGGGTCTGAAGCCCCTCGACGCCCTTCAACGCCGAGACGGCCTGCGACAGCGACATCAGAACAAGCTGCGACCCCCGCGTCGTGTGTACGCGCACATAATGGTCCTCCATCTGCAGGCAGATCAGGTCGCGCCCCAACCCGGCGGGCAGGGTGCGCGCGAAGCCCGGATCGCCTTCACCCGCTCGCGTCGCCGTAGCGGACGTCCGCATCCGCAACACAGCGTAGAGCGCGACATAGACGGCCCCGATCAGCAGGGCCTGCCCATACCATTCGACCCAGCCGACACGTTGGCGAATGCCGGGCCACAGGACCACGGCGATGATCCGGCTGATCACGGCGGTCGGCCCGCTGGCGACGACGATCAGCATGGGCAGCCAGAACCGCATGGACACGCGTCTGCGACGCATCCTGGGCCAGACCCAGCGGATCGCAGCACCGAGCACCGCGCCGCTGATCACCAGAACCGCCGTCCAATAGCCGACCCGCACCGCCAGCCCGTCGTTGAAGAAGCTGCCGAAGGGACCCACCGTGCCCAGCACCACCCCGGTCACGGCGCAGGCCGCCAGATCGACGGCCCAGGCGCGCGGCGTATTCAGTCTGTCGGCGGCGTTCTGCGTCATCGGCCCTCCCCTCGTCAGCCCACTATCGTCGAACCCGTCGCCCGTCCACGCACCCGTTCGCCCATTGGCGAAATCCGGCTGGCGCTCACTCGGTCTTGCCCCGAACAGCGGATCGTCTCGACCAACGGAAACCGACATGACCCATCGCTCGCCGCCCCAAAACCTGATCGCCGGCGTCAGCTTCGCGCTGATCCTTCTGGCCGGCGCCGCCTCGTCCGTGCAGGCGACCGCGCCACAAGCCCAAGGTCCGGCGCGCGCCCAGACCGATCCGCTGGCGCCCGACCAGGTCTTCACCTTCCCCGGCGGACCGGACGGGGCGGTCGAGGCCGGCGTCTGGCTGCCGGCGCGCCGCGTCGACGGCCGGCCCGCGCCCCTGATCGTCATTTCGCACGGCAACGGCGGCGGTTTCCGCAGCCATGCCGACACCGCCAAAGCCCTGGCCGACGCCGGCTTCGTGGTCGCCGCCCTGACCCATCCCGGCGACAACTATCGCGACATGAGCCGCTCCACCCAACTGACCAATCGCGCGCCCCAGCTCAGCCGCCTGATCGACTATATGACCGGCGACTGGTCCGCGCGGCCGGGCGGCGTGGCCGTCGATCCGAACCGCATCGGCGCCTTTGGCTTCTCGGCGGGCGGCTTCACGGTCACCTCGGCCATCGGCGGGGTCTCGGACGCGGCGGCCATCGGCGACCATTGCCAGGCCCATACCGGCTTCTTCGCCTGCCGCCTGCTGGACGCGATGGAGATCGACCTGTCGACCTGGCGTCCGCGTGCGAAGGATGACCGGATCAAGGCCGCCGTCATCGCCGCCCCGGCCCTGGGTTTCTCGTTTACGTCCGACAGCCTCGCCGCCGTGCGCATTCCGGTTCAGCTGTGGCAGGCGGGCGCCGACGCCATTCTGCCCGCGCCCTACAACGTCGAGCCGATCCGCGACCGGCTGGGCGCCGCGCCGGAGTACCACCGCGTCGAAGGCGCAGGTCATTACGACTTCCTGCCGCCCTGCTCGCCGGCCCTGGCGACCGAGGCGCCGCAGCTCTGCACCCCGACGCCAGGTTTCGACCGCGCCGATTTTCACAAGGACCTCAATCGCGAGATCGTCAGCTTCTTCCAGCGAACGCTGTAGCGCCGCGGGGACCGGCCCGGGCGAAACCGATACGGATGACCATGGCTCTTGCGCCCCCACGCAAGGGGTGACGCGCGCTGATTTCTGCGCAAACCTTTCAGAGCGGCTATGTCAGCCTATATGTCGCCGTCGCGCGAACCGAGATTTCCGTCCTTGCCTCATACCCGTCCGCTCTCCGACACCGGCCTGACCCCGGAAATCGCCGAACTGGTCGCGGAGGTGCACGCGGATACGGCCGCCGAAACCCAGATCCGGATGGACGCCCCGGTCGCGCCCAGGATCGAGGATGCGCCGGCGGCCGAGACGCGCTCCACCGCCGATGAGCTGCGCTATCGCCTAAAGCAGCAGTCGCTGCTGGCGCGCTTCGGCGAGGTGGCCCTGCGCGAGCGCGATCGTCAGGCCCTGCTCGACGCCGCCTGCGCGGTCTGCGCCGACGGGCTGGAGACGCCCTTGTCCAAGGTGCTGATCCATAACGAGGCGCGCGACCGGCTGGTGCTGATCGCGGGCGTCGGCTGGACCGGGCCGGTCGAGGGCCAGGCCTCGCTGGGCGTCGAGCTGGATTCGCCGGCCGGCTACGCCTTCCAGACCGGCAAGCCGCTGATCTCCAACCATCTGGAGAACGAACAGCGCTTCCATACGCCCAAGCTTCTGGCCGACCACGGCGTGCGGCGCGCCATCAACGTCCTGATCCGGCCTGAGCTGGATGGCGAACCCTGGGGCGTGCTGGAGGTCGACAGCCCAGACGAGGGCCAGTTCGACGCCCGCGACGCCCTGTTCCTGGACGCCTTCGCCGCCGTCGTCGGCGCCGCCATCGCCCGCCAGCAGACCGAGCAGCGGCTTCTGGCCGCCATCGAACATCAGGCCCTTCTGACGCGAGAGGTCAGCCACCGGGTCAAGAACAGCCTATCTCTAGTCTCCAGCCTGCTGTCGATGCAGGCGCGCGGCGCGGCCTCCGACGAGGTGCGCGCCGCTCTGGCCACGGCCGGATCGCGCATCCAGGCCATCAGCGAAGTCCATGATCAGCTGTGGCGCGGCGCCGACGTCCAGACCGTGATCCTGTCCGACTTCCTGTGCCAGCTGTGCGAGGCCATCGACGCCGGCAGCGACCGCCATGTCGTCACCTGCGAGGCGTCCGATGCGCCGCTGGGCGCCGACATCGCCATCCCGCTCGGTCTGATCGTGAACGAGCTGGTCACCAACGCCATCAAATACGCCTATGGCCCCGAGGGCGGCGGCGTTGCGGTCACAGGCCGCATCGCCGACGGACGCCTGACCGTCACGGTCGCGGATCAGGGCAAGGGCTTCGACCTGATCGCCGCCCGCAGCGACCGCAGCCTGGGCATGCGCGTGATCGACAGCCTGGTCCGCCAGATCGGCGGCACGATCGAGAACCGAACCCAAGGCGTCGGCGCGATCCTGGTGGTCGAGGCCCCGGCGACCTAGCGCTCCAGCACCGCGCGCCCCGGATCGAAGCCGACGACCTCGCGGATGACGATCATGCTCTTGAAGCCGCGCACGCCCTTTTCGGGGACCAGTTCGCGGATGCCGAAGGCTTCATAGTCCTGCATGGAGCGGACGGCGACGGTCAGCAAATAGTCGGTTTCGCCCGTCACGTCCCAAGCGCCTTGCACCTCCGGGCTGGCCTTCATGGCGCGCTGGAAGGCGTCCATGACCTTACGATCCTGGGTGTTCATCTCGACCTGGACATGCAGGACGATGCGCGGCTCGACCCGGGCGGGATCAATGACGGCGACGTCGGCGGCAATGACGCCCTCGGCCCGCAGGCGACGCAAGCGGCGCAGGACGGCGGATTCCGATAGGCCCACCGCCTCGGCCGTCACCCGCGCCGGCTCCAGATTGTTGCGCCGGACCCGCATCAGCAGCTTATGGTCGAAATCGTCGAGCGCGACGAAATTCGTCATTACAGGGTCTCCATTGACGATTTCCGTCGCATTCAAGCGGAAACTCGCCGGGAAGCGCAAGCGGCGTTACGCTAGCTTTACGCCATGACGTCGCTGGCCCTGAAAACCCATCTGAACTCGCCGCTGGCGGCGCGCCTGATCCCCTATCTGGCGCTGTTTGCGGGCATGGTGACGCTGGCGTGTGGCACCTCCTTCGCCAAGACGCTGTTTCCGGTGATCGGGGCGGAGGGGACCTCGGCCTATCGCGTCGGGATTTCAGCCGTTCTGCTGGTCGCCGTCTTCCGGCCCTGGCGGTTCCGCCTGACCCGCGCGGATCTGGGCGCCATTGCGCTGTACGGCGTCGTGCTGGGGGCGATGAACCTCAGCTTCTACATGGCCCTGCGCACCATTCCGCTGGGCCTGGCCATCGCCATCGAGTTCATGGGGCCGCTGACCCTGGCCCTGATCCATTCGAGGAAGCCCATTCATTTCGCCTGCATTGGTCTGGCGGTCTTGGGGTTGGGCCTGCTGTTGCCGATCAAGGCCGGGGCCGGCGCGCTGGATCCCGTCGGCATGGCGCTGGCCGCCTTCGCCGGCCTGTGCTGGGCGCTGTACATCGTCTTCGGCAAGCGGCTGTCGCACCTGCACGCCGGTCAGTCGGTGGCGCTGGGCATGAGCGTGGCGGCCCTGGTCGTCGTGCCGTTCGGCGTGGCCCATCCGGGCGCGGCCCTGCTGAACCCCGCCATCATTTTGGCGGGCGTGGCGGTGGCGATCTTCTCCAGCGCCCTGCCTTACTCGCTGGAAATGGTCGCCCTGCGCAGCATCCCCAAACGCACCTTCGGCGTGGTGCTCAGCGCCGAGCCGGCGGTCGGCGCCCTGGCGGGGCTTGTGATCCTGCACGAGCATCTGACAGGCCAGCAATGGCTCGCCATCGCCGCCATCGTCGCCGCCTCGGTCGGCGCCATCGCGACGACGCGGGAGGCGAAGATCGGGGCGGAACCGGTTTAGGCTCTAATTTCCCCGCTCATCCCCGCGAAAGCGGGGACCCAGCGCTTTGGGCGTTCCACCGGCTGAGTTCAGTCACACCGCCAATCCTACGCACCCTGCCATGCGAAAGGACTGGGTCCCCGCTTTCGCGGGGATGAGCGGAGGCGGGGTGGTCAGAACTCTTCCCAGCCCGCGCTCGACGCCGCCGCAGCCGCGGCCGCGCCGCCGCTAGCGAAGGCCCGGATGCGGGCGCGTTCGCGGGCCAGGGGGACGGGGGCGGCGGCCTGCGACAGGTCGTGGACGCGGGTCTGAGCCGGCGCCTCGCCCGTCTCGAACCGTTCGACCAGCAGGGCCAGTTGTTCGGTTTCGGACTTCAAGCTCATGGCGGCGGCGGTCGTCTGTTCAACCATGGCGGCGTTCTGCTGGGTCACCTGGTCCATCTGGTTGACGGCCGTATTGACCTGGCTCAGCCCCGTCGCCTGTTCCTGGGCCGAGGCGGCGATCTCGCTGACCAGGGCGTCCATCTCCGCCACCTTGACGGCGATCGCCGACAGGGCCGCGCCGGTCTCGTCGACCAGCTTGACCCCTTGCGCCACCTCCTGGCCCGAGGTGGTGATCAGGGTCTTGATCTCCTTCGCGGCTTCCGCCGAACGCTGCGCCAGGGCCCGCACTTCGGAGGCGACGACGGCGAAGCCGCGCCCCGCCTCGCCCGCCCGCGCCGCCTCGACCCCGGCGTTCAGGGCCAACAGATTGGTCTGGAAGGCGATCTCGTCGATCACGCCGATGATGTCGCTGATCTGGGTCGAGCTGCGCTTGATGCCGTCCATCGCCGCGATCGCCTGGCGCACCACCTCGCCCGACCGGTCCGCCTCGGCGCGCGCGCCCAGGGCGGCGGCCGAAGCCTGTTTGGCGCCGTCCGCGCTGCGCTTCACCGTGGCGGTGATCTGGTCCAGCGCCGCGGCCGTTTCTTCCAGACTGGCGGCCTGCTGTTCGGTGCGGCGCGACAAGTCGTCGGACGCGCTGGAGATTTCGCCCACCCCGCCCCGCAGACCCGACACGGCCCGCAGCGCCTGGCCCATCGTCTGGCGCAGGCTTTCGACCGCCGCATTATAATCGTCGCGCACCCGCACATGGTCGCCCTTCACCTGCGCGTCGATCCGCGCAGTCAGGTCGCCGGCCGACAGCTTGTTCAGCACCCCCGCCAGGGCGTCGACCAGCAGGGTCTGGGCGCTTTCCGCCTCGACCCGTTCGGCCTCGCGGCGCGCAGCCTCCTGCTCGTCGGCGGTGATGTCGATGGCCAGTTTGATGACCTTGGCCGGCCGCCCGTCTGGGCCGAACACAGGATTGTAGGAGGCCTGGAGCCAAACCTCGCGCCCGCCCTTGGCCAGCCGCCGGAACTTGCGCGCCAGGAACTGTCCCGCGTTCAGCTCGCGCCAAAAGGCGGCGTAGTCGGGCGAGGCCGCCTCGGCCGGGTCCATAAAGGTCCTGTGGTGGGCGCCCCGGATCTCGTCCAGACTATAGCCCATCGTGGTCAGGAGGTTCTGGTTGGCGTCGATAATGGTGCCGTCCAGGTTGAACTCGATCACGGCCTGCGACCGGCCGATGGCGGCCATCTTGCCGTCCAGATCGATCAGCCGATCCTGCATGTCCGATGACTTCGGTTTACGCGCGAACATAGGCCCCAACCTCTTCGCTATCGGCCGGCCCCCGCCCGCCTCGGTTGCAAGATTAATAGGCTAATTAGTTGAAAAACTGTTTCGCGTTTGAGTTGCAATCGAGACGCAATAATCGCTGTCTTATCCCCCGCCTTCCAGCAGCGCTTCATCGGTCGTTAACCACGTTGCCGCATCTGTTGAGGCCTGTTCCTGGGGTCTGATTTTTGCGCAATCTCGTCGCCGCCGTCGAAGCGATCGACCCGCTGGTCGTGACCGGCAAGGTCGCAGGCGTGTCGGGCCTGCTGATCGAATCGCGCGGCGGCCTGTCGCGCCTCGCCGTCGGCGCTCGGGCCGAGATCGGGCGGCGCGGCCACGATCCCCTGCCGGCCGAGGTGGTCGGTTTCCGCGATTCCAAGGCCCTTCTGATGCCCTTCGGTCCGGTGGAGGGCGTGGCCCCCGGCGCCGACATCCGCATCATCGACCAGGCCGCCAGCGTGCGCCCGACGACCGCCTGGCTGGGCCGCATCATCGACGCCTTCGGCCAGCCCATCGACGGCAAGGGGCCGCTGCCGCAAGGCCCCGCCCCCTATCCCCTGCGCGCCCCGCCCCCGCCCGCCCATTCGCGCGGCCGGGTGGGCGAGCGTCTGGACCTGGGCGTGCGGGCCATGGACGTCTTCACCACCACTTGCCGGGGCCAGCGCCTGGGCATATTCGCCGGGTCGGGCGTGGGCAAGTCGGTGCTGCTGTCCATGCTGGCCAAGGAGGCGACCTGCGACGCCGTCGTCGTCGGCCTGATCGGCGAACGGGGCCGCGAGGTGCGCGAGTTCGTGGAAGAGACCCTGGGCGAAGAGGGGCTGAAACGCGCCGTCGTCGTGGTCGCCACGTCGGACGAACCGGCCCTGAAGCGCCGTCAGTCAGCCTATATGACCATGGCCATCGCCGAATATCTTCGCGACCAAGACCTGGAAGTGCTGTGCCTGATGGACAGCGTCACCCGTTTTGCCATGGCCCAGCGCGAGATCGGGCTGGCCGCTGGCGAGCCCCCGACCACCAAGGGCTACACCCCCACCGTCTTCACCGAACTGCCCAAGCTGCTGGAGCGCGCCGGTCCCGGCCCGATCCGCCCCGACGGCACGACGGCGGCGCCCATCACCGCCTTGTTCACCGTGCTGGTGGACGGCGGCGACCATGACGAGCCGATCGCCGACGCCGTGCGCGGTATTCTGGACGGCCACATCGTCATGGATCGCAAGATCGCCGAGCGTGGGCGCTTCCCCGCCATCGACGTGTTGAAGTCGGTCAGCCGCACCCTGCCCGGCTGTCAGACCCCGCCCGAGCGCGAGCTGAACAAGCGCGCGCGCCAGTGCCTGAGCGCCTACGCCAATATGGAAGAGCTGATCAAGATCGGCGCCTACCGCACCGGCGCCGACCCGATCGTGGACCGGGCCATCGCCCTGAATCCGGCGCTCGAAGATTTTCTGGGACAAGACAAGGACGATGCGACGCGTCTTTCCGATTCCTTTACCCGGCTGGAAGCAATCCTGAACCAAGGCATGATCAGGGAGTGATGATTTAGATGACCGCTTGGGCCCAATCCCTGATCCGCATCTCCAACTATGAGGTCGAGACGCTGCAGAAGCGCTTGGCCGAGATCGCCGAACGCCGCGCCGGCGCCGAACTCCGCATCGCCGTGCTGGACGCCGAGGCCGAAGGCGAACGCAACCGCGCCCGCATGGATGCTGAGGCCGGCATGATGCTGGGCGCCTATCTGAACGGCTGGAAATCAAGGAAGGCCGCCGCCGAAGGCGACCTGTCGGTGCTGGACGCCGAGGAAGCCGGCGCCCGCGACGCCCTGACCGGCGCGTTCGAAGAGCTGAAGAAGTTCGAACACGTCGCCGAGACCACGCGCCTGAACCAGCTGATCGCCCTCGCCAAGCGCGAAACCGCCGCCTTCGACGAGCTGGGCCTGCGGAAGCATGCGGTCTGACGATCCGCAGCCTTCTACGTCTGCCCTCGTTGAAGGGAGACGCATGACGCCCACCCGCCGCGCTATCCTCGCTGCCCCGCTCGCGCTTGCCGCCTGCGACCGCTTCGCCTCGGCGGAGCCGTCGCCGCCCAACGTCCCCCCGCTGAAGTCCATCGCCCCGGCTCCCTTCGGCACGGCGATCAAGGCCAGCCAGATCGACGACCCGGACTGGGTCGCGCTGGCCCGCGCCAACGTCTCCCAACTCACGCCCGAGTGGGAGATGAAGATGGAGTACATCCTGGCCGACGGCCTGGACCGGCCCAACTTCGACCGCTCGGACCGCATCGCCGCCTTCGCCCAGGCTGAGGGCATGGCGATGCATGGCCACACCCTGATCTGGTACGCGCAGGGCAAGGAGGCGTTCGCCGGTCTGTCGGGCGCCGCCTTCGACCGCGCCTTCGACGGCTATATCGCCACGGTCGCCGGCCGCTATCGCGACAAGGTCCGCAGCTGGGACGTGGTCAATGAGCCGATGCTGGACGACGGCTCGGGCATGCGCGACTGCCACTGGTCGGCGCGATACGGCCACGACGGCTATATCCTGCGCGCCTTCGAAAGGGCCCGGATCGCGGATCCTGACGCCGTCCTGTTTCTGAACGAATACAATCAGGAGAGCGTGCCGGCCAAGGGCGCGCAGTTCCTGAAACTGGTCGAGCGGCTGCTGAAGGCCGGCTGTCCGCTGCAGGGCCTGGGCCTGCAATCCCACCTGTGGATCGACATCCCCGAGGGCGTCATCGCCGCCTATATGCGCAAGATCAGCCAGTTCGGCCTGCCGATCCATGTGTCGGAGCTGGACTGCACCCTGCGCACCGAAAACCGTCTGGACCTCCGCAGCCAGGCCGACCGGATCGCGGCCCAGGGCGCGCGCGTCACCGAACTGGCCTCGGCCTTCGCGGCCCTGCCCAAGGCCCAGCAGTTCGCCTTCACCGTCTGGGGCCTGCGCGATACCGACAGCTGGTATCGCCAGGGCGACAAGGACGATGGCCGGGACAAGCCCCTGCCCTTCGATAGCTTCGGCCGTCCCAATCCGATGGCGGCCGCCATCGCAGCAGGCTTCAAGACCCCCGCCTGACCACAGGCATCCCAGTGTAAACGGTCTGAAACACAGATGAACTGACAAAATCCGCCGCGCCTGCATCCGAACGCCGCCCTCGTCGCCTCTCTCTGAAAGCGTTAGCGTGACGCGTTCAGGAGACCGCCCCCTTGCCCTATTCGCTCACCGTCCGCCGTCGCCCAGCCATCCTGCTGCTGGCCGCCAGCGCTCTGGCCCTCACGCTCAGCCCGCTGGCCAACCGCCCGGCCGCCGCCCAGGACGCGGCGCGCATGGATCAGGTGATCCGCGCCTCCAGCGACGCCGACGCCTTTTCCGGCGCCGTCCTGGTCGCCCGCGACGGTCGTATCCTTCTGGATCAGGGCTACGGCCTGGCCAACCGCGAGTGGAACATCCCCAACGACGGTGATGTGAAGTTCCGCCTGGGCTCGCTGTCGAAACAGTTCACAGCCGTCGCGGTCATGCTGCTGAACCAGCAGGGCAAGCTGGATCTGGATGCGCCGATCAAGACCTGGCTGCCCGACGCCCCGGCCGCCTGGGACGCGATCACCCCGCGCCATCTGCTCAGCCACACAGCGGGCGTGCCCAACTTCACCGCCTTTTCCGATTTCGAGGCCCAGAAGACCCGGCCCGCAACGATGAGCCAACTGATCGCCCGGTTCCGCAACCGGCCGCTGGACTTCGCGCCAGGCTCCCGGTTCGCCTATTCCAACTCGGGCTATGTGCTGCTCAGCGCCATCATCGAGACGGCCAGCGGCCAGACCTACGCCGACTTCGTCGCCGCCAATCTGTTCCAGCCGCTGGGCATGAGCGACAGCGGCTACGACCGCCACGACATGATCCTGCCCCGCCGGGCCTCGGGCTATGCGCTGGGCGCCGACGGCGTCGTCAACGCCGACTATGTGGACATGAGCATCCCGACCGGGGCCGGCGCCCTGTATTCGACCACCCACGACCTGCTGAAGTGGGAACAGGGCCTGTTCGGTGGGCGGCTGCTGAACGCCCAGTCGATGACCGCCCTGACCACGCCGGTCCGCAACGGCTACGCCATGGGGCTGATGGTGTCCGAAGCCGACGGCAAGCGTCTGGTCTGGCACAACGGCGCCATCGAGGGCTTCAACACCTATATGGCCTATGATCCGGGCGATCGGACCGCCGTCATCGTCCTGGGCAATCTGAACGGTGAGGCGCCGGACAAGCTGGGCGCGGCCCTGGTCACCCTGGCGCGCGGCGGAACCGTCACCCTGCCCAGCGAACGCCGCGCCGTCGCCCTCTCGCCTGAGGTGCTGAAGGCTTACGGGGGGGTCTATAATCTGGCCCCGACCTTCGCCCTGACGATCTCGGTCGTGGACGGCAAGCTGATGGCCCAGGCCACCGGCCAGCCCGCCTTCGAACTGACGGCGGAAGCTGAGGACGCCTTCTACCTCACCGCCGTCGACGCCCAGATCACCTTCACCCGCAACGCCGACGGCGCCGTCGAGGGCCTGGTCCTGCACCAGGGCGGCCGCGACATGCCGGCGAAGCGTCAGTAGGGTCTCAACGCAAAACGCCCGCCGTCACCGGCGGGCGTTTCGAAATCGCGGATCGAAGGTCGATCAGGCGGCGACGGTGACGACGCCCTCGGCCGGGTCGCGCAGGACATAGCCGCGTCCCCAGACGGTTTCGATATAGTGTTTGCCGTCGGCGGCGGTGGCCAGCTTCTTGCGCAGCTTGCAGATGAAGACGTCGATGATCTTCAGCTCGGGCTCGTCCATGCCGCCGTACAGGTGGTTCAGGAACATTTCCTTGGTCAGGGTCGTGCCCTTGCGGAGCGAGAGCAGCTCCAGCATCTGGTATTCCTTGCCCGTCAGGTGGACGCGGTGACCGTTCACCTCGACCGTCTTGGCGTCCAGGTTCACGGCGATCTCGCCGGTGTGGATGATCGCCTGGGCGTGACCCTTGGAGCGGCGGACCACGGCGTGGGTGCGCGCGATCAGTTCGTCCTTGTGGAAGGGCTTGGTCATATAGTCGTCGGCGCCGCCGCCGAAGGTCTTGACCTTGGTTTCGATCTCGTGGCTGCCCGACAGGATCATGACCGGGGTGTTGACCTTGCCGACGCGCAGCTGGCGCAGGACTTCCAGGCCGCTCATGTCCGGCAGGTTCAGGTCAAGAAGAATGAGGTCGTAGTCATAGATCTTGCCCAGGTCGATGCCTTCCTCGCCCAGGTCCGTCGTATAGACGTTGAAGCCTTCCGACTTCAGCATCAGTTCGATGCTTTGGGCGGTTGCGTGATCGTCTTCAATCAACAGGACGCGCATACGTGCCCCTCCAGGCAAAAGCTTTGCGGTAACCACCCTGGCACACGGCCGGGTAACCTTGTTCGCAAGTTAAGACGTGAAAACCTTAAGAAGGGTTAACGCCATCCAATTGAGGCGAATCTAGGCTGATTTGCGAATCGGCGTCGAGAGGCTGGAGTCAACGATTCGAAATTTATTAACCATGTTGGACCCGCGCCCCGTGTTTCGGCCGACATACCGCCCGTCCTCTCACCTCCCTCACGCACGACGTGCTGCCCGCAACCGCAAGGCGGTTAAGCCGCCACGACCGATTTTGGCGCACAGTAGGACGATATTCCTAGCGCGACGTCACGGTCACCTATGATGCCGGCGTCGAGAGTTCGTGAGAGGGAGACGTTTCGTGCTGGAGGACTACAGGGTGCCGGTCACCGAGGAGGATCAGGTCAAGGCCGGGCTGGCCATTCATCTGATCGCGGCGCGCACCGGCGCCCATCCGTCGCAGATGACCGGTCGGGGCCGGATGAACCCGCGCGCGGCCCGCCCGCGCTGGCTGGCCATGTACCTGTCGCACGTCGCCTATGGCTGGACGATGGAGCGGGTCGGCCACGTCTTCGGCGTCAATCGCGCCAGCGTCGGCGCCGCCTGCCGCTGGGTCGAGGACGAGCGCGAACAGCGCAGCATCGACGATCTAATGAACGACCTCGAAGGCTGCATTCAGGGTCTGTATCAGTCGCCCCGCCTGGAGCTGCCGCAATGAGCCGGCTTCTGGAACGCGCGCGCGATCTGATGGCCAAGCCCGGCGCGTGGCTGTCGGCCGAGGGCGGCGCATATGCCCTGCGCCTGTCGCCGGATCGCCGCAGCCGCATCAGCCTGACCCTGACCGAGACCGAGTTTCGCGCCCTGATCGACCAGCCCGGCCTGCGCGTGCGGCCAGGCGGCGGCTGGTCGGGACGCGCCCAGCCGGACCCGACGCCGTCCCCCGCCCCCGGCCGTCCCGGCTTCGTGGCGGGCGAGCGCGACCTGATGCAGCCGGACGGCCGCATGGTCCGCGCGCGGGCCAATCTGGGCGAAAGCCCCATCGCCTGGCTGGCGCGGCGCAAGGATGCGTCCGGCCGCCCCTGGTTGACCCCGGCCGAGGCCGCCGCCGGCGAACGGCTGCGGCGGGAGGCGGAACAGGCGACGAAGGGCGCGTCGCTCACCATGCGCTGGGACGCCCTGCCGACCTCCGGCTCAGGAACCGCCGCGCGGATGGAGCCGACCGACCGCGCCCTGTCCGCCGCCCGCCGCGTCGAACAGGCGCTGACCGCCGTCGGCCCGCGCCTTCGCCCCATCCTGACCCGCATCTGCATCCACGGCGACAGCCTGCAATTGGCCGAAACGTGCCTCGGCCTGCGCCGCCGCCAGGGCAAGACCGTCCTGAAACAGGCGCTCCAGGCCCTGGCGGATCACTATGGCATTGGATGAAGTGCACAGATTGCACTGAATTTTTACTGCGGGAAACGGACGCGGCAAATGTCGGCTTTGGGTGGTTAGCGGAAGCGTCGAAAGAACTTATGGGCCGCGTAAAAGATGGCAGCGCCGATGGCAAAGGCTGCCGCTCCAGCGAGGAACCAGAACGGACTGCCGGCGCCTTCGACACCGGGAAGAAAGCTAGCCAGAAATGCGATCATGCAGAGAATGGCGGCGTACATGAACAGCCCAGCGGCTAGCGCGGTAATGGGGCCTGAGCCGCGCATCGGCCTCAAGCGCAGCTTAGGCTTAAGTCTGGACCTAGGATCGTTGTAGTCTGGCGCTGACATTCACCAATGATGCTTTTCCGATTGGATGTCCGCAATGGGTCGAAATCCGAAATGGCCATCACGCTGGCAAGCAGACCTCCGCTTAGATTTCGCGCTGCGCTGACAAGAGCGCCCTCACTGCACTCTGTCTTGTCCGCTCAGATCAGGGCGATGGGGATCAGGATGGCCAGGAGGTAGATCAGCGCCCGGATCAGGGCCAGCACCGCGATGACGGCGCCGCGCCTCTTTGACACGTTCAGCCGCCGGGCGAACCAGCGGGACTGCACGACGACGAACCAGGCCGTGCCGCCGATCATGATCGCGGCGCCGACCGCATTGGGCAGTTCGGGCCGCTGAAAGATGGTCCCGCCCGCCGAGACGAAGGCGGCGCAGACGGCGGCGAGATAGCATTGCGCATAGAATGGCGCGCGCAGGGTTTCGCGGCTGATGCGCTTCTTCTCGTGACGCAGCAGGGTGACGGCGGCGACCAGAGGGATCAGGCTGAAGGCCAGCGAGCGGAACAGGACCAGGTTCTGCTGGGACGCATAGACCACGCGGCTGAGGTCGGTCGCCTCGGGCGGCGGCGGCACATGCAGCGCCATCGACAGCAGATTGGTCAGGACGATGGTGGCCAACAGGAACAGCGGCGGGCTGAGCGCATCGTCGTAGCGACGCTCCTCGCTGTCGCTCTGCTCGCGGTCCGAATAGTCCATCGCCGCCAACGGTCCGCGCAGGATGCGCCACAGGGTCAGGGGATAGAAGACCAGCCAACTGACCGCCTCGAAGAGAAACTCCTCGAAACTGCGCAGGATCTTCAGCAGGTCCATTCGCGCCCCCGGTTACGACCCCGCGATCGTGGGTCGCCGGGCCGGCGGTTGCAACCCCCGACTACTGAACCGCCAGCGCCGCCTCGCGGATGCGGCCGACCATGCTGTTCAAGCCATTGGCGCGCTGGCGCGTCAGGGCCGAGGGCAGGCCCAGCCGATCCAGCGCCGCGCGGGCGTCGAAGGCGACGATCTCCGCCGCCGTGCGGCCGGAGTACAGTTTCAGCAGCAGGGCGATATTGCCCTTGGACAGGGCGCTGTCGCTGTCGGCGGCGAACCACAGCCGTCCATCGTCCTGCGTCGTCGCCAGCCAGACCTGGGCGGCACAGCCCGGCACCTTGTTGGCCTCGATCCGGTCGGCCTCGTCCAGCGGAGCCAGCCCCTTGCCCAGTTCGATGACGTATTCGATCCGCTGCTCCCAATCGCCCAGCAGGTCGAAATCCTCGGCCAGTTCGGCCAGGGTCTGGTCCAGGGTGTCGGTCGGCGGCGTGCGGTCGGTCATGCGCCGCCAGATAGGCCGCGCGGCCGTTAACGACAACCGGCCGTTTTGTCCCCCGATATTCATGGTGAACGCCGCAATGGGGTTCGCCTCAGGGGGGAGCGGCCTCGCACCGACTCAGCCGCAGCCCTAGTCTGGGCGCAGACGAAACCCATGGCCCGCCCTTCTTGAAACCCGACGCCCACGCCAGATACGAGGACGACCCGACGCACGACGCGGCGTTGGGCGCTCCGCTGGTCGCCTTATGGCATGCCATCTGGGCGGTGGCTGTGGCCCTGACGGCGCTGGCGGCCCAAATGATGGACGGGCTGAAGGACGCGCCGCTGGCCGCCCTGCTGCTGATGGCCTTCCCCGGCGTGTTCGGCGTCGTGCTGATGGTGCGCGACAGCGCGGGGCTGAGGCTGGCCGTCATGGGCGGGTGGATTTTGGCCGCCACCGCTTCGGCCGGCCTGACCGGCGGCGTGACCGGCGCCCTGCCCGGCCTGATCCTGACGCCGCTGGCGGCGGGGATCGCCCTAGATCACGGCGTGCATCACGCCCGCGTCGGGGCCGATCGCCTGACCCGGATGGGCGCCTTTGCGGTGGCCCTGCCGCTGCTGGCGGGGCTGATCTCAACCTGGCTGAACGGGGCGGAGGCGCAAGGCCCCTTGCTGGCCGCCGTTTCGGGCCTGCTGGCCATGGGCGCGATCATCGCCGCCATGCGCCTGACCTGGAGCGCGCGCCAGCATCGGCTGGCCGAAGCCGAGGACGAGGCCGCCCGGATCGCCGCTCTGCTGGAGGATCAGCCGGCCCTAACCCTGCTGCTCGATCCGTCGGGCCGCGCCGTCGCGACCTGGGGCGCGCCGCCGCCCGCCCTTTCGGTGCTGGCCCTGACGGAACAGGGCCTGATCTCGGCCGTGCATGCGCCGGATCGCCCGGCCGTGTCCGCGGCCCTGGCCCGCGCCCTGTCGGGCCAGTCGGTCGAGGTCCAGTTCACCCCGCGCATCGCCCTGGACCGCCGGGTCGTCATGATCCTGGGCCCGTTCCAGCACGAGACGGACCGCCCGCGCCTGATCGCCCAGGCGTTCGACGGCACGGCCCAGTTCGCCCGCGAGCTGGGGCTGGAGACCGCCCGCGTCGAGGCCGAAGCCCAGTCCGCCGGCAAGACCCGTTTCCTGGCCAATATGAGCCACGAGCTGCGCACCCCCCTGAACGCCGTGATCGGCTTCGCGGACATCATGCGCCAGAAGCTGTTCGGCCCCCTGCCCGAACGCTACGCCGGATACGCCGACGCCATCCATCAGGCGGGCGGCCATCTGCTGGACCTGATCAACGACGTCCTGGACCTGTCCAAGATCGAGGCCGAGCGCTACCAGCTGGCGATGGAGACGTTCGACGCCCGCGACGCCGTATCCGCCGCCGTCGCCCTGGTCCGGCTGCAGGCGGACGACAAGGGGGTCGAGCTGGCCGCCGTCCTGCCGTCAGAGCCGATCAAGGTCCGCGCCGACGCCCGCGCCCTGAAGCAGATGGCGCTGAACCTGCTGTCCAATGCGGTCAAGTTCACCCCGGCCGGCGGATCCGTCACCATCACCCTGGACGCCGACGGACCGGACCTGGATCTGGCCGTCTCCGACACCGGCGTCGGCATCGCGCCGCAGGACCTTCAACGCCTGGGCCGCCCCTTCGAACAGGCCGGCGGCGCCGACCAGAAGGCGCAGGGCACGGGCTTGGGCCTGTCCCTGGTCCGCAGCCTGACCGAACTGCACGGCGGCCGCATGACCATCGACAGCACCCTGGGCGAAGGCGCGGCGGTGATGATCCGGTTGCCGGTGATGGTGATTGATTTAAGTGGGGCGGGTAGTTTGTCAGACGTAAAGCCGGCCAAGGTCGAGGCCTGATATCGTCACTGAAGCGCCGTTTTGAATAACGAACGAAGGTGTAGTGGCACCCGGCGTCAGACTTCTAAACTTTCGACCTTAGTTAAGACGCCGTCTATCACCGACATCCAACTGGATAGGCGCGCTTGCGGAAACCGGATGCTGATTGAGAGATCCCGATAGGGGACGCGCGCACGACATTCCCAGCCATCGACCGGACAGAATATCGATGCGCCGCCGTATCTGTTCTGGATGAAGTAGTGTGCGTCTTCCCCAGCGCCGGACACTGGCGTCAGCCCACCGTAGACTTCGCGGCCGAGAACACCGCCATGCCGCCGCAGTCCAACGATGGCGCTGGCGACGTCAGGCTGTCGGTCGCTCTGTATCTGGATGAACAGGCGCTCGCCGCGCGTATGTTCATCCAGCAATCCGAAATCTGAACCGCGCATATAGAACGCCAATGAATCGGGCGTCGGATTGACGACGACATTTGATGGCACCCGGAAACTGCGCCCACCGACTTTGCGCACGTCGTCAGAAGCTTGCGGAGGACTCGAACACCCGCCGATCAGGGCCAAGCCCACGGCCGCCCAAACAGCCTGGATCACAGAGCCCCCTTCTAACAGCAGAATTGCTCAAAGAGGCTAAACCTGCCCCATCGCCAGGAAGGCGCGGCCCGCCGCGAAGTCGCCGGCTTCGAAGGTGGAGCGGGCGATGCTGCCGTCGCGGAACAGGAACTCGACGGTGAAGACCTCGCGCGGGTCCAGGGCCGACAGGGCGTCGGCGGCGGCGGCGGGGAATAGCCAGGCCTGACCGGCCGGGCGACCTTCGGGCAACAGCATCGGTTCGGCGTTTGTCACGCCGGCGGCCCAGAAGGCGCGGCGTTGCGCGGCGGGCGGCAGGTCGTGCGACAGCCACGGACGCGGCGCCACCGTGTGATCGCGCATCACCACCCGCACCCCGGTCGGCCGCGAGCGCCCCTGCCAGGACACGACGGCGGCCAGTTGATCCGGCCGGTCCATGCCGCCCACCACGCCGAACCGCACGGGCGATGCGCCGGTCACGGTCGCCTGCATCAGCCGCCAGGTCGGGCGCGCATAGGCCGCGCGATCCGCGCTCCACTTTCGGCGATCGCCGGGAAACTCCATCCGCGTCGTGCGCGACCAGCCGGAAAAGGCGGTCTGGACCCGGCCCTGAACCGTCTTCAGATCGGTCGAGCCGCACGGCGTCGTGTTCGCGCGCGCCCGCGCCCGCTGCGCCGTCTCGGCCAGTTGCCGGTCGTTGGATCCCGCGCGCAAGGCCGCGCCCCGCGCCTGCCAGGCGGCGGCCGTCAAGGCGGCGGTCAGCTGCGGCTCGAACAGGCCGCAGCGGTCGTTGGCGGCCAGCACGAAGCTGCGCTCATAGAAGCGGTCCTGCGGCGCGGCGAAGGCTGCGACGGGCGTCGCGGCGATCAGCACGGCCGACAGGAAACCTCTGGCTTGCCGGGGGGAAAGGCCTATCCTCATGCCCCGACCCTAGCGCGCCAGGGTTGGGGTTCCGTGTTCGAGCAGGGTTAGCGAATTGCTTCTTTCCAGCGAGCTGTGGGTCAGCGCCCTGATCCGCCGCGCCCAGATCGAGGGCGCCTATGCGACCGTGGTCAAGAAAGGCGACGCCCGCGCCGGCTCGGTCATCGTCAAGGCCTACGACACCTCCACCCGCACCGCCCGCCTGTTCAGCGAAGCCTTCGGAACCGACGGCGACCGCCTGTGGATCCAGCCCGTCACATCCGACAGCGAAAGCGAACTGGACGCCTATATCGCCCGCCAGCGCGGGTATGACCCGGACCTGTGGGTGGTCGAGATCGAGGACAAGCAGGGGCGGCACTTCATCACGGAGACGGTGCAGGCTTGATTCCCGGCGCTCTGATTTGAGCGGGATTATTTATCTCGCCCATCAAACGCCGCGCGCGCCTCCTCGATGCGGTCGATGTTTTTTTCGGCCCACATCCAGACGCCGCAAAAGGCTTCGGCCAGTGTGAAGCCCAGGTCGGTCAGGCGGTATTCGACCTTGGGCGGGATGATGGGGTGGACGGTGCGGATCACCAAGCCGTCGCGCTCCATCTGGCGCAGGGTCTGGGTCAGCATCTTCTGGCTGATGCCCCCGACCAGTTCGCCGACGCGGGTGAAACGTGTCTCGCCGTGCTCGGCCAGAACCTCCAGGATCAGCATGGTCCATTTGTCGGCGACGCGGCCGATCACGTCGTTGACCAAGGCCTCCACGCGCGGATCGGCGACCTCGCCGGTCTCGGGATGACCAATTCTTGCAGGCGGAAGCGCCGTCATAGCCATTTCTTTCCGGACAGTAAGTAGGGCGGTTTTAAGTGCCTACTTTCGGTTGGAGAGTGAACGTCATACCTCGCTTTCATCGCTGACGCATCCCGAGGAGACGATCATGAACATCACCGGCAACACCATACTGATCACCGGCGGCGGGACGGGCATCGGCCGCGCCCTCGCCGAGGCGCTGCACGCGCGCGGCAATCAGATCATCATCACCGGCCGCCGCGAAAGCGTGCTGAAAGAGACGGCGGCCGCCAATCCCGGCATGGCCTGGGCGACGCTGGACATGGAGGACGCTGCGGCCGTCGCCGCCTTCGGCGCCCAAGTCGTCAAGGACCACCCCGCCCTGAACGTCGTCATTCTGAACGCCGGCATCATGAAGGCAGAGGACTTGAAGGCCCAGCCGTTCGACCTGGCCGTCTTGGAGACGATCATCGCCACCAATCTGTTGGGGCCGATCCGCCTGACAGCCGCTCTGCTGCCGCATCTGACGGCCCAGCCGAAGGCGACGGTGATGACGGTGACCTCGGGCCTAGCCTTCGTCCCGCTGACGGCGACGCCGACCTACAATGCGACCAAGGCGGCGTTGCATTCGTGGAGCCAATCCCTGCGGCATCAACTGGCGGACACCGCGGTCGAGGTGCTGGAGTTGGCCCCGCCCGGCGTCGCCACCGACATAATGCCAGGCCATGCGGAAAACCCCGCCTCCATGCCGCTGGCCGACTATACGGACGAAGTGATCGGCCTGATCGAACGCGGCGAGACCCCGCGCGGCGAAATCCTGGTCGAACGGGTCAAGCCGCTGCGGTTCGCGGAAGCGAATGGCTACGACGCGGTGTTCGAGCAGTTGAACGGCGCGCACTGAGGCCGCGCACCAAGACCTCTCCCTTCCCCCGGCGGGGACGGAGAGGTCCAGCGCGGGATCAATCCTCGTCCATCTTGAGCGCCGCGATGAAGGCTTCCTGCGGGATTTCGACCTTGCCGAACTGGCGCATGCGCTTCTTGCCGGCCTTCTGCTTTTCCAGGAGCTTCTTCTTGCGGGTGGCGTCGCCGCCGTAGCATTTCGAGGTCACGTCCTTGCGAAGGGCGCGGACGGTCTCGCGGGCGATGATCTTGCCGCCGATGGCCGCCTGGATCGGGATCTGGAACAGGTGAGGCGGAATCAGTTCCTTCATCTTCTCGACCATGCCCCGGCCGCGCGTCTCGGCGCGGGCGCGGTGGACCAGCATGGACAGGGCGTCGACCGGCTCGGCGTTGACCAGGATGGACATCTTCACCAGGTCGCCGACCTTGTATTCGGTGATCTCGTAGTCGAACGAGGCATAGCCCTTCGAGATCGACTTCAGCCGGTCGTAGAAGTCGAACACCACCTCGTTCAGCGGCAACTCATAGACCACCATGGCGCGGTTGCCGACGTAGGACAGTTCGATCTGCTGGCCGCGACGGTCCTGGCACAGCTTGATGACGCCGCCGAGGTATTCGTCGGGGGTCAGGATGGTGGCCTTGATCCAGGGCTCGGCGATCGTCTCGATCTGCATCACGTCGGGCAGGTCGGCCGGGTTGTGCAGGTCCATTTCGGAGCCGTCGCGCAGGCCGATCTTGTAGACGACGGACGGCGCCGTGGCGATCAGGTCGAGGTTGAACTCGCGGCTCAGGCGCTCCTGGATGATTTCAAGGTGCAGCAAACCCAGGAAGCCGCAGCGGAAGCCAAAGCCCAGCGCCGCCGAGCTTTCCATCTCATAGGTGAAGGAGGCGTCGTTCAGACGCAGTTTGCCGATCGCGGCGCGCAGGTCCTCGAAGTCGGCGGCGTCCACCGGGAACAGGCCGCAGAAGACGACCGACTGGACTTCCTTGAACCCCTTCAGCGGCTCGGCGGTCGGCTTCTTCTCATCGGTGATGGTGTCGCCGACGGCGGCGTGGGCCACTTCCTTGATCTGGGCGGTGATGAAGCCGACCTCGCCGGGGCCGAGCTGATCCACGGGCGTGTTCTTGGGCAGGAAGACGCCGACCCGGTCGATCAGGTGGGTCGAGCCGTTGCGCATCATCTTGACCCGCATGCCGGTCTTCAGCACGCCGTCGAAGACCCGCACCAGCACGACGACGCCGAGGTATGGGTCGTACCAGGCGTCGACCAGCATGGCCTTCAGCGGCGCATTCACGTCGCCCTTGGGCGCCGGCAGCTTGGTGACGATGGCCTCAAGCACCTCCTCGATGCCGATGCCGGACTTGGCGCTGGCCAGGACCGCTTCGGAGGCGTCGATGCCGATCACGTCCTCGATCTGGGCGCGCACGCGGTCCGGCTCGGCGGCCGGCAGATCGACCTTGTTCAGGACCGGCACGATCTCGTGGTTGTTGTCGATGGCCTGATAGACATTGGCCAGGGTCTGGGCCTCGACCCCTTGCGAGGCGTCCACGACCAGCAGCGAGCCTTCGCAGGCGGCCAGGGAGCGGCTGACCTCATAGGCGAAGTCCACATGGCCCGGCGTGTCCATCAGGTTCAGGATATAGTCCTGCTCGTCCTTGGCCCGATAGGTCAGGCGCACGGTCTGGGCCTTGATGGTGATGCCCCGTTCCTTCTCGATCTCCATATTGTCGAGCACCTGCTCGGACATCTCGCGCGCGGTCAGGCCGCCGGTGTGCTGGATCAGGCGGTCGGACAGGGTCGACTTGCCATGGTCGATGTGCGCGACCACGCTGAAGTTGCGAATGTTCGAGATCGGGGGAGTCGTCATCCGCGCGCCCCTATCACGCGTAAGGGTTCGGGACCAGACGCACGGCCGAACTGGTCCCGAACTGCGTCACATTAAGCCTTGGCAATAAAGCCTTTCGCCGTTTGAGAAGGCTTGGCGGACGCGGTATGGAACAAACCTCCCGATAACCGGCGCGAGCCGGCGACCCGCTTCGCCTGCAACCGAGGAAATCCCGTGTCCAAGACGACCCGAACCGTTTTCAACTTCGGCGCCGTCGCCCTGTCGGCCTTGCTGCTGGCCAGCTGCGGCGGACATGGCGAGGAAAAGAAGGACGAAAAGGCCGCAGGCGGCTCGCGCCAGACCGTCAGCGCCGCGACCGTGACCCAGACCAGCCTGGACCGCACCGTCACCGCCTCGGGCACCGTCTCCGCCTGGGAAGAGGTGCCGGTGGCGGCCGAGACCGGCGGCCTGACCGCCGTCGCCGTCTATGTGGACGAAGGCTCCTACGTCCGTCAGGGCCAGCCGCTGGTGCAGATGAACGACGTCCTGCTGCGCGCCCAGTTGCGCCAGCAGCAGGCCCAGGTGCAGCTGGCCGAGGCCAATGTGGCGCGCGACAACGCCGCGCTTGATCGCGCGCAGCAGCTGAAGGAGCGCGGCTTCCTCAGCCAGGCGTCGCTGGATACGGCCCTGGCGAACCAGCGCAGCTCGAACGCCAATCTGGCCGCCGCCCGCGCGGCCCTCAGCCAGACCCAGACCCAGTTGTCGCAGGCGACCATCCGCGCGCCCGTCGGCGGGATGATCATCAGCCGCAGCGTCACCAAGGGCCAGATCATCGCCGCCGGGACCGAGCTGTTCCGCATGGTTCGCGACGGCCGGCTGGAACTGGACGCCCAGGTGCCGGAAACCGAACTGTCCCTGGTCCGTGCCGGACAGTCCGCGATCGTGACCTCCAGCGAGGCCGGCCAGACCACCGGCTCGGTCCGCATCGTCACGCCCGAGGTCAACGCCACCACCCGCCTCGGCCTGGCCCGCATTTCCCTGGCGCCCGGCGCCCAGCTGCGGCCCGGCATGTTCGCCCGCGCCGACATCGCCGTCGGCGATCAGCCGGCGACGACCGTGCCGACCGGCGCGGTCCTGTATCGCGACAACAAGCCCGGCGTCTTCGTGGTCCGCGGCGACAGCACCGTCCACTTCCAGCCCGTGACCGTCCTGTCGCGCACCGAGGCCCAGACGGCGGTCAGCGGCGTCGATGTCGGCGCCCGCGTCGCGGTGGACGGCGCCGGCTTCCTGAACGAAGGCGACCGCGTCAACGTGGCCCAGGCGGTCGGCAATGCGCCCGCCCCGGCCGCTCAGCCTGCGACCAAGTAGGACCGACGACCATGAACCAGATGTCGTCCTGGGCGATCAAGAACCCGATCCCGATCATCCTGCTGTTCCTGCTGCTGACGCTAGGCGGCGTGGTCGGCTTCATGGGCATGCGGATCAATCAGAACCCCGACATCGACTTTCCACTGGTCGCCGTCACGGCCGCCCGCCCCGGCTCGGCCCCGGCGGAGATGGAGGTCCAAGTCACACGCCTGATCGAGGATTCGCTGGCCGGCCTGTCGGGCGTGCGCCACATCACGTCCAACATCACCGACGGCGTCTCGACCACGACGATCGAGTTCGAGCTGGGCACCGACACCGACCGCGCCACCAACGACGTGCGCAACGCCATGACCGGCCTGCGCGCGTCCCTGCCCCAGGACATGCAGGAGCCGGCGGTCCAGCGAATCGACATCACCGGCGACGCCCTGATCACCTATGTGGTCCGCTCGCCCACCATGACGCCGGAAGAGATCAGCTGGTTCATCGACAACGAGGTCAGCCGCAGCTTGCTGGCTCTGGGCGGCGTGGGAGAAGTCAACCGCTCGGGCGGGGTGGACCGCGAGATCCGCGTCGAGCTGGATCCGCAACGCCTGGCCGCATACGGCGTCACCGCCGCCGAGGTCAGCCAGGCGCTGAACAACGTCAACAACAATCTGCCGGGCGGCCGGGTCACCATCGCAGGCTCCGAGAGGGCCGTGCGCACCCTCGGAGCCGCGACCTCGGTGGCGCAGCTTCGCGACACCCTGGTCCCCCTGGGCGACGGCAAGACCATCCGCCTCGATAACCTGGGCACGGTCGAGGACAAGTGGAGCGAGCCGCGCCGCCTGGCCCGCTACAACGGCCAGGAGGCTGTGACCTTCAACTTCCTGCGGTCGCGCACCGCGTCCGAGGTCAAGGTCGCCGAAAAGGTCCGCGAGGAGGTCAAGAAGCTTGACGACGCCCACCCCGAACTGACGATCCAGCAGGTCACCGCCAGCGTCGAACAGATCGAGGAATCCTATCTGGCCTCGCTGGAGGCCCTGCTGCTGGGCGCCGTGCTGGCGGTCATCATCGTCTTCATCTTCCTGCGCGACTGGCGGGCGACCTTCATCGCGGCCATTGCCATGCCGATGTCGCTGATCCCGACCTTCGCCATCCTGGGCCCGCTGGACCAGTCGCTGAACGTGGTGACCCTTCTGGCCCTGTCGCTGACGATCGGCATCCTGGTCGACGATGCGATCGTGGAGATCGAGAATATCGTGCGCCACATGCGCGACGGAAAACCGCCCTACAGCGCCTCGCTGGAGGCGGCCGACGAGATCGGTCTGGCGGTCGTGGCCACCACCGCCACCATCATCGCCGTCTTCGCGCCCGTCGGCTTCATGCCCGGCATCATCGGGCAGTTCTTCAAGGCCTTCGCGCTGGCCGCCTGCGTCTCCGTCGCCTTCTCGCTGCTGGTGGCGCGCACCCTGACGCCGCTGATGGCGGCCTACATCCTCAAGCACGCCAACCATGAGGATCGCGATCCGTTCTGGATGGGCGGTTATCTGAAGGCGCTACGCTGGTCGCTGGGCAACCGGTGGAAAGTCTTGATCCTCGGCGTGCTGTTTCTGTTTGGCTCCATCGCCACGGCCGTCATCGCCAAGATGTCGTTCGAATTCATGTCGCCCGGCGATACCGCCCGCGCCGCCTTCCAGGTCGAACTGCCGCCTGGCGCGACGCTGGCCCAGACCGACGCCGTGGTTCGGCAGGTCACAAAGCGGCTGGAGGCCCGCCCCGAGGTGATCTCGGTCTATGCCGCCATCGGCGGTCAGGACGTGACCCAGGCCAATGTCTATGCCGACATGGTCCCCAAGGGCGACCGCGAACTGAGCCAGCAGGCCTTCGCCCGCGCCATGGTGGACGAGCTGAAACAGATCCCCGGCGCCCGCATCCGTGCGGGCATCGCCCAGCAGGGCGGCGGTCCCGGCGATGGCACCAGCTACACCTTCTCGATCCTCAGCGATAATCCCGACGCCCTGAACGCAGCGGCTAGAAAGGTCGAGGAAGAGATGCGCGGCGTCCCCGGCCTGGCCAACGTCGTCAACTCGGCCGCCATCGCCCGACCCGAAATTCTGGTCACGCCACGTCCCGACGAGGCGGCCCTGGTCGGCGTTTCGGCGGGCGCCATCTCTCAAGCCGTGCGGGTCGCCACCATCGGCGACGTGGATCAGAACCTGCCCAAGTACAATCTCGGCGACCGCCAGATCCCGATCCGCCTGCAACTGACCGCAGATGCGCGCGAGGATCTGACCGTGCTGGAGAACCTGCGCGTGCCGGCGACGGGCGGAACCTCTGTCCCACTCAGCGCCGTCGCCGATATCCAGTTCGGCGCCGGTCCCGCCACCGTCACCCGCCAGGATCGGTCGCGTATCGCCTCGATCAGCGCCGAGTTGGACGGCATCACCACCGGTGCGGCGGGCGCGGCGGTCAACCGCCTGCCCTCGGTCAAGAACCTGCCCGCCGGCGTGCGCCAGGTGCCGGCGGGCGACGCCGAGTTCATTCAGGAGATGCTGACCGGCTTCGCCATCGCCTTCGCCTCTGGCATTCTGCTGATGTATGCGGTTCTGACGCTGCTGTTCAAAAGCTTCGCCTATCCGATCACCATCATGGCGGCCCTGCCTCTGGCCATCGGCGGCGCCTTCATCGCCCTGGCTATCGGCGGCGCCAACTTCTCCATGTCGGCCCTGATCGGGGTGCTGATGCTGATGGGGATCGCGGCCAAGAATTCCATCCTGCTGGTGGATTATGTCATCATGGCCGAGCGAGAGGGCATGCCGCGCCACGAGGCCATCATGGACGCGGCGCACAAGCGCGCCCGGCCGATCCTGATGACCACCTTCGCCATGGGCGCCGGCATGGTGCCCATCGCCCTTGGGGTCGGCGCCGACGTCCAGTTCCGCTCGCCCATGGCCATCGCCGTGCTGGGTGGACTGATCTCGTCGACCTTCCTGTCCCTGCTCTACATCCCCGCCATCTTCACCATCGTCGACGACATCGCCGGCTGGGGCCGCCGCATCCTGAGCCGAAAGACGGCCGGGCAGCGGGAGCTGGCGAAACCGAGACAGGGGCCGTTGGTGGAGTAAGCGCGCGGCGCTGTTCACACCGCAACCTTCGTCACCGTCTCCGTCACCCTCGGTAAAGCGCCCGAGGGTGACGGTTCTGAAAGAGCCAGAATTCCCGCGTCGATCCGGACCGGAACAGACTAAGCGCAACGCGCAGCCGATCTGCCAATTCCTGAAAAATGATGGCGCGGAGCGCCTATGCCTTCGCGGAGCCTTCTCGACCGCGACCTTTTTCGCGGGGCGGTATCTGCCGCTCTAGTGCGCGACGGGCGCGCTGGGCCAGGACAGCCGAGCCATTGCGCCGGGCGAGGACGGTCGCAGCGACCAGTCTCCGCCAAGCTGGCGGGCCAGCGCCGTAATGATTCGCAGTCCAAGGCTGGTCGGTTCGGCGCCCGGTTCCTCGGCGACGCCCACGCCGTCGTCGGCGATGGTCAGGGTGCGCACCGCGCCGTCGTCGCACAGGTCGATCGTGATCCGGCCGGGCCGATCGGGGAAGCCGTGCTCCAACGCGTTGTTGACGCATTCCAGCATGATCAGCACCACGGGCGTGGCCTCTTCGGCCGACAGCATCACATCGCCGCCGGAGATGGAGACGACCACGTCGTCTCGCGCGGCCGCCGTCAGCGCATCGTCGACGATCGATCGCGCCACATCGTGGAAGGCCGTCTTCTTCTGATCGGCGTCGGCCAGACTGCGCTGGATGCGGGCAACCAGACCGGTTCGGGCCGAGGCGTCGGTCAGGGCCTTTTTCGCGCCCGGATCGACGGTGGTGCGCGCCTCCAGCTTCAGCAGGGCGCTGACCATCTGGATGTTGTTCGACACCCGGTGCTGCACTTCCCGGAGCAGGATGTCGCGGCTTTCCGCCAGGGCGGCGTTGCGCTCGACCTCGCGCGCCAACCTGGCCGAAGCCTTGTCCATTCCAACGATGAAGAAGATATCGACAGCGACGACGAAGGCGTAGAATCCGATGGCGACGAGGGTGGCGACGCCCAGGTCGAAGCCCGGCGGGCCGATCCAGAACCACCACGCCGACAGGCCCGACAGGGTCGCCGTCAGAACGGCCGGACGCAGGCCCGCATAGTAGGCGACCAACACCACGGCTGGAAAAAAGGTCAGATAGGGAAAGCCCGGCGGAAACCAGTGGGCCAGGCCATAACGCAGCCCGAAGGCGATCAGCCAGGCGACGACGGCCAAGGCATAGCCACGCCAGGCCGGATGACGAAACTTCTGGTGACGCATTCGCTTCCTCAGTGGACGCAGGGCGTCGATAGAATCGTGTATCGGGCAGTCTAACGTCCGCGTCTAGAACAGTTCGGCGCCCGAAACCCGTTGATCGACCAAAACTCTGGCCGGCTCCCCGTCTCGACAGCGCCGGGTCGCGCCCGCTGTCAGGCCTGATTGCAAAGAAAAAGGGCCGGCCGGTCGCCCGGTCGGCCCTTCTTCGGTCAGCCTTGAGGCTAAGCGATCAGTATTTGACCTTCAGCGTCACGCCGTAGGTGCGCGGGGCGCCGAGGTAGGCGTTGTAGGTCGCCGTGTCGGTCGCCTGATTATAATAGGTGCCGTTGGCTTGCGGCGTCGTGGTGTTGGTGAAGGCCGTACCCTGCAGCGGCGCGGCGAAGCCGACCTGGGTGTATTCTTCTTCCAGCAGGTTCTGGCCCCAGACCTCCAGCGTCCAGCGCTCATCCGCCGAACCGATCGAGACCCGGCCGTTGACGACGGTGAAGGCGTCCTGGTTCTTGTACGGCAGCAGGTCCGAGCCGGTGTTGTATTCGGTCGAATACTTGGCCGACAGGTTGAAGCCGCCGCGCAGGCCGCCGCCCAGTTCGCGATCGAACGCCAAGGCGCCGGTCAGCGACCATTCCGGAGCGAAGGAGGCACGCGCGCCCGGCAGCAGCGACAGCTGCGGGAAGCGGCCCGGGCTGGACAGGTCGCCGGCGCCGAACTGGCCGTATTTGGCGTCGGTGTAGGTGACGCCGCCCTGGAAGCTCAGGCCCTCGACCGGGGTGAACCAGACCATGTCGGCGTCGACGCCGCGCGAGGTCAGTTCCGGGATCGATTCCACCACGAAGGCGGTGCCCAGGAAGGTGTTCAGCTGGAAGTTCTCGAACTTCTGGTCGAAGTAGGTGACGTTCAGCAGCATGGTGCGGTCGAACAGGGTCGTCTTGACGCCCGCTTCATAGCTGTCGACCGTCTCGGCCTTGAAGAACAGCGAGGCGTCAGGCGTCACGCCCGTCTGCACCCGGTCCATATTGTAGCCCGCGCCCTTGTAGCCTCGCGCATACGATCCATAGACCATGATGGACGGGTTAAAGCGGTAGGACGCCTTGATCGTGCCCGACAGGTCGGTGTCGCTGAACTTCTCCTGGATCCGGCGACCGTCATACAGCGGGTTGGACCAGGGCAGGCACAGCAGGCCAAGCGCGGCGGCCGGCGTCGCTATGTTGGCGGTGCCGGGGATCGGCGAGACGGTGCGGTTGGCCGGGTTCTGGTTGGCCAAGGCGCCGCCGCAGGCCGCGCCGTTGGTGCCCAGATTGTCCTGGATCCCGAACAGACGCTTGCTGTCGTAGGTGTAGCGCAGACCCAGGTTGATATCGAAGGCCTCGGTCACCCGGTAGGTGTTGTTGGTGAAGACGGCGACCGATTCCGACTTCTGGGAATAGTGGTCTTCGTAGGCCTTGCCGACGCCGAAGGTCGGGGCGGCGGCGCTAGGCGGCACGGCGCCGATGACGCACAGCGGCTGACCCGCAGCGGCGCCGGCGGTGCCGACCAGGAAGCCGTTCGGATTGGTGAAGCAGCCCAGGCGCGACGGGCTGGGGCCGCCCACGGCCGCCGGCAGCGAGGCCGTCAGCAGCAGGGAGGCGAAGGCGTTGTAGTCCGAGCCATAGACATAGCTGTCGTCGCGATAGACGCCTTCCTTGGTGGCGAACAGACCGACCAGCCAGTCCAGCTTGTCCGAGGTGCCGGCCAGGCGGAACTCTTGCGTCAGATTGTCGACGCCGTAGCCGTTGGACCCGTCGTTGGCGCGGTACAGGATGTCGGCGCCGGTGTAGTCCAGGTCCATCCCCTGCTGGAACGACCAGTCGCGCCACGAGGTCTGGGACGTCAGGGTGGCGTTGATGCTGGGGAAGTCGATGGTCGCTTCCGCCGACAGGCCCATGTCCTCGATCTCTTGCGGCGTCTCGCGGTTGGAATAGGCCAGACGCGAGAAGGGCACCGTGCCGAAGCCGGCGACCGGCGGACGCTGGCCAGGGCCGTTCGGCGCCGTCAGGGCGGCGATGAAGGCCTGGGTCGGGCCGACGCGCGTCTGCACGGCGACGCAGCAGTATTCCTCGCGCTTGGTGTAGTCGGCGATCAGGCGCACCGAGACGTCGTCGCTGGGCAGGATCAGCAGCTGGCCGCGCGTGGTCCAGTAGTCCTGGTTCTGGTCGTCCTTGCGGGTGTTGGGGCCATCGCCGTTGTTGACGTCGTAGAAGCCGTCACGCTCGCGGTGAGCGACGAACAGGCGACCGGCGACCTGGTCGGTCAGGCCGCCCGTGACGGAAACCGAACCGCCGATAGCGCCGAAGTTGCCACCGGTCAGTTCGCCCGAGATCGACGGGTCGAACGAAGGGCGTTCGGTGATGATGTTGATGACGCCGGCCGAGGTGTTCTTGCCGAACAGGGTGCCTTGGGGGCCCTTCAGCACCTCGATGCGGCTCAGTTCGCCCAGGTCGCCGAAGCCGACCGAGTTGCGCGAGCGATAGACGCCGTCAATCACCACGCCGACCGAGCTTTCCAGGCCGGGGTTGTCGCCGACGGTGCCGGCGCCGCGGATGCGCACGGTGGTCGAGGCTTCCGACTGGGTCGAGGTGACGGTCATGCCCGGCGTCAGGATCTGCAGATCCTTGATGTCCTGCACGCCCGCGCCGTCCAGCAGTTCCTGCGACAGGGTCGTGACCACGATCGGCACATCCTGCAGGCTCTGCTCACGCTTCTGGGCGGTGACGATGATGTCGTCGACGGTCGCCGGGGCTTCCTGCGCGGCGGCGACGCCGGCGAATCCCATGACAGCGGCGCCCATGACGGCGGCGGACACAGTGGTCCTGAGTTGAAGATTGCGGCGCATAGGCGTCCTCCCGGCTGAAGCCGCGACGCCAGTGGCGATCGCAGCGTTTCCTGTTCCCTCGACGTCCCCTACGTGGGGGATCATTCGTTAGGGACAGGCTAAGCGCGGTTCGGGCCGACCGACAAGCGAGCGTTGTTCGCCGCGACGATTTTTCGCCGCGGATTCGCCTTTGTGTGTCAGGGAAGCGACAGAAAACCCTGACGCTAGGTCAGTTTTTGCCCGTCTTTCGGTCCCAGAGGCTCGACCTCAGGGTGCAGGGCGGCGGGATCCACCTGGCGGGCCCGACCGGCGAAACCCAGCACCAGGGCCGCCGCGATCGCCGACAGGATCGAGCCGCCGATAACGCCCAGTTTGACCTCGACCTGCTCGGGCGAATCGACCGCGCCAGGGAAGGCCAGGACGCCGATGAACAGGCTCATGGTGAAGCCAACCCCGCACAGCAGGGAGACGCCATAGACTTGCAGCCAGCTGGCGCCCGTCGGCCGCGCGCCGATCCTCAGCGCCGAGGCCAGCCAGGCGGCGCCCAGGACGCCGATCTGCTTGCCGAAGAACAGGCCCAGGGCGATGGCGATAACGAGGGGCGCGAACGCCTGCTCCATCGACAGGCCGGCGAAGGAGACGCCCGCCTTTGCGAAGGCGAACAGCGGCAGGACCAAAAAGGCGTTCCACGGATGCAGATCGTGCATCGCCTCCTTCAGCGGGCTTTGACCGTCTTCGGCGCGCCCCTTGATCGGCACGATCATGGCGAAGGCCACGGCGGTCAGGGAGGTGCTGAGGCCCGACAGCACGGTCAGATACCAGACCAGGGCGAACCCCAGCACCCAGAAGGGCGCGGGGATGCGGATGCGGTGCGCCGCGACCGCGCCAACCGCTAGGGCGCCCAGCGCCCAGAACAGCGGCGTCCAATTCGCGCCCTCGCTGAACAGCACGGCGATCAGGGCGATGGCGCCCAGGTCGTCGACGATGGCGAGCGTCAGCAGGAAGACCCGCAATGACGAGGGCAAGCCCTTGCCGACGAAGCCGAAGATGGCCAGCGCAAAGGCGATGTCGGTCGCCAGCGGAATGGGCCAGCCCGCATGGGGCGCCCCGATGGCGCCGGACAGCAGCAGATAGACCGCCGCCGGCCCCGCCATGCCGCCGAGCGCCGCCAGCACTGGCGTCGCCAGCTTCTTCGGATCGCTGAGTTCGCCGCGTACGATCTCGTATTTGATCTCCAGCCCCACGACGAGGAAGAAGATCGCCATCAAACCTTCCTTGATCCAGTCGGAGATCGTCTCCTCCAGCCGGATCGGGCCGATCTGCAAGACGTGGTAGCTCTTCAGCCAAGCGAAATAATCGGCCGACCAGGGCGAGTTGGCGATCGCCACGGCGGCGATGGCGGCCAGCGCCAGCGCCGAGCCGGATGCGGCCTCGGTCTTGAGGAAATCGAGTGTCAGTTTGCGCGCCACGGCGGCCTCCTAGCGAACGGAAGTTTCGTCGTGACGCCAGGTTATCGACGGGCGTCGGACCGGATTCGCAAACCAAAATCGGCGCGCCGGCCTGGCCGCACGGGGCGACCTGATGGCTGGTGCCAGAATAGAGGATCAGGCCGGCCAAGCCAAGCCGAAGCAGGCTAGCCCCTCGGGCCGAACAGGATGAGCCCGGCGCCAACCAGGCAGACAAGGCCGCCCAGGATGTCCCAGCGATCTGGCGGGGTCTTCTCGACCAGCGCCATCCAGATGAGGGAGGCGCAGATATAGACGCCGCCGTAGGCCGCGAAGGCGCGGCCCGCCGCGTCGCTGGGGACCAGGGTTAGGAGCCAGGCGAAGGCGATCAAGCAGGCGACGCCGGGCGCCAGCCACAGGGGTGAACGATCCAGCTTCAGCCAGGCCCAGAAGGCGAAACAGCCGCCGATCTCCGCCAGGGCCGCCAGCGGATAGATCAGCCAGAGTTTCACTCAGGCGTGTCCGTCTTCGCCTTCGCCGCCCGTTCGGCCGCCAGCTTGGCAAGGACCCGGCCGCGGCCGCGCGACAGGGCGTGGATGGCGCCGCGCATGGTGGCGACCTCTTGCTCGGAGAAGGCGGCGCGGCCCAGCATGACGCGCAGGTTCTGGCTCATCGAGCGCTTCTTCTCGGGCGGGTAGAAGAAGCCGCCGTTTTCCAGCTCTTCCTCCAGATGTTCGTACATGCCGACCAGCAGGTCGTTCGACGCCGGCGGTTCGCTGTCGCGGAACCGCGGCGGCGGGGCGTCCAGGATCAGGGTGCGCCACTCATAGGCGTTGATCGCCACGGCCTGGGCCAGGTTCAGCGAGTGGTGCTTCGGGTCGATCGGAATGGTGACGATGCCGGCGCACAGGGCGATGTCGGTCGTCTCCAGCCCGGCGCGTTCACCGCCGAATAAGAGGCCCGTCTTCAGGCCCGAGGCCGTGTCGTCATAGAGGACGCGGCTGGCCTCGCGCGGCGTGCGCACGGGCTGGCGCGTCTCGCGCGGGCGGGCGGTGGTTGCGAAGACGGTGTTGAGGTCGGCGATGGCCTCGGCGACCGTGTCGAACACCCGCACCCCGTCCAAGACCCAGTCGGCGCCCGAGGCCGTGGCCCAGGCCCGCTCCTGGGGCCAGCCGTCGCGGGGGCTGACCAGACGCAGGTCCGACAGGCCGAAGTTGGCCATCACCCGCGCCACGGCGCCGATGTTCTCGGCCATCTGCGACTTGTCGAGGATGACAGCGGGAGGTGTCAGCTCAGACAACGAAATCAGTCCTCGCCCACCATGGCGATCCAGGGGTCGGCGGTTCCGGCCTCGACCTCGGCGACCTTGACGGCCGGCCAGCCGATGGAGGCGCTGCCCGAGGCGGTCCAGGCGGAGACGATGAAGTCGCGAAGTTCGCCGGCGCCCGCCGCCAGACGTTCGTTGACGAAGGCCGCGCCGCGCGGGTCGGCGTCACGGAAGCCGCCGGCCTTTTCCAGGCGATAGAAGGGGATCACCGTGCCGAGCGTCGTGGTCAGATAGGAGACGGTGCGCGCCTTGACGTCGAACCCGTCCAGTTTGGCGGCAGGCATGGCGGCCTCAACGGCGTCCAGGCGGGCGACGCGGTTGGTGAACTCGCCCTCGAACACAGCGTGGGTCTGGCGCGAATTGGTGAAGCCTTCCGGGTTCGGGAAGTCGCCCCAGCCGTTGTAGTGGATGCTGGTGTGATGCGGTTGCGAGCCGTCGCCGACGTAGTGGCCCATCACGCCGATGTCGCGCAGGATCAGGGCCTCGCGGCGAATGCGGTCGGCGCGATACCAGGCCTGACGCTCCATATTGGTCTCGCGCTTCTCGGCGGCGTTCAGCACGCGCCAATAGGCGAAGTCGCGACCCAGCTGCTGCCAGGCGTCCATCATGGCGTAGGGCAGATAGCCGGCGTCGTTGACGTCCAGACCGGCCTTGGTCAGGGCGGCGTCATATTCGGACTTCAGGCGCGGCAGGTCGTTGAGGCTCATGCCGCGCTGGTCGTAGACGCGACCCTGGTCGTCCAGATCGACGAAGTGGGCGGTGTCGCGCTCGCGGTCGTGCGGCTGGCCGGCGCCCTTCCAGCGGTCGGGCTCGCGCGCCAGTTCGCCCACGTCGGCGATGGCGGCCGGGGTGCGCAGGAAGGCCGGCAGATCGTCCGGCAGGGCCCGCATCGCCGCCACGCCGATCAGGCGGTGGCCGGTGTTGCCCCAGGCGGTGACGGTGACAGCCGGCGCGGCGACCGCGACGAGGGCCAGGGCGGCGATGGCGAGACGTTTCATGGACAAACCTCAACAAGGATCACGCCCGTCTAACGCATCCTTGATCGCGCCTCCAGCGTCCACGGGGTGGTGCGAGGCGCATCGGCGCCTAGGTTATGAAGGCTCCCCTTTCGTCTGTTTCAGGCTCCACGCCCTGGGGAGCGATGACGTGATTGCGTCGTCGCCGTCGTCGGACGGCCCTTCAAGTGGACGCCAGACCGAAAGGACATTCCCATGCGCACGCCCCGCATCGCCCTTCTTGCTTCCGTCGCCCTTCTCGCGACCGCCGCGACCGCTCACGCCCAAGACGCATCAACCACATCGCAGACGCAGACGGCCTCGCCGATGGCCGGGTCGACCACCTTCACCGATGACGAGCTGAAGAAGTTCGACGACGCCATGGCCAAGGTGAGAGCCGTCAGCGACACGCTGAACGGCGCCCAACCGACGCCGGAACAGCAGGCGCAGATGGCCGCCGCAGTTCAGGATTCGGGGCTGGAAGTGACGCGTTTCAACACCCTGTCCAACGCCGTCGCCGCCGATCCGACCTTGGCCGCGCGCATTCGGGTGGTCAACGCCACGCCGCCAGCGCCCGGCACGCCGGCCGCCGCCGTGACCGATGACGAACTGAACCGCTTCGTCACCGCCATGACGCAGATCCGCGCCGTCACGGCCGAGGTGCAGAATAACCAGGCGACGCCCGAACAGAGCGCCAGACTGACGGCGGCGGTCGAGGCGTCCGGCCTGACGACCGAGCGCTTCAACGCCATCTCGCAGCTGGTGTCCGCGACGCCCTATCTTCAGGCCAAGGCGCAACTGGCCGGCGCGCGTCTGGAGAAGGGCGCCAGCCAGTAGGGATCAGGTGTCGGCGGGCTCGCGCCGAGTGTCCGGTGCGGCCGGGCCCGCCTCGTCCTCGTTCAGCAGACGGCCTTCGCGACGGGGCTTGATGTAGGGGGCGGGCTGGGGCGTCGGCATATTGCCGCGCATCAGTTGGCGGCCGGCCTTGAGCCCGCCGGTCAGCTGCAGGTCTAGGCGGGCCTCGTCGCGACGGCGCACGTCGCCGATGGTCTCGGCCGCCTCATGCTCGTCCAGCCCCAGTTCGACCAGGGCGCGCTCGCCGAACTTGAGCGCCGACTCGAAGGTCTCGCGGATCTGGTAGTCCACCCCGGCCTGGATCAGGCGCATCGAATGCCCTCGGTCGAAGGCGCGGGCCATGATCCGGGTGGTCGGAAACTCCGACTTGACCAGTTCGACGATGCGGTCGGCCGCCTCGGGCTTGTCGACGCAGACCAGGACCATCTCGGCCTCCTCCGCGCCTGACGCGCGTAGGGTGTGCAGCTGGGTGCCGTCGCCGTAGTAGACCTTGAACCCGAACTGGGAGGCGGCCTGGATCATCTCCACGTCGTTCTCGATGATCGACACGTCCACGTCGCGGGCCAGCAGGGGTTGGGACACGACCTGGGCGAAACGGCCGAAGCCGATGATCAGCACCTGGCCGCGCAGGTCCTTGGCGAAATCGACGCCCTCGGCGCTTTCGGCGTCCTGGACCGGCTTGGGCGACAGGCGCGCGATCAGCAGCGAGGTCAGGGGCGTCAGGGCCATCGACAGGATGACCACCGCCGACATCATCGCCCCGATGCGGGCGTCGAACAGGCCGGCGGCGACGGCGGCGCCGTACAGGACGAAGGCGAACTCGCCGCCTTGCGCGAACAGGCCCGCACGCTCGACCGCCTCATGGTGCGAAGCCTTGAACAGGCGCGCGACGGCATAGATGCCGACGCCCTTGACCAGCATGAAGGCCACGACGCCGCCCAGCACCAGACGCCAGTCGGCGACCACCACCGACACGTCCAGCGACATGCCGACGCTGAGGAAGAACAGGCCCAAGAGGATGGCGCGGAACGGCTCGACGTCGGCCTCCAGCTGGTGACGGAAGGTGGATTCCGACAGCAGGACCCCGGCCAGGAAGGCGCCCATGGCCATGGACAGGCCGCCCAGGGACATGGCCCAGGCGGCGCCAACCACCACCAGCAGGGCCGCCGCCGTCATGACCTCGCGTCCGCCGTACTGGGCCAGGAGACGGAAGACCGGATTGACCAGATATTTGCCGGCCAGCAGCACCCCGCCGACCGCCGCGACCGCGAAGCCGACGGTCTGCCACAGGGGCGGGACGTGTTCGGCCGCGCGGCCGGTCAGCGAGGCCAGGACGGCGACGATGGCCAGGAGCGGCACGATAGCCAGGTCTTCCAGCAGCAGGATCGACACCGCGCGCTGGCCCGGCCCGCCCGCGATTTCGCCGCGCTCTTCCAGCATCTGCATGATGACAGCGGTGGACGACAGCACAAAGCCCATGGCGCCGACGAAGGCGACGGGCGCGGAGAAGCCGGCCAGCATGGCGGTGAGGGTCAGGATCAGCCCGCAGAACAGCACCTGGGCCGCGCCGAGACCGAAAATTTCCTTGCGCAGTCCCCAAAGCCGTTTGGGCCGCATCTCCAGCCCGATGATGAACAGGAAGATGACCACGCCGAACTCGGCGACGTGCAGGATGGTCTCGGGCTCGCGAAACAGCTTCAGGCCGAAGGGACCGATGGCGAGGCCCGCCGCCAGATAGCCCAGAACCGATCCCAGGCCGATGCGCTTGAACACCGGCACGGCGAGCACGCCCGCGGCCAGCAGAGCGGCCGCCGCGCCCAGATCCAGTCCCGCCGTCGCCTCAGCCATCGCATTCCCCCAAGCTTGGCGTCTATTGTGGAGGTCCTGGTCGGCGATTGCGAGAGGACACGAAAGACACGCTGAAAGATCATCGTGCGTCGAGGAGTATTTGGCGCCACAGTTTCGCCCCATGACGGCCCGCGACTGGCGTCAAGACAACAACCTGAGGAAGCCATGTCACGCATCGTCAGGATGGCGGCGCTGTCCGTTCTGAGCCTCTCGTTCGCCGCGCCGCCCGTCGCCTTGCCGACCGTCGCCCTGGCCAAGCCGCTGGATGGCGAACCGACGCCGGCGGCGTGCCGGCCGCTGGGCTTCGAGCTGGAAACGGAAACCGAGATGCAGGATCTCGTCGTGACGGGATCTCGCGTCCAAGGTCGCACGGCGACGACGCACGCGCCGATCGCGCCGCCTCCTCCTCCCCCTCCTCCCCCGCCACCACCGCCTGCTTCATACGTCCCTCCGCCGCCCGCTGCGATGACAGGCAGCGTGGGCGTAACCGGGGTTCGGGTTTCGCCGATCACCCCGGCGCCGCCGCGCGTCGAGACCGAACGCTACCCTGACGCGACGCCCAATCCGGTGAAGCGCACCAGCGATCAGCCGGTGTCGACCTTCTCCATCGACGTGGACACGGCGTCCTATTCGAACGTGAAGCGCTTCATCGACGAGGGTCGTGCGCCGCCCAAGGATGCGGTGCGGGTCGAGGAGCTGATCAACGCGTTCGACTATGACTATGCCCGTCCGACCAGCCAGACCCGGCCCTTCGCCATCACCACGGCGGTCGCGGCCTCGCCCTGGGCTGAGGGGCGTCAGATCGTGCACATCGGCCTGCAGGGGTATGAGCTGCCGACGGGCGAGCAGCGTCCGCTGAACCTGACCCTCCTGGTCGACGTCTCCGGCTCGATGCGCAGTCCCGACAAGCTGGACCTGGCCAAGAAGGCGATGAACCTGGCCATCGACCGGCTGAGGCCGCAGGACACTCTGGCCGTCACCTATTACGCGGAAGGCGCCGGCACGACCTTGCAGCCCACGAAGGGCGACGAAAAGCTGAAGATGCGCTGCGCGGTCGCCAGCCTGAAGGCCTCAGGCGGCACGGCCGGCGCGACCGGCATGACCAACGCCTATGACCAGGCCCAGGCGAACTTCGCCCGCGACAAGGTCAACCGGATACTGATGTTCACCGACGGCGACTTCAACGTCGGGGTGACCGACGACAAGCGGCTGGAGGACTATGTCGCCGATAAGCGCGGGACGGGCATCTATCTGTCGGTCTATGGCTTCGGGCGCGGCAACTATCAGGACGCGCGGATGCAGACCATCGCCCAGGCGGGCAATGGGGTCGCGGCCTATGTCGGGGACCTGAGGGATGCGCGTCGGCTGTTCGGTCCGGCCTTCGACAAGGGCGCCTTCCCCATCGCCGACGACGTCAAGATCCAGGTCGAGTTCAATCCCGCCCGCGTCGCCGAATGGCGGCTGATCGGCTATGAGACCCGCCTGTTGAACGAAGAAGACTTCAACAACGACCAGGTCGATGCGGGCGAGGTCGGATCCGGCGCCAACGTCACGGCCCTGTATGAGATCACCCCCGTCGGCGGCCCGACGCAGATCCCCGATCGGCGCTATCCCGATAACCGTATCGGGGTCGGCGGCGGCGATCCGAACGGCGAGATCGGCTTCATCCAGGTGCGCTACAAGCAGACGGGCCAGAGCCGCTCGGACCTGATCCAGCAGCCGCTGACCAATCGCGCGGGCGGGCCGGTCAGCGCCCAGCCGCCCGAGGCCACGCGCTGGGCCATCGCCGTCGCCGGATTCGGGCAGAAGCTGCGCGGCGATCCGTGGATGACGGCCGACTATGGCTGGGACCGCATCATCGATCAGGCGCAGGGGGCAAGGGGCGAAGACCCGTATGGCGACCGGGCCGAGTTCGTTCAGCTGGTGCGGGCGGCCCAGGGCCTACCCCCGATGCGGACGCCCTGACCGGAACCGCCACGCTCGCGGCGGGTTTTCAGCGCAACGCTTCAAACAAAGGAAACCCGCCATGAAGATCCGCGACGTGATGACCAAGGACGTGCATCTGGCCCGCCCCGCCGACACCATCCAGGATGTGGCCAGCCGCATGGCCAAGGGCGACTTCGGCTTCGTGCCCGTGGCGGACGGCGATCAGCTGATCGGCACGATCACCGACCGCGACATCGTCGTGCGCGCCCTGGCGACCGGCGCGGCCCCGTCGGCGGCGGTGGTCGAGTTCATCACTCGTGATCCGCAAACAGTGCTGGACACCGATGACCTTAAGATCGTGCTGGACCTGATGGGCTCCAAGCAGATCCGTCGCGCCCCGGTCGTGGACAAGCATGGCCGCGTGGTCGGCGTCGTGTCGCTGGGCGACCTGTCGACGCGCGTGAAGGAGAAATACGCCGGCGAGACGCTGGAAAGCATCTCGCGTTAAGACCTGCGTAACCGCGCCCCGACACCGGGCGTCAAGGATCGTCGTTCATGCTGTTCCTTCGAATATCGGAGGATGGCATGGCGCGCGCACAGTTCCAGAAGGGTCAAAAGGTCTGGGTCGAGTGCGTCGGCGCCTGGGCCTTTATCGAACAGGTCCAGCCCGTCTGGGCCAAGGGGTTCGAAGAGCCCGTGCGCGTCACCTATGACGTCGGGCTGGGGCGCGAGTTCACCGCCAACGAACTGCTGCTGGCGACCGATGATCCGGCCTCGGATCAGGGGCCTGGCGAGTGGCGGCTGCTGCGCGCGCGCAACAAATGGCAGCTGCCCGAGGATTGCCTGCATCATCCCCACCCCGGCACCTATCCGGTCGTCGTCACCGATCGGGCGGACTGGGGCGGTTGGCGCGTGCCGGGGGCCGAGTATGATCGCGACCCGCAGCATATCGAGTTTCAGGCCCGCCTGATCGCCGCTGCGCCGCAGTTGATGCGCATCGCCCAGGATCTGGTCGATCTGGTCGCCGAGACGCCGGACGATGCGCCGCCGGCCGTCCTGACCCTGGCCCGACAGGCGCGCGACACCCTGCAGGATGTGACGCGTGTGCTGGAGCCCGCGCCGGACCGCCTGACGGCGCCCGCCGCCGCTTAAAAACCCGTTAAAAGCGCGCGCCGAGCCTCGACACGAATCCGCGACGCAGCCTAGATTCCCGCAACGAAGTGTTTGTCGGAGGGTCGGGGCTTGCGGGACGAGGAGCGGCGGGAAAATCGGTCGGGGCGTCGCGCCTCCGACCGCGCCGCCGGCGCGCCCGCCTGGTTGCGGATCGCCGTCCTGGTCCTGGCGCTGATCGCGGCCGCCTATGCCCTGATGGCGTCGCGCGAGTTCAGCCGGCCGACCCGCGAAATCAGCCGCCTGGAAGCCGAAAATCTGAAGCTGAGCGCCGAGTTGGTCGCCAGCCAGACCGCGGCGCTGATCCAGTCGGCCGAAGCAGGTCTGGCCGCCGGCCGCACCGCCATTGTCGCCAAACGCGCCCCCATAGAGGTCGTCGAGGCCGCGCAGGCCGCTGCGCCCAAGGTCGCCTTCACCCTGGTCGGTCCCGGCGAGACGGTGCAGGCCGCCAAGGGCGAAGGATCGGTCGTCGCCGGCCAGGCCAATGCCGACGGTCTGAGGCTGGAGGCGAGGATCGCCCCGGTCCTGCCGAAAGGCGGCGAGACGCGGATCGTGTCGGCGGGCGGCGTGGTGCTGGCCTCGGCGCGCGCCGCCGAGATCGGCCAACCCATCCGCACCCTGATCGGCGTTGATGCCTCGGCCCTGGTCGATCAGGCCGACCCGCGCGCCGTGGCGCTGGGGGGCCAGGCCGGCCTCGCCGCCGCCGCTCGAACCGTCGCGGGCGGCCCCTATGTGGTCGCGATCTCGCAAGGGACGACCGCCTCCGTCTTCGACGACGCCTGGGTGGTGCTCGCGCCGCTGCTGCTGGGGGTCGGGGTCGTGGTCCTGTTGGTCCTCTATGGCCTGCGCCAGACGCGCCAGCACCGCGAACGGGTGGCCACCGAAAAGCGGTTCCGCATCGCCGTCGAAGCCGCGCGGTGCGGGGTGTGGGAGTGGGATCTGGCCAAGGGCGAGGTGTCGCTGTCGGACTATATGGCCGCGCTGCTGGGCTTCTCGCGCGGCGGTGTGACCGACGCCGAGGATGTGATCGGCCGCGTCCATCCGCGCTTTCAGGAAGATTTCCGCCACGCCCTGCGCCAGGCGGCGGCCTATGGCGCCTTTGAGATCACCTTCCCGGTGGCGGGACCGGACGGGCGGGCGCGTTGGATCGACGCGCGGGGCCAGGCGCGCGGCGAGCGCGGCGACATGGGCTTTTCCGCAATCCTGGGCGTCGCGCTAGACATCACCGAGGCCCGCCGCGCCAAGGCCGCCGCCCAGGCCGCCGAAAGCCGGCTGCGCGACGGGGTGGAGAGCATCTCCGAGGCCTTCGTCCTGTTCGATCGTCAGGGGCGGCTGATCCTGTGGAACCAGGCGTTCGAGGACGCCTTCGGCTTCGACCACGGGGTGGTGCGGCGCGGCGCGATGAAGGACGAGCTGAACCGGATCGCCGGCCTGGCCATCAAGGCCGAGCATCGCCCGGCCAGCGGTCGTGCGGGCCTGCGTGAGGTCGAGCTGAACGACGGGCGCTGGCTGCAACTGTCCGAGCGGTTCACTTCCGAGGGCGGGTCGGTTGTCACCGCCGCCGACATCACCGCCATCAAACGCCAGGAGGCCGAGCGCCGCCGCGCCGCCGACGATCTGCGGGCCACCGTCGACCAGCTGGAATCCAGCCAGGAAAAGCTGTCGCTGCTGGCGCGCAAATACGAGGTCGCCATGACCCGGGCCGAGGCCGCCAACCAGGCCAAGTCCGAGTTCCTGGCCAATATGAGCCACGAACTGCGCACGCCGTTGAACGCCATCAACGGCTTCTCAGAGATCATGGCCAGCGAGCTGTTCGGGCCGCTGAACGAGAAATACAAGGGATACGCCGGCGACATCCTGAAGTCGGGCCAGCACCTGCTCAGCCTGATCAATGACGTCTTGGACATGGCCAAGATCGAGGCCGGCAAGATGACCCTGCACTATGAGCCGGTGTCCTTGCGCGAGGTGTGCGAGGACGCGGTGCGGCTGATGCGCGGCAAGGTGCAGGAAGCGGGCCTGAAGATCGCGGTCGAGGCCGGCGACCTGCCCGACATCGAGGCCGATCAGCGCGGCGTCAAACAGGTGATGCTGAACCTGATCTCCAACGCCGTGAAGTTCACGCCCGAGGGCGGCTCCATCGTCGTGTCGCTGAAACCCTTCATTGGCGCGCAGGGCGAGGACCGCGTCCGCGTCGCCTGCGCCGACACCGGCATCGGCATCGCGCCCGAAGACCTGGTCCGCCTCGCCCGCCCGTTCGAACAGGTCGAGGGCCAGCATTCCAAGACCACTCAGGGCACCGGCTTGGGCCTAGCCCTGACCAAGTCCCTGATCGAAATGCACGGCGGCCAGCTGAGCATGGAAAGCCAGCCAGGCGTCGGCACGGTCGTCAGCTTCGACCTGCCGGTCAAACGCCCGGATCAGACCGTGCAGCCGATCCGGGCGGCGTTCGCGGCTTAGCAACGATTACCGAATCGCGCTAAACTTACTAAAGCGTCTGTTGTCGCTACTCTTTGGCGGCATCGGCCATGAAGGTTGAACCTGACGCCTCTTCGAAATTTGTTAGCGCGACTCGCAGTGCGGCTGACGCTTTTGCGTCTCCAAAGATGAGGGCGACGGTATTAACCGACAGCAAGCCTCGATAGACGTAGTTCCAGAAATCTTGGACGTGCTCTGTTATGCGAGGAGTGCCATTCATGCCGCGAAGGTGGAAACGCCGTTGAGGGCCGCCGCACATATCCATGATGTGAGGAGAAGCTGCATGGACGTAGCCCGAATAGGTCTGCTGAACTACACGGAGCGCCTTCATGCTGGGGTCGTCTTCCGGCGTGCCAAGTCTTCGACCTAGCCAGTCACGAATGTCACCGCGCGCGATATGATAACGACCTTTGGTACTATCTATTGGTGCCACCCCTTCCTCAAACTCCTCCTGCCAAAAGCTCTTTAGATATTTGCGGTGGAGTTTGACGGTGCCATCCTGGGCCCCAAAACATAGGAACAAGATGTCCTCGTCTAACTCATCCAATGTGCGTTGGATGACGCCTTGCTCCTGAACATAGCCACTGGCTAACAGTATATCGCAAGCGTTTAAGCCGCTGATTTGGCGAGCCAGCTTTAGCAGTATAGCCTGCTGTATAGTCTGCTCGACGTAACGCAGCGTAACACCCCCTCCGTGCCTGACCACGCGAGGGGGTGGAACCTGGACCTCCAATTTTTCGAAGCCAGCTTCCATCGCGTCGATAGCGTTACGAAACAGCATGCGAGAGGTCATCTGACCTCAAGGATCATTGCTAAGAGGCGACAGGACACCATCGCCGATAATGTCTTATGACGAAGACAGTGTCCGCATGCCGCATAGTTCACGATGTCCGCCTCCCCATGACGGGCGCAGGCTTAAAGCGCTCGAGATTCTAAACCAACTCCACGCCCATCGCCGTCGCTTCGCCGCCGCCGATGCACAGGGCGGCCATGCCGCGGGTCTTGCCGTGGGCCTTCAGGGCGGACAGCAGGGTGGTCAGGACGCGTGCTCCTGAAGCCCCAAGCGGGTGGCCCAGGGCGCAGGCGCCGCCGTTGACGTTGATCTTGTCGTGGGGGATGCCGAGTTCCTGCATGGCGATCATCGGCACGATGGCGAAGGCCTCGTTGACCTCCCACAGATCCACATCGTCGGCGCTCCAGCCGGCCTTCTTCAGCGCCTTTTGCAGGGCGAAGACCGGGGCGGTGGTGAACAGGTGCGGCTCGTGAGCGTGGGCGGCCTGGCTGACCACGCGGGCGATCGGCGTCAGGCCCAGGGTTTCAGCCGTAGACCGGCGCATCATGACCAGGGCGGCGGCGCCGTCCGAGATCGAGGCGGCGGAAGCCGCGGTGATGGTGCCGTCCTTGCCGAAGGCGGGCTTCAGATTGGGGATCTTGGACGGGTCGGACCGGGTCGGCTGTTCGTCGCGGTCGACGGTGACGGGACCCTTGCGGGTCTTGACCTCGACCGAGGCGATTTCGGCGTCGAAGGCGCCTGAGTCCTGGGCGCGCTTGGCCCGGCCGGCGCTTTCGATGGCGTAGGCGTCCTGCTGTTCGCGGGTGAACTGATAGTCCTTGGCCGTGTCCTCAGCGAACTGGCCCATCAGCTTGCCGGGGGTGTAAGCGTCCTCCAGCCCGTCCAGATACATGCTGTCAGAAATGACGTCGTGGCCGATGCGCGCGCCGCCCCGGTGCTTTTGCATCAGATACGGGGCGTTGGTCATGGACTCCATGCCGCCCGCCACGATCACGTCGGCCGAACCAGCGGCCAGCGCATCGTGCGCCATCATGGCCGCCTGCATGCCCGAGCCGCACATCTTGTTGATGGTGGTCGCCTCGGTCGAGACGGGCAGGCCTGCGCCCATGCCCGCCTGACGCGCCGGCGCCTGGCCGAGGCCCGCAGGCAGGACGCAGCCCATGATGATCTGCTCGACCTTTTGCGGATCGAGGCCCGCGCGGTCCAGCGCCGCCTTGACCGCGACGGCGCCCAGGTCAGTGGACTTGGCGTCGGACAGCGCGCCCTGGAAACCGCCCATCGGGGTGCGGGCGTAGGAGACGATGACGACGGGATCGGCGGACGTGGTCGCGGACATGGTGCGGCTTCCTCTATTTCGGGCGAGAGATAGCGATCCCGGCCGGTCAGGAAAAGTGCAGCCGCCGATACTTGCCCCGGAAATAGAGCAGCGGATCGCGGCGCGGCTCGAACCGGGCGCGCCTGACGCGGCCGATGATGACCAGGTGATCGCCGGCCTCGACGATCTGCTCGGTTCCGCATTCGAAGCTGGCCAGGGCGCCCGAGAGGATGGGCGCGCCGGTGTCCCATGCCTCCCACGCCACGTCCTGGAACCGGTCGGCCTGGGACCGGGCGAAGACGCCGGAGGTCGGCTGCTGGCCGATATGCAGGACGTTGATGGCGAAATGTTCGGCCTGGCGGAAGCGGTCGACATTGGTGGACGAGCGGGCCAGGCAAAACAGGATCAGCGGCGGGTCCAGCGACACCGAGGAGAAGGAGTTGGCGGTCAGGCCGACGGGCTGTCCGGCCTCGTCCAGGGTCGTGACCACCGTGACCCCAGTGGCGAAACAGCCCAGGGCGTCGCGCAGGGTGCGCGGGTCGGAGCCGGCCTGATAATGCAGGGCGTCGCGCGGGGCGTGGCGTTCGAGGAAGCCCAGGAGGGCGGCGTTCTCGGCCTCGACCGCGTCCGGCGCCTCGGCGCGCGCGATCGTCTGGCGCGGAATGCCGGCCAACTGTGTCTCAAGCTCGGGCGAGACAGCCCCCTGCCCTTCGGCGACGACCACCAGACAGCTGGCCAGGGCCGGGCCGGTGACGGCGAGCGCAGGGACGACGGCCGCCAGCGTCGTGTCGGAACAGACGATGGCCGGGCGAGAGGAAAGCTCGGTCAGCAGTCGACGCAGGGCGGCGGAGCTGTCGTCCGCCTCGTCGAAGTCGGCAGCCAGCATGACGTGGCGGCCGGCCTCGACCAGCGCCCGCACCGACCGGCGCCAGTCGCCGGACAGACGTTCGGGCGCGTCGATCAGCAGGACGATCGGATCCTCAGGGTCGCCCCAGCTTTCGACGTCCAGGCCTCCGTGCGGGGGCGGCGATGCGGTCATGAGGCAGGGCGGTCCGGTCTGTCGTGAAGCGTGAGAGCGATCCCTATTAGGGGAAGACCGGCGCTTGGCGCCAGAACTGTATCAGCCGCCGTAGCCTCGGCCGCCGCCGCCGAAGCCGCCGCGCGAGACGACGGTGGTTCGGCTCTGCACCCGCGTCGGGGCCTGACGGGCGACGTCGCCATGTTCGCGCGCATTGGTCAGGGTCTTGCCGGTGCGATAGTCGCGGTAGGCGTAGCCGCCGCCGTAGCCGTTGGACAGCCGCCCCTCGCGGTCGCGATACAGCGGTCCGCCGCCGCGATAGCCGCCGCCGTTCAGCATCTGGCCGACGATGAAGCCGGTCAACAGCGGAGTGAAGAAGGAGCCGCCGTTGTTGTTCGGCTGGCACTGCGACGGTCCCCACTGACCCTCGCACTCCTCGCGGGTGGCGTAGCGCGGCGCGGTCTTTGCGGCCTCCTGCTGAGCCTTGGCCAAGGCGGCGTCGCATTCATTGTCGGGAATGTCGTTGGCGGCCTTGCACTCGTCCAGCGACTGATAGGCCAGGGTCGGCTCGGGCTCGGGCGCCGGGACGCGCTGGGGCGAGCCGCAGGCGGCCAGCGAGAAGCTGGCGGTCGCCATCAGGCTGCTGACGTGCAGGACGCGCGAGCGCTTCAGCCGGCGCATGGTGTCTGTCTTGGGAAGGTCTTTGGGGTCGGTCATGGGTTCACGACGTCATGCAGGCGGCGTTGAGCAGGCCGACGCAGATGGAGATGGAGGCCAGATAGACGGCCGCGGCGATCTCGCCCGCCTCGATGCGGACGACCAGGTTGCGGAAGGCCATTCGGCTGATGGCGACGAAGACGACGATCTGGATCACGCCGGCCAGAAGGGCCCAGGCTGCGAACTCCATCAGGCTGACGGTGTGCGACAGGGCCGAGGCCAGAGGCAGGACATAACCGATCAGGGCGCCCCCCAGAGCGATGGCGGCGGCCGTGTTCCCCTCACGGATCAGCGTGTGTTCGTGATAGGGCGTGACCCACTGGTAGATCAGTTTGAAGGCCAGGGTGAAGGCGCCCGCCATGGCGAAGGCGATCAGGAAGGCGATCGCCCCCTGCTGAAAAATGAACCAGTCGAACATCGGTCTTGCCCCCTCGGATTGCGCGCTCAGGCGCGGAACTCGGCCATTTCCAACGGAATGCCGATCATGATTTCGTGCGTGGTGTCGCCGCCCTCGGGCTGCTGCTCAAGCGCCAGCATCAGCTCGCGCCCGCCGCCCAGCTCGCGCGCATACAACATGCAGGTCTGGAAGATCTTGGCATAGGGCGTGGTCGCGGCGCGGTCGTCCCAGATCGTCTCCCACAGGGTGACGGGCGGCTGAATGGCGTCGCTCTCGGCGAACCAGAAGCGCGGATAGTCGGGCAACTCCTCGGCCGCGCCGTGAAAGACCGGCGCCGACAGTCGGTCGCGCCAGATGCGGCGTTCGCGCTCGCCCGGCGGATAGGCCGAGGTCCAGGGCACGAACAGGCTGAAGTCGTAGGTTTCCAGGCCCGCCTCGTCGTCGCTCATGGCCTGAAGCATGACGTGGTCGTCGGTGTAGAAGCGATGGACGAACTGGCCGCTGTCCAGGCTGACCACCCCCTGCGCCGAGATGTCCAGCACGTCGCGATCCAGGGTGAAATGGGTCTCGTCGCCCAGCCTGCGCCAGGCCAGCGCGTCCAGCGACACGGTGCGGCCGACGGTGATGTTGCGCACGGTCGCCAGCCGATTGGCGGGCGCGACCTTCTCCGACGAACCGAAAAGCTTCTTGAACATGGGCGACTATCTAGGCCCGATGCGCGCCGACGGCGAGCGAACAGAAGCGATGCGACCGAATGAGGCGGTTCATGGCGCGACATTCCGTCCGATCTTGCGTCAAGTCAAGCGTTCATGTTACGCGTTTCATGTAACGATATGCCGAATGACACATCGCCCTCTTCCGCCGCCAATGACCGCATCCGTGCGTGGCGACAGGCGCGTCGTGAGGCGGGCCTGGTCAAGCTGGAGCTTTGGGTGCCGGCCGCCGCCCGCGACGACGTCAAGGCGGCCGTGCGCGCCATCGTCACCGATTCCACGCGCGGGCCGCAGCTTGCGGGGCGCCCGCGCCGCCCCACTTCCGATTCCATCACCCCTGGAGACGACCATCAAATGGACGCCGTGATCGAGACCCCCTGGACCGTGCCCGCCATCAAGGCGGCGCTGGACGGCTCAACCCTGCTGCGTGACGGCGAAATGACCCTGCGCGTGGTCGAGGGCGCCGAGCCGGTGCTGCTGGCGACCATGCACGAATACGGCGATCTGCCGGTCTATCTGAGCGTCGGCGGCGCCCAGATCGTCTGCTCGGTCCTGCTGTGGCCGGTGTCGGAGCAGAAGGACCGCCATGCCTTCAACGAGTTCCTGCTGAAGGCCCAGCGCGTGGTGCCCCTGTCCAACTTCGCCATCACCAATGTCGGTGGCGAAGACGTGTATGAGCTGATGGGCGAACTCTCTTGCAAGACGACGCTTCAGACCATCCTGATCGAACTGCGCACCCTGGCCGAGAATGCGATCGACGCCACCGAACTGCGTGAAACCTTCGGCGCCGACGCCGCCTGATCCCGGAAGACCGACCATGTCCATGCTCAGAAAACTGTCCGCCCTGTTCCGCGGCACGGCCCACGATGCGGCCCAGGGCGTCGTCGACGCCAATGCGCTGAAGATCCTCGACCAGGAAATCCGCGACGCCGACAACGCCCAGGGCAAGGCCCGCGATGACCTGGCCGGCCTGGTGGCGCGCCGCCGCATGGCCGAAAACGAGATGGCCAGCTTCCGCGACCAGGTCGCCAAATACGAAAGTTCGGCCCGCACAGCCCTGGGTCAGGGCAAGACTGATCTGGCGCGCGAAGTCGCCGGCCGCATCGCCGAGCTGGAGGCCGAGATCACCAGCCGCGGCCCGCTGATCGAGGACATGAAGACGGCCGAGACGCGCCTGCGCACGGCCATCGCCTCGACAGACCAGAAGATCGAGACGCTTCGTCGCGAGATCGACATCGTCAAGGTCAACGATTCCGTCCAGAAGGCCCAGACGTCGGTCGCCCTGAACTCGGCCGGCGCCCAGTCGCGCATCGGCTCGGCGGCGGACAGTCTGCAACGCATCAAACAGCGCCAGGCGATCCAGGAAGAGAAGCTGAACGCCAGCCAAGCGCTGGAGGATCGTCGCACCGGCGCGGACCTGGACGCCAAGCTGCGCGAGGCCGGCATTCTGCCCGGCCATTCCTCGGCCGACGACGTCCTGGCGCGCCTGAGCCAGCCGGAGGTGACGGTGGTCACGCCGCGCATCGGCCAATCCACGCCCGACAAAGACCCGGCCTGATCCATGGAGCGTCTGCGCTTCGATCCCCGCACCGACTGGGACGCCAAGGCCGAGGAACTCGGCTTCACCTGGCGCCACACCGACGGCAAACCCTATTGGGACGAGACGGCGGCCTATGCCTTTTCGCTGGCCGAGATCGAGGACGGGATCGAGGCGCCGACCGAGGAACTGCACGGCCTGTGCCTGGAGCTGGTCAACGAGGCGGTTCAGTCCGAGCGGCTGATGGAACAGCTCGATATTCCCGAGACCATGCGGGACTATGTGGCCGACAGCTGGAAGCGGGGCGACCCGTCCCTCTATGGCCGGTTCGACTTCGCCTATGCCGGCTCGGGGGACGGGACGGGTCCGGCCAAGCTGTATGAATACAACGCCGACACCCCGACCAGCATCTATGAGACGGCGGTGTTTCAATGGCTGTGGCTGGAGGACCAGATCAAGGCCGGCGCCCTGCCCGCCGATGCGGATCAGTTCAACAGCCTGCATGAGAAGCTGGTCGATCGCTTCCGCGCCATCTTCCCGAACGGCGGCTTCGTGCATTTCGCCTCGGACGCCGATTTCGTCGAGGATCGCCAGACCGTGCGCTTCCTGGAAGACCTGGCCCAACAGGCCGGGCTGGAGCCCCAGTTCGTCGCCATCGACCAGATCGGGCTGAACGCCGACGGCCGGTTCGTGGACCACGAGAACTGGATCATCCAGGCGATGTTCAAGCTCTATCCGTGGGAGCAGATGCTGCGCGACGACTACGCCGCCCCGCTGCCGACGGCGGACGTGACCGTGCTGGAGCCGGCGTGGAAGAGCATCCTGTCCAACAAGGCCATCCTGCCGCTGTTGTGGGAGCGGCATGCGGGCCACCCCAACCTGCTGGAATCCTATTTCGAGGGCGATCCGGCCGAGGCGGCGCTGGGCTCATCCTATGTGCGCAAGCCGTTGTTCTCGCGCGAGGGCGACAATGTCGAACTGATCGACCGGGGCGTCAGCGCCGCAGAGGTGGTGGACGGCGGCTATGGCGAGGGGCGCTACATCCGCCAGGCGCTGTGCGATCCGCCCCTGTTCGACGGCAATCATGTGATCGTCGGGTCGTGGCTGGTGGGAACCGAACCGGCGGGCATCAGCCTGCGCGAGGACACGGGCCGCATCACCAGGAACACCTCGCGCTTCGTGCCGCACTTCATCCGCGACTGAGGCGCAGGCAGGCAACCAAGCCGGACGACCATCGTTTTGTCGGCTGACATCAACCGACAAGAAACCTTCCCATGCGCAACGTCCGCCTCGCCCTGATCGCCACCACCGCCCTGACCCTCGCGGGCGGCGCTGCAGTCGCCCAGACGCAATACCCCTCGACGACACAGGATCGGCTGGGCGCGGTCGTGGGCGCCCTGTTCGGCGATCGTCTGGGCCTGTCGGCAATGGATCAGGCCTGGCTGCGCGGCGGCCGTCCGTTGCGTGACGGCCAGAGCCAGTTCTCCACCCGCGTGGACGCCAGCGTGCGCGCCGGCGGCGTCTCCGCCTCGGCCGCCACGCGCCTGCGCGCGGACTACGCGGCCCTGGTTGATCTGGAGAACCAATACGCCGTCGGCGGCATCTCGGCCCAGGAACGCGCGGATCTGAACGCCCGCTACACCGCCCTTACCCAGACGCTGGAAGCCGGCGCCTCGGGCTATGCCGACATGGACACCGTCGCCCAAGGCCGCGCGGAGTTCGACACCCGCGTCAACGCCGCCGTGACCGCGCGCCGCATCACCCGCACAGAGGCGACGCGCCTGAAGTCCGACTATCAGGCCCTGATCCAGCTGGAGAGCCGCTACAGCGCCGATGGATCGATCAGCGCCAGCGAACGCGCCGATCTGGACGCGCGTCTGGACGCCCTGGACCTGCGGGTCGGCGACGGCCCAGCCGGACAGACGCCGTCCGCCAACCTGCCCGCCCGCACCCGTCTGGCGAACCTGGAAACCGCCCTGACCGCCGCCGAACGCTCGGGCGCCGTCAGCCGCACCGAGGCCGCCGACATCCGCGTCGAGGCCGGCGACCTCGCACGCCTGGACGCCGCCTATAGCCGCACCAGCCCCTCGTCCGACGACACGGCCTACATGAGCCGCCGCATTGGCGAACTGGAACTGCGCGCCCGCCGCTAAGCGTGACCAAAGCGTCCCGTGTGATCCGGCACGGGACGCCTCTCCGGCTACACCTGTGCATTGGGAGCTCTGATTTCACGGCGGCGCGTAAATGGCGTATGGGCACCCGCAGTCGCCTTTGCATCGCCGGTCAAGCCGCACCCCCATGTCCCTGAACGCCTCCCGCACGCTGTCCATCGCCCCGATGATGGACTGGACCGATCGGCATTGCCGGGCGTTCCACAGGGCGCTGACGACCAAGGCGCTGCTCTATACCGAGATGGTGACGGCGCCGGCGGTGTTGCACGGGGATCGCGAGCGGCTGCTGGGGTTTGATGCTCTGGAGCATCCGGTGGCCTTGCAACTGGGCGGATCGGACCCGGCGCAGCTGGCCGAGGCCGCCAAGGTCGGTGAGGCGTTCGGCTATGACGAGATCAATCTGAACGTCGGCTGCCCGTCGGACCGGGTGCAGTCGGGTCGGTTCGGGGCCTGCCTGATGCGCGAGCCGGAGTTGGTGGCCGACTGTATGGCGGCGATCAAGGGGGCCGTCAGCGTGCCCGCCACCGTCAAATGCCGCATCGGCGTGGATGATCAGGACCCGGCCGTCAGCCTGTTCGCCACGGCGGACGCCTGCGCCGCCGTCGGGATCGAGGTCTTCGTCGTCCATGCGCGCAAGGCCTGGCTGAAGGGGTTGTCGCCCAAGGAGAACCGCGACGTGCCGCCGCTGGACTATGATCTGGTGCGCCGGCTGAAGCGCGAGCGGCCGCATCTGAACATCTCGATCAATGGAGGCATCGCCTCAATGGACGCGGTCGAGGCGCATCTGGCCGAGATCGACGGCGTCAAGCTGGACGGGGTCATGCTGGGTCGCGCCGCGTATCACGAGCCGGCCATTCTGGGTCAGGCGGATCGTCGCCTGTATGGCGAGCCGGTCCAGGACACCGACGCCTTCGCCGCGCTGGAGCGCTATCGGCCCTATATGGCCGCGCGTCTGGACGAAGGCGTCGCCCTGCCTGCGATGGCGAGGCATATGCTGGGCCTGATGCACGGCCGGCCCGGCGCGAGGGCGTTCCGTCGCATTCTGACGGTCGAGGCGATCAAGCCCGGCGCCGGCCTGGAGGTGCTGGATCGAGCGGTAGAGGCTGTGCGCGATGCCGAGGCGAGGCGCGACACGGCGCCCGGCGACTGGGTGGCGTAACCCAATCTTCAGAGCTGGCCGGCAAGGTTAAGAGAACCCTGCCGTTTCGGACCTGCACGCCATGAAGACCCCGCTGATCGCCGCCGTCATCGCGGCCGCCCTGCCCGCCACATCGGCCCTGGCGCAGGCTGACGGCCGGTTCGCCGTCGGCGCCCAGGTCGGCACGCCGGGCGCGGGCCTTCAGGCCCAGTTCGCGCTCAGCCCGGTCGTGGTGCTGCGCGGCGGCTATGACGTGCTGAAATGGGATCGGGACCAGACCTACAAGGGCATCGATTACGACGCCAAGATCGACTTCAAGTCGCCGGGCGCCTTTGTGGACCTGCATCCGTTCCGCAACGGCTTTCTGATCTCGGGCGGGGCCTATTTCGGCGATCGCAAGGTCGATCTGGATGCGACGCCCACCGGAAACGTCAATGTCGGCGGCGCGACCTTCACCCCGGCCCAGGTCGGGACATTGACCGGCCGCATCGACCTGGAGAGCACCGCGCCCTTCGTCGGCCTGGGCTATGACAACACCTTTACGCGCGGCGGAAGGCTCGGCTTCCGCATTCTGGCCGGCGCGGCCTTTGGCGATGCGCCGCAAGTGGATCTGGGCGCTCGCGGCGGGACGCTGTCGAACGACCCTACCTTCCGTTCGCGTCTGGATCAGGAAGAGCGTGAGATTCAGGCCGAGGCCGATGATTACAAGGTCCTGCCGGTGCTTCAGGCGGGCCTCAACTTCAAGTTTTGAAGCCCGGGGCGTCGTCCCCAAGCGCTCAGACTGGGGATAAATAAGTCATGCAAAACAGGGCATTAACCTAGAAACAAATCGTAACAGACGGGGCCAAGGCGGGTTCCGCCACTTTCTCGCCACAGGTTAACGCGACAAGGCCAGCGCCGGCGGCGTTGGGAGCCGGTGTCTCCTGAGCGAAACTCATGATCGGCGCCTCCGCTGCTATCGCCATGCTTTGGGCTGCCGTATCGTCTGTGACGAGCGGGCCTGTCCCCTACAATGACGTCGTAGCGGCGGATCAAGTCAGGACTGAAACCCCTGCCGCCATCGTCGGTTCCGATGAAGTCGAGACCGCCCTGAACGCCGAACAGGCCGAGCTGATGGCCTCCGATCCGGATTGGCGCGCCTCGGCGCGCCTCTATCACGCAGGCGGCGGCGGCGCGACGGGCAACGATTCGCTGGGTTGCCGTCCGATCGCTATGCGCACCGTCGCGGTCGATCCCCGCGTGATACCGCGCCGCACCAAGCTGTTCATCCGCGAAACGGTCGGCATGCGCCTGGCCGACGGTTCGATCCACGACGGCTACTGGTACGCCTCCGACACCGGCGGCGCGATCAAGGGCCAGAAGATCGACCTCTATACCGGCAACGGTCGCGGCTCGATGAACCAGGCGCAGCGCCTGAACATGCGTACCCTGACCATCGTGGACGCCGGCGATTTCGACGGCTGCCCCCCGGCCTGGACCACCGCTTCCAACTGATCCGGCCGATCATGAAAAACGCCGGCTGACCGCGAAGGTCAGCCGGCGTTTTCGTGTCTGAAGCCTTGCGCCAATCAGTCCAATTCGGACACTTCCAGCGTCGACTGGACCATCGAGCCGTTATAGGTGCCGACCCAGATGTCGTAGCGGCCGCTCTGCGGATTGGTGATCGTCACCTTCGGATCGACGCCGCCCGCGCCGTCGTCGTCGCAGTAGAAGCGGCCGTTGGGCGTATTGATCAGCAGGGTCGTGTCCTCGTCCGCGCGAACGCGGAAGGTCAGATCGGCGTCGCCCGGCTCGAAGAAAATCTGGATGTCCGGGGCTGAACTGACCGAACCTTCGCAGCCCGACTTGGCGGCCGAGGCGGGCGACGAACCGCCGGCCAGGATCGACTTGGTCCAGGGGTCGGGCGTGAAGCCGCCGCGGAGATTGGCCGTGCCGTAGTTGGGCTCAAGATCGATGTTGGGCGCCGCGCCCGCCGTCGTGTCCGTGCCGCCCAGTTCGCTGATCTGCAGCGTCGACTGGACCATGTTGTCGTTATAGGTGCCCAGCCAGATGTCGTAGCGACCGCTCTCGGGATTGGAGATTGTCACCATCGGGTCTAGGTCGCCGCCGCTGTCGTCGTCGCAGTACCAGCGGCCGCCGGGGCTGTTGACCAGCAGCGTCGTGTCCTCGCTGGCGACCGCCTTGATGGTCAGGTCCAGATCGCCGGCTTCGAAGTTCAGTTGCAGATCGGGCGCGGCGCTGACCTTGCCCTCGCAGCCCGACTGCGCCGCCGAGGCGGCGATCGAACCGCCCGCCAGGATGGACTTGGTCCAGGGATCGGGCGTGAAGCCGGTCTCCAGCCGCACCGAGCCGTAGTTGGGGTCCAGGGTGAAGTCGGGCTTGGCCCCGCTCTTCTGCGCCAGGCTGACGCCAGGGGCGAGCAGCACGGACGCAGCGGCGATGACGGCGATGGATTTCATGATGCTCCCTCCAGCAGCGGCGCAACGCCGCAGGGGGAGACTATTCCGTTTCGCCGAACCGTGCAGCTTGAAATGCGGTCTTTCAGAAGCGGCGCTTGCCCGTCACTGTCTCGAAGAACAGGCGAAAGTCGCCCATCAGGCTCCACAGCGGATATTTGAACGTCGCGGGCCGGTTCTTTTCGAAGAAGAAATGCCCGACCCAGGCGAAGCCGTAGCCCAGCAGCGGCATGGCCAGCAGCCACCAGGCGTTCCGCGTCGCCACGAAGGCGACGAAGGCCGAGATCACCAGAAAGGTGCCGACGACGTGGATGCGCCGACACGTCCGGTTGGAATGCTCGTGGATGTAATAGGGATAGAAGGCCTCGAACGAGGCGTAACGGCCCTCAGGTGCGGACGGCGTGCTCATGGGCGGAGGGTGCGCCTCCGCCCACGATCAGGCAAGTGCCGGCATGATCAGCCCTTGGGCTTGCCTTTGAAGCCGTCCTTCTTGAAGCCCGGCTTGGCCTTGAAGGGCTTCTTGGCATAGGGCTTGTCGCCCGAGGCGTTCGAGCGCGGATTGGCGCCGCTGTCAGCCCCCGACTTGCCGGAATGGGGGGCCCAGGGCTTCTTCTTGAACGGCGGGCGGGCGTCGCCCTCGCCGCCGTCGGCGCGCTTGTAGGGGGTCTTCTTGAAGGGGCGGTCGCCATCCTCGCGCGGCTTGCCGGCGAAGCGGCTGGCCTTCATCGAGCCGGGCGTCGGGGCTTCCGACGGCGTGATCTTCACCTCGTCCTTGGAGGCGGCGACGGCTTCGCGGAAGGCTTTCTCGTGGGTCTTGGCGACCTCGAACCGCGTCTCTTCGGGGAAGGTGCGGATGGCGCCGATCTGAGGCTTGGAAATGCCGCCGATGCGGCAGATCAGCGGTATCAGCCACTTGGGGTCGGCGTTCTTGTTGCGGCCCACGTCCAGACGGAACCAGACCACATCATCGGCGCCCAGGCGGTCGCCCGGCCAGGGTTGAGCCGCCGTGCCGTCGTCGTTGCGCACGGTGCGTTCGCGCTTGGCAGGACCGCGGTCCGAACCCGGATCGGACAGTTCTTCCGGCGCCGGCTGTTCCTTGCGCAGGAGGCGCACCAGGGCGGCGGCGATCTCGTCGGGCGTACGCTCGGCGATCATCCGCTTGGCGACGACCATGTCCTCGTCGGAGACGTCGGCCTCGAAGAACTCGGGCGACAGCAGACGGCCTTCGTCGGCCTTGCGGATTTCGTCGAAGGTCGGGGCGCCGGTCCAGACGGCGTCGACGCCGGCCTCGTCCATCAGCCGCTCGGCCTTGCGACGGCGCGAGTGCGGGACCAGCATGACCGAGATGCCCTTCTTGCCCGCCCGGCCCGTCCGGCCCGAACGGTGCAGCAGGCCGGCGCGGTTCATCGGCAGTTCGGCATGGATGACCAGACCCAGGTCCGGCAGGTCCAGACCGCGCGCGGCGACGTCGGTGGCGACACAGACGCGGGCGCGGCCGTCACGCAGCGACTGAAGCGCGTCGGTCCGCTCGCGCTGACCCATCTCGCCCGACAGGCTGACGGTCGAGAAGCCGCGCTCCAGCAGAGAGGATTGCAGGTGACGCACGCTGTCGCGCGTCGAGCAGAAGACCATGGCGCGCGGCGCCTCGAACCAGCGCAGGGTGTTGACCACCGCGTGCTCGATCTCGTTCGGCGCAATGCGATAGGCGCGGTATTCGATGTCGGCGTGCTGGCGCGTCTTGTCGGTCGCGTCGATGCGGACCGCGTCCTTCTGATAGCGTTTGGCCAGGGTCGCGATCTCACGCGCGATGGTCGCCGAGAACAGCAGGGTGCGACGTTCGGCCGGCGCCTGGTCCAGGATGTGCTCAAGGTCCTCGCGGAAGCCCATGTCCAGCATCTCGTCGGCCTCATCGAGGACGGCGACCTTTAGCTCGGACAGGTCCAGATTGCCCCGATCGATGTGGTCCTTCAGGCGGCCGGGCGTGCCGACGACGATGTGGACGCCGAAGCCGAGCGCGCGGGCTTCACGGCGCGCATCCATGCCGCCGACGCAGGTGGCGATCTTGGCGCCGGAGTCGGCGTACAGCCATTGCAGCTCAGCCGCGACCTGCATGGCCAGTTCCCGCGTGGGCGCGATGGCCAGGCAGAGCGGCGCGCCGCCGGGGCCGAAGATCGGCTTGTCGCCCAGCAGGGTCGGCGCAGCGGCCAGACCAAAGGCCACGGTCTTGCCCGAACCCGTCTGGGCCGAGACCAGCAGGTCGCGATCCGCATGCTCCGCCTCCAGGACGGCGGCCTGAACCGGAGTGGGTTCGGCATAGCCCTTGTTGATCAGGGCGCGGTCGAGCGCGGGATGGACGGCGGGAAAGGGCATAGGAAACCTGGGACAACGGACAAGGGCGGTCGCCGAAACGACCGCGCCCGGCCGAGGTCAGACCTCAGGCCGGGCGAATGATGGCGCTCTATACATCAATAAGGGCGCAAGCGGGGCGGAAAACGCCGTTCACCCTGTTCCTTCAGGCGACGTTGACCTGAAAGACGCAGTCTGGCGATCGAACCCACCGCGTCCGGAGCTTCGCCATGCAAGCGCTTTCCATAGCCGCCGCCGGAATGACGACCGCGCAGAACCGGTTCGACAACAGCGCGCGTCGCACCGCCACCGCGCCGTTGGACAATCTCGCCGAGGAAACCGTGGAGCGGATCCAGGCCAAGACCGCCTTCAACGCCAACGCCGCCGTTCTGCGCACCGCGGACGACATGACCGGCACGCTGCTGGACATGCTGGCCTGAAGCTTCAGACCGGCGCCTTCTCCGGCAGGTTGAAGAAGCCCGCGAAGCGGTCGAACACGGCCCGGTCGCCGGTCAGGGTCATCAGGCCGTCGGCCTCGAAGGCGGCGGGCGGGACCTTGCCGTAGACGCAGGCCGCGACCAGCGGCGGTTGGGTCGTCAGGACGACGTCGGCGGTGTCCGTGGCGCCGCGACGGGTCGTGATCGTCCCCTTTTCGATCTGAACGACAAAAGGTTCGTCGCCGAAGACGAAGCCGACGGTCATCGCTGCGTCTCCGGCCAGGGCCGGATCGAACATCGTCTCGAACGACTGCATGATCGACACCGCGCTGATCGGCAGTGTCGGGTCGTGGCGAGGCGAGCGCGCGGCCCAGCCGCCCAGCACCATGAAGACCGGCTTGATCTCGTATCCCCAAGGCGTCAGCTCATAGACCTGAACCGAGGCGGGCGGCGGCAGTTTGCGGCGGGTCACGATGCCCGAAGCCTCCAGCCCCTCCAGCCGCTGGGTCAGCACGTTCGCGGAAATGCCGTGCAGATCCTTTCGCAGATCACCGAACCGACGCGGGCCCATCATCAGTTCGCGGATCACCAGCAAGGCCCAGCGCTCGCCGATCAGGTCCAGCCCGTGTGCGGCGCCGCAGGCGTCGTGATATCGGCGACCAGCCCTATCGGTTATCTTTTCTAACTTCATAGTTGACTATCGTAATCATCGGAGTCAGGTTTCGCAAATAACAAGGAGAGGAAACGCCGTGGCTCAGCTGATTTTCATCAACCTGCCGGTCGCCGACCTGCCCCGATCGATCGCCTTCTATGAGGCCGTCGGCGCGACCAGGAACCCGATGTTCAGCGACGACACGGCCGCCTGTATGGTGGTGTCGGACGTGATCCACGTCATGCTGCTTACCCACGACAAATGGCGCACCTTCACCGACCGGGCGATCCCCGACGCCCATGCCTCGGCCCAGGTTCTGTTGTGCCTGTCCCGGGACAGCCGCGAGGCGGTCGACGCCGTCGTAGCCCAAGCGGAGGCCGCTGGCGGCGAGAGCGATCCGAACGCGTCCCAGGATTACGGCTTCATGTACGGCCGCAGCTATGCCGATCCGGACGGCCACATCTGGGAGGTGATGTGGATGGACCCGGCCGCCGTCGCCGCCGGTCCCGAAGCCTTCGCCGCCAACGCCATGGTGTCGTGATGGCCGACAGTCGTGAACTGAGCATCAGCCGTCTGATCAAGGCCTCGCCGGAGACGGTGTGGAAGATCTACACCGAGCGCACCGGCGAGTGGTTCTGCCCTCGCCCCTGGACCACGCCGGTCGTGGATTGGGACCTGCGCGTCGGCGGGCGGGCCAATGTCGAAATGGCTTCGCCTGAGGGCGAGCGGCATCCCTATTCCGGCGTGTTTCTGGAGGTGGTTCCGGGGCGCAAACTGGTCTCGACCGGCGCCTTCACCGAGGGCTGGGTTCCGCAGGCCGGCGACATGAACTTCGTGCGCATTGACACCTTCGAGCCCGAGGCCGGTGGAACCCGCTACACCGCCACCGCCCGGCATTGGGACGAAAAGGCCGCCGAAACCCACAAGGCCATGGGCTTCGAACAGGGATGGGGCGCCGTCGCCGATCAACTGGCGGCGTTGGCGGAGGGCGACGCGGCATGAGCGACAAGATCATTCCCTGCTTGTGGTTCGACGGCGACGCCGAGGCCGCGACCGCCTTCTATGTCAGCCTGCTGCCCGACAGCCGCATCACCGCCGTCAACCGCTCGCCGGTCGATACGCCCTCTGGCCCTGAAGGATCGGTGCTGACGGTGCAGTTCTTGCTGGCGGGTCGCCAGTATCTGGCGCTGAACGGCGGACCGAACTTTCGCTTCACCGAGGCCGTCTCCTTCATGGTGATGACCGAGGATCAGGCCGAGACGGACCGGCTGTGGGACGCCCTGCTCGCCGACGGCGGCAGCGAGAACGCCTGCGGCTGGTTGAAGGACCGCTGGGGCCTGTCGTGGCAGATCACGCCTCGTCGCCTGATGGAACTGACCACAGATCCGAACCCCGCGCGCGCCAAGGCCGCCATGCAGGCCATGATGGGCATGATCAAGATCGACATCGCGGCGCTGGACCGCGCCGTCGCCGACGTTTGAATCCAGAAAGAAGAGACGACCGATGACCTATGTGACCGGCTTTTTGACCCCCGTGAAAACCGAGGACAAGGCGCGCTACATCAAGTCCGCCGAGGCCTCCTGGCCCCTGTTTCAGAAATACGGCGCCTTGTCCCAGGTCGAGACCTGGGGCGAGGACGTGCCGGACGGCAAACTAACCAGCTTTCCCATGGCGGTGAAGCTGCAAGAGGGCGAGGTCGTCGTCTTCTCCTGGGTGACCTGGCCCGACCGCGCCACCGCCGACGCCTGTTTCGGCAAGATGCAGGACGACCCCGACTTTGCGAATATGGACATGCCCTTCGACGGCAAGCGCATGATGTGGGGCGGTTTCAGCGTCGCCTTCGAAGGTAAGGCCTGATGCCCAGGCGGCGGCCCTGTTCGAACGCAAATCGCCCTGACGCATTGTCACGGATCGAGGAGAACCGACATGGCCGCCCGCCCCACCTGGCAAGGACATCTGAAGCTGTCGCTGGTCACCTGTCCGGTGGCCCTCTACACGGCGACGACAAGCACGAACGACGTGCGGTTTCACCTGATCAATCCTGACACCAACAATCGCATCCGCATGGTGCCGACCGACCCGGACGCCGGGCCCGTCGAGCGCAGCGATCTGGTGCGCGGCTATGAGGTGTCCAAGGACGAATACGTGCTGTTCGACGACGCCGACTTCGACAAGGTGAAGCTGGAGAGCACCAAGACCATCTCGATCGACAAGTTCGTAGATGAGGACGACATCGACCGGCTGTACTGGGACGATCCCTTCTTCGTGGTTCCCGAGAAAGGCGCGGGCGTCGAGGCCTTCGCCGTCATCCGCGACGCCATGGAGAAACAGGGCAAGGTGGCGCTGGGCCAGCTGGTCCTGCGCGGCAAGGAGCGTCAGCTGGCGCTGGAGGTCCGGGGCAAGGGGCTGATCGCCTACACCCTGCGCGCCCATGACGAGGTGCGCGATTCCGACGAATACTTCGACGACATTCCGACAGTGAAGGCCGATCCCGACATGGTCGAGATCGCCGCGCGCATCATCGGGCAGAAGGAGGCGGACTTCGACCCGACCGACTTCAAGGACGGCTACGACGACGCCTTGCGCGCGATGATCAAGGCCAAGTCAAAGGGCGGCACGGGCGTGGTCGATGTCGCCGAACCCGACGACACCAATGTCATCGACCTGATGGCCGCATTGCGGAACAGCCTGAAAGGGTCGGCGACGGGGACGAAGAAGCCAGCCGCCAAGAAGGCCCCGGCAAAGAAGGCGACGCCCAGGAAGGCTGCGGCAAAGAAGAAGACAGCAGCCTAGACGCCCATCTTTTTCAGCGCCGATTTCAAACTGACCGCAGACGCCCGAAAATCCGCCCACGGATCCGGCTTCTTCAGCAGCGCCTCATAGGTCCATAGGTTGAACGCCGCCGGGTCCAGCCCCGCCTTCACCTGACCCCACGACAGCGGGAAGGCGATCCCGGCGCCCGGCCGTGCGCGCGGCGACCAGGGCGCGACCGCCGTCGCCATGCGCCCGTTGCGCAGATAGTCGATGAAGATCTTTCCGCCCCGCGCCTTCTTGGCCAGGGTCGTGGTGAACCGGTCCGGCGCCTCGACGCGTATGGCCTCCGCCACCGCCTTGGCGAAGGCCTTGTTCTGATCCCAGGTCACACGCGAGCGGGCGTCGGTCTTGATCGGCACCACGACGTGCAGCCCCTTGCCCCCGGTCGTCTTGACGAAGGCGGCCAGACCTAGCGCCTCGATCTTCGCTTTCACGACCTTGGACGCGGCGATGACGTCGGCGAAGTTCAGCCCCTCGTCGGGATCCAGGTCGAAGGTGATTTGCTCAGGGACTTCCGGCTGGCCGGGCGCACAGCCCCAGGGGTGCAGTTCCAGCCCGCCCGACTGGGCGATGGCGACCAGGCCGCCGACATCGACGGCGGCGACGTAAGGGTTGCGGGCCTTGACGTCGATCAGCTTCAGTCGCGGGTTTGACCCCGCCATGGCATGACGCTGGAAGAAGGTCTCGCCGCCGATCCCCTCGGGCGCCCGGATAATCGAGGTCGGCCGGTCCGCCACATGGGGCAGAATCCGCTCAGCCGCCGCCTCGTAGTAGCGCGCCAGATCGGCCTTGGTGATCGCCGGCCGGTCGCCGACGGCGGGCCACAACACCTTATCGGGGCTGGAGAGGGTCACGCCCGCCACGACCACCTTGCCGGGCTTTCCGGCTGGTCGCACCGTCGTCGTGGTCTTCTTCGCGTCGCCCATGTCGGTGGGCGGTTGCGGCGCCTCGGTGACCTCTGCGGCCGTCTTGTCTTCGCGCAACCCTTTGAACGCCGCCTGCCGCAGCGATCCGGATTCGGTATAGCCGCCGTGCTCGACCTCGGCGACCAGCACCGGCTTGACCCAATGGATGTCCTTGGCCGCCTTTGGCGCGCCCGCCCCGGCGAAGGGCGATTTCTCCGCAGCCACGCCCTTTAACGCCGGAACAAGCGTCTTCGTCACGGCCTCGCCATAGCCGGTCCCCACCCTTCCCAGATAGCGAAGACCGCCCTTTTCCCTGACCCCCACCAGCAGAGAGCGGAACCGCGTGCCGTCCTCGGACGACCAGCCGCCGATCACGACTTCATCGCGACCCCGGCATTTGGACTTCAGCCAGGTCGATGACCGCCCGGCATGATAGGGGGCGTCCAGTTTCTTGGAGATCACGCCTTCCAGATCCATGCGACAGGCGCTCTCCAGCACCGCCTGGCCGGTCGAGGCGAAATGCTCGACGTAGCGCAGCCGACCTGCGGCGGCCTTTCCGATCCGGTCCACATAGGCCTGCAGCCGCGCCTTGCGATGCGACAGCGGCAGTTTACGCAGATCCTCCGCCCCCTCGAACAACAGATCGAAGGCGAAATACACCAGGCCTTCCGTCTTCTCGTCCGAGATGGCCGCCTGCAACGCGCCGAAGTCCGGCATGTGATCGTCGTCCAGAGCGCACAGCTCGCCGTCGATCACGGCGTCGGGCCAGGTCGCCGCATCCGCCGCCAGATCCGAAAACTTGTCGCTCCAGTCCAGACCCTTGCGCGTCCGCAAGACCGCCCGACCGCCGCCGACCCCGATCTGGATGCGATAGCCGTCGAACTTGATCTCGTGCGCCCAGCCCGTCCCGCCCGGTGGATGGTCGGTCACCTTACACAGCTGGATCGGCACGAAGGCCGGCGGCTTCTTGGCCTTTAGCGCCGCCTTAGACGGCTTTGGCTTGGCCGGGCCTTTACGCCCCGTCGGCTTGGACGCCGTCCATTCCGTCGTTCCATCCGCGATCTCGGCCAGCGACCGGCCCGTCGTCACCGAGGCGTCGATTTCGGCGAGCGCATCGCCCTCTCCCGCCACGGCGAAGTCGTCCTTCTCCTTCAGCAGCAGCCAGTTGTTTCTCTTGGACGGCTTGCCCCGGTCGCTCTTCAACCGGATCAGCGCCCATTTGCCCTTCAGCCGTTCGCCGTGAAGGATCATCTTGATCTGACCCTTGGCCCAGGCGGCCTCCAGGTCCGGCTCCTGCGGCTCCCAGGTGCCGACATCCCACATCTGCACCGTTCCGGCGCCGTAGTTGCCGTCGGGAATCGTCCCCTCGAACGATCCGTAGTCCAGCGGATGATCCTCGACCTCGACCGCCAGACGCTTGACCGCCGTGTCGCGCGACGGCGCCTTGGTCACGGCCCAGGACTTCAGCACCCCGTCCGCCTCGATACGGAAATCATAGTGCAGCCGCGTCGCCGCATGGCGCTGGATCAGATAGCGGAAGCCGCCCTTCGCGCGCTTGCCCTTCGCGCCCTTCGGCTCGGGCGTTTCTCCGAACCGGCGCTTGGCCTGATAGGTCTTCAGTTCACCGCGCATAGGGGCGTAATCCGCCCCGCGCCAAAGCGTTGCCTCAGCGACAGAAGCGCGTGTCGGTCGCCTCGAGGTGCAGGTGGTCGTAATGGACGGCGTTGTAGTCGGGGCTGAGCGTCGTGCCGAAGATGCGGCAGGCGTCGTCGCGGATACGCTTCAGGAAGCGCGCTTCGGGCGTGTCGCCGTTCCAGTCCTTGGTCACGGTGATGCGCCGCCCGTCCCTCAGCCGCACCCCGGCGAAGTCCAGCGCCGCCGCCTGGGAATGGGCGCTGATGCGGTTCGAGCCCACGCCGTTGTTCACATTGCGACAGGCGTAGGCCCCCATGTGGTCGATCTGCACGACGTCCGAGCCCAGGATTTCGCGCGCCGCCGGCTCCAGCGACTGACGACGCCAGATGCTGAGCGCCAGCGCCGTCTGACATGTCATCTCCACATCGCCCGGCGCCATGCGCGCCACCGTCCCCAGGTCGGCGCCCAGCACCCCGCCCTTGCTCAGGCCGCAGGTCGCGGTGTTCTGGCGATCCGGCACGGGACTGAACCGCACCCGCGCAGCGTTCAACTCGGCCAGACACCGGCCCAGATCGCCGCCTTCGCGCACGACCAGGGCTTGGGTCCCGCCGTCGATCATCCGCTCCACCAGCCCCCCGACCAGCGGCGCCTCGGTGCGCGACGGATAGGGCGATGGGGGCCGCAACGGCTCGGGCGGCCGCCGCACGCAGCCGCTGAGGATCAGCAGGACGCCGAGGCCGATGAGAACGGGAGAGATACGCGACACGGAAGGCATGGTCGCGACGCTTAGCTGATTCCCGACGCCGCCGTGGTCACGAGGCGGAGAGCCGTCTATCGGCGCTCTTCGGACGCACCCTTGGCCCGGCAGCGATCCGAACAGAACCGCACCTGATCCCAGTCCCGCGCCCACTTCTTGCGCCAGGCGAACGGCAGACCGCAGGCGGCGCAGAACTTTTGCGGCAGGTCGGACTTGGCCGGCGCCGTGCCGAGATTGACGTGCTTTCGGGCCATGTCGCCTGCCAAGAAAAAGGGCGGCCCGTCGGGGCCGCCCTTGATCGTATCAGCTGTCCAGGAAGGACCGCAGTTTGCGCGACCGCGACGGGTGCTTCAGCTTGCGCAGCGCCTTGGCCTCGATCTGACGGATGCGTTCGCGGGTCACCGAGAACTGCTGTCCGACTTCTTCCAGCGTGTGGTCGGTGTTCATGCCGATGCCGAAGCGCATTCGGAGCACCCGCTCTTCACGCGGCGTCAGCGACGCCAGAACGCGGGTGGTGGTCTCACGCAGGTTCGACTGAATGGCGGCGTCGATCGGCAAGACGGCGTTCTTGTCCTCGATGAAGTCGCCCAGGTGGCTGTCTTCCTCGTCCCCGATCGGGGTTTCCAGCGAGATCGGCTCCTTGGCGATCTTCAGGACCTTGCGCACCTTCTCCAGCGGCATGGCCAGCTTTTCGGCCAGCTCTTCCGGCGTCGGCTCGCGGCCGATCTCGTGCAACATCTGGCGGCTGGTGCGGACGATCTTGTTGATCGTCTCGATCATGTGCACCGGGATGCGGATGGTGCGCGCCTGGTCGGCGATCGAGCGGGTGATCGCCTGACGGATCCACCAGGTGGCGTAGGTCGAGAACTTGTAGCCGCGGCGGTACTCGAACTTGTCGACCGCCTTCATCAGGCCGATGTTGCCCTCCTGGATCAGGTCCAGGAACTGCAGGCCGCGGTTGGTGTATTTCTTGGCGATGGAGATCACGAGGCGCAGGTTGGCCTCGACCATTTCCTTCTTGGCCTGACGGGCTTCGCGTTCGCCCTTCTGCACCGTCTGGACAATGCGGCGATAGTCGTCGATCGGCAGGCCGGCTTCCAGCGCCACGGCGGCGACGTCGGAACGGATGGTCGCGATCTGGCTGGCTTCGTTCTCGCTGAACTTGGTCCAGCGCACGCCCTGGTCCTTGATCCGGTCGGTCCAGGTGGGGTCCAGCTCCGAGCCGAAATAGGCCTTGAGGAACTCAGGCCGCGAAATGCCGTAGCTGTCGGCCAGGCGCAGCAGACGGCCTTCCAGACCGATCAGGCGCTTGTTGATCGCATAGAGCTGCTCGACCAGCGCCTCGATGCGGTTGTTGTTCAGCTTCATCGTCTTCAGACGGTCCGAGATGGACGTCGTCAGCGCCTGATAGGCCTTTTCATCCTTGGCGCTCAGCACCTCGCCCTTCAGGCGGGTCTGAACCAGCTTGTCCTGCAGGGCGCGGAAGGCGCCGAAGTCCGCAGCGATGGCGTTAAGGACGTCCATCACCCCGTCGCGCAGCTCGGCTTCCAGCGCCGAAATCGACATGCCGCCGCCATCGTCGAAGTCGTCGTCATCGTCGTCGTCGGACTCAGGCTTGTCTTCGGCGGCCGGCTTGTCCTCGGCCTCTTCTTCCTCTTCGCCTTCAGGCTGGGCGGCGCCCGGCAGGGACGAAGGGTTCAGAACGCCATAGGTGGCGTCCAGGTCGATGACCTCGCGCAGCAGGATGCGGTTGTTTTCCAGCTCGTCGCGCCAGACCATGATGGCCTCGAAGGTCAGGGCGCTTTCGCACAGACCCGAGATCATGGCGTCGCGGCCGGCCTCGATCCGCTTGGCGATGGCGATTTCGCCCTCGCGGCTCAGCAGTTCGACCGAACCCATCTCGCGCAGGTACATGCGCACGGGGTCGTCGGTGCGGTCATAGGCCGACTTGGCGGGCGTTTCGGCCACGGCGGTGCCGGCGGCGGCGGCGACGTCGGTGGACTGCTGCTCCTGCGCGTCCTCCTCGGCCTCCACGACGTTGACGCCCATTTCGGACAGCATCGCCAAGGTGTCTTCAATGGCGTCGGGCGTAACTTCTTCGGATGGCAGGACCTTGTTCAGCTCCTCCATCGTCACATAGCCGCGCGCCTTAGCTTGCTTGATGAACTTCTTGACGCCGGCGTCCGTCAGATCGAGCAGGGGCCCATCGGTCGAAACCTCGGTGTCCTGCGTCTCGGTCTGTGCGTTCATAGTCAGTCTGTCTCCGGCCGAGAGGGTGATCAGTCCGCCCCGGCGAAAAATACAATGCTTGGCGTGCCGTAAGGTTACGTGCCCGCGCTGTCTTCCCAAATCGTCCCGGCTTTGATCGCACGGCGAAGCGCATCCCGCTCGGCCTTCAGCCGGCGGAACGCCTCATCCTGCCCAGGCACATCACGTGCATGGGCCAAGGCGTCCTCCAACGCGGCGACCCGCGTCGAAGCGTCGAACGCCTGCGACCATCGGACCCTTGCCTCGGCGAGGGGCGCATTTGCGGCCAGGAATGGCGCGCCGGACTTTGCCGCCGCCTTCTCGACCTCGCGCACTAAGGCATCATGACCCGATTGCGCCAGATGGCGTCGCAGGGCGGCGGAGTCAAGGCTATGTCCCGACAGACGCAGGCGAACCAGCTCCTGCGCCAGTCCATCCAGCCCCTTGTCGCCGAATCCGTGGGCGGCGATCTCTTCCAGATGGTCGTCCATCCGTTCGGGGTCGTCGATGGCGCCGTGGGCCAGGGCGGCCGGCACGGGCTCGATGGCGCGAAACAGCGACTGCATCGCCTGGGCGCCCTCGGCCGTCTGGCCCAGTTTGGGCGGCGGGCCGAAACCGCGTTTGCCCTGCCCCGGCGTCCAAGGCGCGCGTTGAGGGCTGCGCGGGAACAGGGCGTCGAAACGGTCGAACAGGTCGCGGCGGTATTGTTCGGCCAGATCCTTGTCCTGGATGGCCGAGGCGGTGTTCCTCAGCCGCGCCTTGAAGCCGGCCTTGCGTTCCGGCGTGTCCAGCGGCTCCAGATCCTGTTCGCGGCGGAACAGCACCTCGGCGAACCCATGGGTTTCGGCCAGGGCCTGACGCAGCGCGGGCGCGCCCTTGTCGCGTAAAATGTCGTCAGGATCCTGCCCGGCGCCCAGCAGCGCGAACCGGAATGAGCGCCCTGGTTTCAGCAGCGGCAGCGACCGTTCGATGGCGCGATAGGCGGCGCGCAGCCCCGCCGCATCGCCGTCGAAGCACAGGATCGGCTCGTGCGACACCCGCCACAGCCGTTCCATCTGCTCCTCGGTCAGAGCCGTGCCCATCGGCGCCACGGCCGGCAGGCCCGCGCGCTGGCAGGCGATGACGTCCATATACCCCTCGACCACGATGATGGCCTGGTCATTCTTGGATTCCGCGCCCAGTATCCGCCGCGCCTCAGGCAGGCCGTAGAGGGTCGCGCCCTTGTGAAACAGCGGGCTTTCCGGGCCGTTCAGATATTTGGCCCGGTCGTCGGGGTTCATGGCCCGACCGCCGAAGCTGACGATCCGGCCGCGCGCATCCAGGATCGGGAACATCAGCCGGTCGCGGAACCGGTCATAGGGCTGGCCGCCGCTTTCGGGCGAGATCAGGAGCCCAGCCTCGACCAGTTCGGCGGGCTTGGCGCCGCGCTGGACCAACGCCTGCTTCAGCCCCTCGCGGTCGTTGGGCGCATAGCCCAGCCCGAACCGCTCCCACTGATCCTCGGGCAGGCCGCGCTTGTCCAGATATTCCCGCGCCGCCTTGCCCGGCGTGCGGCGCAGGTTTGCGGCGAACCATTTCTGGGCCAGGTCCATCCAGTCCGACAGACCCGCCCGCTTCTGCTCGCGCTCGGCCTCCTTGGGGTCTTCGGCGGGAAGCTGCATCCCCGCCTCGCCGGCCAGGCGCTGCACCGCCTCGACGAAACTGAGCCGCTCGGTCTCCTGCAGGAAGGAGATGATGTCGCCATGCTTGCCGGACGAGAAGTCGTGGAAGAAGCCCTTGTCGTCATTGACGAAGAAGGACGGCGACTTCTCCTTCGAGAAGGGCGACAGACCGACATATTCGCGGCCCTGACGTTTCAGCTTCACCGTCCGCCCGATCACGTCGGACGGCCGAAGGCGGGCCTTCAGTTCATCGATGAATCTCTCGTCGAAACGCACCCGCGATCCTTAAGCCCTGCGGCCCCCACAAGCGAATCGAATGAGCGCAAAACCCTGCTTGACTCGACAAGTTTGTATTTTAAAGTAGTCATATCGCAGGAGAGCCAAGAATGACCCATTCTTCTTCATCAAGGGACGAAGCCGACCTGGCCTACCTGAAACGATTGGCGGTAGCGGGACGCGGGCAGCCCGCCCCTTTCCTGCTCTTGATCGCCGTATTCGGGGGCGCCTATGGCTTTGCACTGTTGGCCATCCTGACGGCCTTCCTGATCGAAGGACCGCCTCAATCCGGAACACCCGTAACAGGACCGATCTCTAATTTCGTGGGATCGTGGGGAATTATCAGTTCGCACCTGATCTTTTTCGCCACCGTCGCGTGGACGATCTGGAGAACCTTGGGTCCAAACCGAGTCCGCCTTAGCCGATCGGCCACAGCGACATGGTCGGGCAGCTTCATCGCGCTGGTCGCCACCTTTGTCGTTTTCCACCTGGTCACGCGAAACGAAGCCGCGCCGGATGCGACGAAGATCGCCCAGGTCATTTGGCCGGTCGTGTTGATCCTATGGGGCGCAGCGTGGTGGACCACCGCCATCGCCAGCGACCGGAGGTGGCTCATCGCCGTTGCGATCGGAAGTTTTGGCGCAGCCGCTGCCTTGGCGTGGGTCGGCACAGCGTCTTTGGCCGCCTTGGTTGTCATGTGCGCCAGTCTGATACTTCTGGCCTTCGCTCCTGCGATGATCCTGATGCGCGAGACGCGCAGGTGACGGCCGAGCCCAGCGTCGATCCCGCCTTTTCCCATCGATTAAGAACAGGGGTGATGGCCTATCTCTCGACCGCCGAAGCCGCCGACTTCACCGAGCTCGCCCTCGCTTTGGCCGCCCCGAACAACAGCCTGTCCAGTCACCTGAGCCGACTGGAAACCGCAGGCTATATTGAACTGCGACGGGGTTTTCTGGGCCGCAAGCCTCGCACCCGCGTCGTCCTGACCGTCACTGGACGGGCGGCATGGGAGAGATATCTGGGCGCGTTGGGCTGAAGGACGATCAGGCGGCTCGTCCGGGTATCCCCCGATATCCGAACGAACCGCCGCATCGCAGAAGGCGCAAACCTCAGCGTCCCCCAACGCCTTGGCTAACGAAGTCCTAACGCCTCGCGGACCGGCATCTGAGGTCAGGACCGGCGTTCTGTCGAGAGGCGGGCGGCCTCGCCTTAGCGAATAGAGGCGAGACTGTGTCCTTTTCGTCGCGCGTCGTTCGCCTTAAGGGCGACCGAAGGGGACGACCTTGTTGGCGGCGTCATGCCCGATATCGGCGCTTCCCAGAAAGGGTATGCCCGAACGCAGGCACCAGTATCGAACGATTTCCTCCGGAGTCTGACCAAAATCGGGATCGTTTGGCGTAACGTCCGAGACCCGTCCCAGGCGAATTCCGGCCACGCGACGGATGCTGGCTTGGCTGGTCAAGTGAAACATCATCCGGTCGATCCGGTAGGCGGCCTCGGACACCTCCTCCAACATCAGGACGTGGTCGGACAGATCGGGCTCAAGCGGCGTGCCGGTCAGTTCGTTCAGGATGGTCAGGTTGAAGGCCACGGCCGGGCGCGGATCGGCCGCTAGCGACGGCTCGATCCAGTCGGTGCGTCCCGTGGTCAGCCAGGACAGGGCGCCGCGCGCGGTCGCGTCGTCGCGCACCGAATCCGAGGCCATCGGTCCGTGCGCCAGATGCTGGAATCTCGCCTTGTACATCCCGGCCAGCAGGCTGCCGGCGTCGGAATAGCCCATATAGCGCTTCTTGCGGGCGACGGCGTCCAGGCGCGGGATCACCGCATCGGCGATGCGACAGGAGCCGTATCCGCCGCGCGCGAACCAGATGGCGTCGATGCGGGGGTCGTTGGCGAACTCCACGAAGGCGTCGGCGCGCGCCCGGTCGTCGCCGGCGAAATGACCGTGTTTCAAAAAACAGGCGGGGTGGAAGACGACGGCGACATCGCGGTCGGGATGGTTGTGCGCCATCCAGGCCTCGACCGCCTCGGCGCGCTCTTTCGAGAAGCGCGAACTGGCGCAGACGACGCCAATCTTGAAACTGTTGGTGGTCACGTCCGTCTTCTTCGTCGTTTTTGCGATCCCCTACTGGCGGACCGGCCCGATCCCCTGTTCTAAGGGGGCATGAACCAAGACGCCTCCTATTTCTTCTGCGGCATCGGCGGGTCGGGCATGCTGCCCCTGGCCATGATCGTCCAGGCGCGCGGCGCCGTGATCGAAGGGTCGGACCGGGCGCTGGACCAGGGCCGCACGCCCGAGAAGTTCGACTGGTTGCGCGCCCACGGCGTGACCCTGCACCCCCAGGACGGATCGGGCGTGACCCGCGCGGATCAGACCGTCATCGCCACCGGCGCCATCGAGGAGACGGTGCCCGACATCGGCGCGGCCAAGCGCGCCGGCGCAACCATCAAGACCCGGCCCGAACTGCTCAGCGAACTCTTCAACGCCGCCCCGACCTCGGTCGGGGTTGCGGGCACCAGCGGCAAGTCCACCATCACCGGCATGGTCGCCTGGATCCTGCATCAGACGGGCCGCGAGCCGACCGTCATGAACGGTGCGGTGATGAAGAACTTCGCCGACGCCGACCATCCGTTCGCCAGCGCCCTGATCGGCGGGCCCGACGTGTTCGTGTCGGAGGTGGATGAAAGCGACGGCTCGATCGCCCGCTACGATCCGACGGTGGCGGTGGTGTCCAACATCTCGCTGGACCACAAGTCGATGGAGGAGCTGCGCGACCTGTTCGGCGGCTTCACCGCGCGGGCGACGACGGCCGTGTTGAACCTGGACAATCCCGAGACGGCGGCCCTGGCCCAGACCTTGCCGGCTGGAAAAGCGATCACCTTCGGCCTGGGCGAAGAGAAGGCCGACCTGTCCGCCCATGATCTTCAGCCCCTGGCGACGGGCATGCGGTTCCGGCTGATCGAGGGCTGGAGCGAACACGACGTGGTCCTGAACGTGCCCGGCGCGCACAATGTCGCCAACGCCCTGGCGGCGCTGGGTGCGACCCGGGCGCTGGGCGTGCCGACGGCCGAGGCGGTCAAGGCGCTGGAGACCTTTGCCGGCATCCGTCGCCGGATGGAGGTGGTCGGGACGGCCGGCGACATCACCGTCATCGACGACTTCGCCCATAACCCGGACAAGATCGCGGCCACGCTGAAGACCCTGCACGCCTTCGACGGCCGGCTGCTGATCCTGTTCCAGCCGCATGGGTTCGGCCCGCTGAAGCTGATGAAGTCGGAGTTTATCGACGGTTTCGCCGGCCTGATGCGCGAGGACGACGTGCTGCTGATGCCCGAGCCGGTCTATTACGGCGGCACCACCGACCGCAGCGTGGGATCGGAAGACATCGCCTCCGGCGTCCGCGCTGCCGGCCGTCAGGCCGAGGCGCTGGCGACGCGCGCCGACTGCGGCGACCGGATCGTCGAGATCGCCAAGCCGGGCGACCGGATCATCGTCATGGGCGCGCGCGACGACACCCTGTCGACCTTCGCGGCGGAACTGTTGGGGCGACTAGGCCAGTAGCCCCATCGGCAAGGACGGGGTTCAGTATACGTCGCGGCGGTAGCGGCCGTCTTCCAGCAGGGTCAGCACCACGTCCGCGCCCAGAGCGCTTTCCAGCGCCGCATGCACGCCTTGCGACATGCCTTCCAGACTGCCGCAGACATAGACCGCCGCGCCGCGCGCGACCCAGTCGCGCACATCATCCGCCGCCGCCGCGACCAGGGCCTGCACATATCGGCCGTCGCCTTCGTCGCGCGAGAAGCTCCGATCCAGCCGCCGCAGCACGCCCGACGCCAGCCAAGCCTGCAACTCCGCGTCGAAGAAGGCGTCTTGCGCCTGGGTGCGTTCTCCGAACAGAAGCCAGGCCCCGCCCGCGTCGGTGCGCGCCTTCAAATGCGCGCGCAGGCCGGCGATGCCCGTGCCGTTGCCGATCAGGATCATCGGCGTCTCGTCCGCCGGGCCGTGGAAGCTGCGGTTGGTGCGCAGGCGCATTCCGATCTGATCGCCCAGCGCCAGATCCTGCGTCAGCCATCCCGACGCCAGGCCCGGGGCGCCGTCGGGATGGCGCATCAGGCGGATCAGAAACTCGACGCGGCCGTCCGACGGCAGGGAGGCGATGGAATATTCGCGCGAGCCCGGCGTGACGCCGTCACGCTCAGGCAGGCCGACCTCGGCGATGTCGCCGGCCAACCAGTCGGGCGTCGCGCCTACGGCCTCGAACGCCAGATGATGGGCCTCGCCGCCGGGACTGCCCGGATTGACCAGGGTGCGTTCGACCAGCCGCCAGGGATCGTAGGCGGGCGGAGTCCAGTCGGGGGCCGTGACGCTGCCCGTGATCTGGTTCAGTTGGTGCTGCCAGTGGCGAAGGGCGCCGGCCTCGCCGTTGTCGACCTCGACCATGTCGAAGAGGGGTTCGGCGCCCGCGCGTCTCAGCCAGCCGTCCACCGCATGACCGAAGCCGCAGAACTGATCATAGCTGCGGTCGCCGAGCGCCAGCAGGCCGAAGCGAAGGCCGGACAGGTCGGTCGTCTCGCCCATGACTTTGCGCACGAACCGGGCCGCGCTGTCGGGCGGATCGCCCTCGCCGGTCGTCGAGACGATCAGCAATGCGCGGTCCGCCGTCTTCAGGGTCTGCACATCCAGATCGGCGAAGGACAGCACCCGGGCGCCCACGCCGCCATCGCCTAATGACCGCGCCGTCATCCACGCCAGTTCCTCGGCGAAGCCCGTCTGGCTGGCGAAGGCGATCAGCAGCGGCCGTCCCTCGCCTGCTCCGGCGAGGGCGTCAGATCGCGCACGCGCCGCCGCCCTGGCCCTGCGTTCACGCCAGACGATGACGGCGATCAGGGCCAGCCAAAGCGCCAAGGCCCCGACCGCCCACAGCCAGCGCTGCGGATCGGCTGTCACCCCGGACGATCTCCGTCGTCGTCCATCAGGGCGGCGAAGGCCGGCGACATCCGCTCGACCGGACCGCGCTCGGTGCGTTCGACGAAATGGGCCATCAGGCCGACGGCCTCGGCGTAGTCCGGTCCGTCGAACGGCCCCATGACGGTCAGGGCCGTGGCGTAGGCGTCGGCCATCATGGCCGAGGGGTGCAGGACGGTGACCGAGCTCAGATTGTTGCTGACCGGCCGGCCGGTCGATCCGTCGATGGTGTGGGGATAAAGGCGCCCCTCATGGCGGAACGCGCGGCGATAGTCGCCGCTGGTCGCCACGGCCAAATCGAACAACGCCGCCACGGTGTGGGGCGCGGGCGAGCCCTCGACCCGCTCGATCTCGACCCACCACGGCTGGGCGTCCGGCTTGACGCCGCGCCCCTTCAACTCGCCGCCGATCTCGATCAGGTGCGAGGTCGCGCCCATGGCCATCAGTCGGTCGGACACGCGATCCACCGCATGACCCTTGGCGATGCCGGAGAAGTCCAGCCTCATCCCGCCCATCTGCATCACCGCGCGCGCATCGCCGTTCAGCCGCAGCTTTTGCCAGCCCGACACGGCCGCAGCCGCGGCGACCTCGTCCTCGGACGGGACGGGCAACAAGGCCGACCGCGGTCCAGGCGGGCCGAACCCCCACAGATCGACCAAGGCGCCCAGGGTCGGATCGACCGCGCCGTTGGTCTCGTCGCCTAGGGTCATCGCCGCATCCAGCAGATCCCAGAACGGCTGGGACACCGCCCAGACGCCGGCGGGCGCGGTGTTGAAGCGGCTGATCTCGCTGGACGGCTCCCACGGGCTGAACAGACCGACGACGGTGGCCAGTTCCTCTTCGATCGCAGACCGGATCTCGGCCTCGCCCACGCCTGGCGGGGCGATGACGCGCGCGCTCCAGGTCGTGCCCATGGTCTGGCCGCCCAGCGAACGGATCAGGTCGCTGGGGGGACGGGGCGGCGCGCCTTCGATCGCCGGCACGAGGACGCGGTTGTCGGCGCGGTCGCCGAGAGGGGCGGCGTCGCCGATATTGACCGTGGGCGGGGCGGCGCGGGAACCGCGCGAGGGGGGAATGTCGGACATGGCCCTTCGCTTAGGGCAGGACTTCCATCGCCGCCACATAGCTGGCGTTGGAACCCAGCGTTTCACCCTGGCCTTCGGTGCGGACCGACGCGTTCAGCCAATACATGCCCGCTTCCGGCCAAGTGATGGTGAAGGCGCCCTCGGCGTTGGTCTTGACCGTCGATTCTTCGGGGTTGTCGCGATAGCGCAGGCCGCCGCGGGCCACGGTGACGTCGATGTCCGCCGCCGGTTGGCCGTTGTTCAGCAGTTTGAAGGTGGCGGGTTCGCCGACGACCAGATCGTTCGGGTGGGTGACGGGAACCAGCTCAAGCCCCTCGCCGATCGTCTTGAAGACGGTGTCGGTGGGGTTGTTCAGGGTGACGAAGGTCTCGATCCGGCTGGCGGTGCGGGTCGCCTGAACATTGGTCGCGCCCTCCGGCAGGCCCGCCGGGTAGTCCGAGGCCGCGCCGCGCCAGCGCTTCTGTTCACCGTTCAGGGTGTAGCTGGCCATGACGCCGCCCATGACGTTGGCGATCTTGTAGGTGCCGTTCTGGGTCAGATGGGCGTCGAAGGTCGAGCGATAACGGCCCTGCATGGCGTTTTCGGGCTGGACCGCCGAGCCGTCCGGCGCGGTGATGGTCAGGCCGGTCAGGCGCATGGCGGCGTGATCGGGGTTGAACACCTGGTTCGACATGCCCGCGTCGAACCCGACCCAGGCGTCCGTGCCCGACAGGGTCGTGGCGGTGGGCGCCAGCCAGGCGCGGTGGGCCTGGGCGGCCATGGGGGCGGCCAGCGCTGCGGCCAGCGTCAGCAGGGCGATCGTCTTCTTCATGGTCATGATCCTTAGCGAGAGACGGCGACGCGCACGGCGCCCAGTTCGGTGGAGCCGGTTCCGGCGCCGGTGTTGGCCGCGCCCCAGCGGAAGGGTACGCGCACGACCTCGCGCCCGCCCAGTTCGCGGGCCGCCTCGACGACAATGTTGTACTGGCCGGGCTGAAGGTTGCGCAGACGGGCGGCGGGTACGGTGACGGTCTGGCGGCCCGGCGCGCGCGTGGCCCCGGATACGCCGTCGGCCGGCAGGCTCATGGCGCGACCGCCCTTGCGCCACCAGGTGCGCAAATCCTTCAGCCAGTCCTTGCCGTCCCCCTCGTTATTGCGAGTCTGCTGATACCAGACGGCCAAGGTGCGTTCGGCCGACTGATCCGGCTTTTCGATCCACACCGCGACATAGGGGCGATGATAGGAGGCGGTGTTCAGGCGCGGAATCTCGACCGACACCGTCAGGTCGGCGGCCATGGCGGGCGCAGCGGCGGCGGCTAGGCCTACGGTGGTGATGACGACGGGAAGAAGGCGCATCGGAAAACTCGTCAGTGAATGAAGATCAGGGCGATGACGACGGGGATCAGCAGGCCCAGAGCCGCCAGCGGCCAAGTCGAGGGCCGACCTTTGGCGTGCAGGAACATCAGACCCAGCCCCGTCAGGGCGAAGATGACGCAGGCCGCCGCGAAGACGTCGATGAACCAAAACCAGACCAGGCCGGCGTTGCGGCCCTTGTGCAGGTCGTTGAGGTAGGCGATCCAGCCGCGCGTCGTCTTCTCGTGCAGGGTCTCGCCGGTCGAACGGTCGATGGTGACCCAGCCGTCGCCGCCGGGCATGGCCAAGGCGACATAGACCTCTTCCGCCGTGGTCTCGGTCGGCTTGTCGGCAATCTCGACCTTGAGCGCCTCGGACGCCCAGCGTGCGACAGCGTCAGGGACAGGATCGGTCGTCTCCTGCGGGAAGCTGCCCAGCCGCTGCAGCAGGGGCGCCGGCAAGGTCGCGGTCTGTTCGACCGTGACCGGATCGCCGGGGATTGAGGCCGCATGGTTCAGGGTGATGCCGGTGACCGCGAACAGGATCATGCCGACCAGGCTGACCGCCGCCGAAATCCAGTGCCAGCTGTGAAGCTGCTTCAGCCAGAACGACCGTGCGCCGTTCAGCGCCGCCTTGGGTTTGGAGCCCTTGGCTGCGGTTTCGGCCTGACGCTGTGTGGCGAGTTCGGTCACGGGCTCGCTGTGCCATTGTTGCGAACGGGTTGCAATAGCATTTAGCGGCGCTGTGGTGAGGCGGGCGTCAGACCTCGGTCCAGCGCCGCAGCAGATTGTGATAGACGCCGGTCAGTTCGATCACCGCCTGATCCTTCGGCCCCTTCTCGGACGCCACGCGCTGGGTGGCGATGTCCAGACGGAACAGGGTCTCGCGATCGGCGTCATCGCGGATCAGGCTCTGCATCCACATGAAGGAGGACACCCGCGCGCCGCGTGTCACCGGCGTGACCCGATGCAGGCTCTTGGACGGATAGAGCACCAGATCGCCAGCCGGCAGCTTGATCGCCTGCGACCCGTACATCTCCTCGATGATCAGTTCGCCGCCGTCATAATCGTCGGGTTCGGACAGAAACAAGGTCGCCGAGAGGTCGCTGCGGATACGGATCGCCTCGCCGTTTCGGGACTGGCGGATGGCGTTGTCGACATGTAGGCCGAACTCATCCCCGCCTTCGTAGCGGTTGAACAGGGGCGGAAAGATCGTGTGCGGCAGAGCCGCCGCCACAAACATCGGATTGGCGTTCAGCGCCTGGACTACCAGGGCCGAGACCTCCTTCGCCACGTCCGAGTCTTCGGGCAGTTGAAGGTTCTTCTTCGCCGTCGCCGATTGATGGCCCGAGGTGGCGTTGCCGTCCGCCCACGGCCCGGCGTCCAGCCGCGCCCGCAGAGCCTTGACCTCGGCCTTGGAGAAGACTTCCGGAATCTGCAGCAGCACGGGCGTTCTCGCTGAAAGACGAAACGGCCCCGCGGGGGATCGCGGGACCGTCAGACTAGGCCGGGGAAACGGCCGTTAGAAGCGCAGGTTCAAGGCCAGGATGGCCTGGCGACCTGCGGCCACGTCGGCGTGGTGAACGCCGTTGGTGCGCATGATGTATTCCTCGTCCGTCGCATTCTTGACGTTCAGCTGAAGCGTCGCGCGATCCGTCAGATCATAGGCGGCGAAGGCGTCCACGCGAGTCCATACGGGCGCATAGATGCGGTTGTTCCCGCCGCCCGCGCCGCCCTGGTTCCCGCCCAGAGATTTGGACGTGTAGTAGACGCCGCCGCCGACCGTCAGCCGGGGCAGGACGCGATAGGTGGTGAACAGGCTGGCGCTGTGCTTGGGCGTGTTGGCCAGCGGCAGGCCTTGCAGCGGATTGACGGTTGCGACCGGCGGTGTGCCCGACACGACCACGGCCGCCTTGGTCAGTTCGGAGTCCATGTAGGTATAGCCGCCGAACACGGTCCACTTCGGCGTGATGCTGCCCGACACGCCCAGTTCAAAGCCGTTGACCTCGACCTCGCCTTCCTGACGAAAGACGTTGGGCTCAACCAGGATCAGGGCGTTCTTGCGGGTCAGATGGAAGGCGGCCGCCGACAGGGCGAGACGGTCGTTCAAGACATTGGCCTTGGCGCCGACCTCGAAGCTTTCGGTGTCTTCCGGATCCAGAACGGTGTTGGCGACGCCATCAACCGTGCCCGTGCCGCCAGAGGCGTTCTGGTCGCCCGCCGAAATGGTCGGCGGCGTCGAGGAGGTGGACCAGGACGCATAGACGCTGCTGTTCTGGGTCGGCTTGAACACCAGACCGACCTGATAGTTGGTGAACTCCCAGGTCTGTTCCGGAACGGCCGTATAGCCCGTCGTCGTCCAGACCCCGGCTGACTGGGTCGCCGCCGCGTTCACGCCCTTGACCGAATACTGGTCCCAGCGAACGCCCAGGTTCAGGATCAGTCGCTCGGTCAGGGTGATGCTGTCGTTGGCATAGACGCCGATGGCCTCGGTCGTGTTCGAACTGGTCGGGCCGCGATTGATCACGCCGGTCCAGGCGTCGTCGGAATTGGGATTGTAGACCGGGGTGCAGTCGCCGGCGCCCAGCGCCCCAGCGGCGGTCGGATACGACCCGGTGACGGTCGTCAGACCAGTCGGACAGGCCGAGCCCGAAGTGGTGTAGGTCGAATAGGAGGCGTTCTTGTTGTGCTCGCGCGACAGCTCCACGCCGACGTCATAGCTGTGCTTGATCGAGCCGGTGGCGAACTGGCCGAAGACATCGGTCACATTGGCCAGGGTGGTGACCGGGTTCCAACGGGTCTTGGTGCCCCGCTTCATCCAGTAGGTGCCGTCCGCTGCCCGTCCGACATAGCCGCCGTCGCCGGGGTTGGTGACGATGTAGTCGTTCAGCGTCTGCGAATAGCGGCTCACGTTGCGGATCGTGGCGAAATCGTTGAGGCGATGCTCGGCCTTGAAGGTGAAGGTATCCACCTCATTGGTCAGGTAGTCGCGCGCCTTCAGCCCATAGAAGCTGTCATAGGGCACATCTAGAACGCCGCTGTCGGTCGTGCGCGACTGGATCTTGGTGAACAACGGAATGCCGTAGTCGGGCATCTGGTCGCTCGTCAGGTGGTAGTAGCTGAAGACCATAGACGACGGCGTGCCCAGACCGGCGCCCAGGCTGATGGCCGCACCCCATTTGCCGTAGTCCACGGCGTCGCGGCCAGGCACGTCGCCCTGGGCGCCCATCAGGTTGATGCGCAGGGCGGCGGTCTCGCCCAGCGACAGGTTCGCGTCGACCGTGCCGCGCAGATAGCCGTCGGTGCCCGCGCCCGCGCTGACATTGGTGAAGGCGTTCAGCTTGGGCGATTTGGAGGCCAGATTGATGCTGCCGCCGCCCGAACCGCGTCCCGAATAAACAGCGTCCGGCCCCTTGATGACCTCAACCTGCTCCAGGTTGAAGACCTCGCGTTGCTGGCCGCCCGTGTCACGAATGCCGTCCACGAAGATGTTGTTGCCCGACGACTGACCCCGGATGAAAGGACGATCGGCCAGCGGCTGACCGCCCTCGCCTGCCCCGAAAGTGATGCCGGGGGAGTTGGACAGCAGGTCCTGCAAGGAAGAGGCCGAGGTCTGTTCGATGATGGCCTGGGGGATGACCGTCACGGCGCGCGGCGTGTCCACCAGCGGCGCGACGAACTCGGGGCTGACGGGGGCCGGCTTCTTGAACTGACCGTTGACGTCGATCGTGCCCAGATTGGCGGGCTGGGACTGGTCGGCCGTGACGACCACGCCGTCCTCTGCGGTCACGTCAGCGGCGATGGCGGGGGCGGCGACCAGCATGCCGGCGGCGCTGGAGGCGAACAGAAGCGAGCGGAGCGCGGCGGCGCGGGATTCGGACATAGTCTTGCGACCTTTTGGTCTGATTTTGCGATGCGCTCGCAATAACCAGCTCCACAGGAAGGCACAAGACAATTGCGAACAAATCGCAATCTTAATTAGCCGACGGCGCTGATGCTCCTCTGAGGCGCCGACGTGTCGATATCCAACCAGGTCGGATCGGGCATGGCGCGGTGGGCGGCGGCCAGGGCTTCGGACCAGCGCCGACCCAGATCGCGGAAATAGGGATCGTCCGCCTCGATGCGCCGCGCCGTGCCCGTCAGCCGGTCGCGCGGCATGACGATCAGGTCCAGCGGCGGGCCGACGGCGATGTTCGAGCGGATGGTCGAGTCGAACGAAATCAGTCCCAGCTTCACCGCCTCGGACAGGGAGGTGGAGCTGTGAAGGGCGCGATCCAGAATGGGCTTGCCGTATTTCAGCTCGCCGATCTGCAGATAGGGCGTATCGGGCCCGCACTCGATGAAGTTGCCCTGCCCGTAGATCAGATACAGCCCCATCTTTCCGCCAGCGATCTGACCGCCCAACAGCATGGAGGCGGTGACGTTCAGCCCATCGGCGGTCGGCGTCGGCGGTGTATTGATGCTGGCCCGCACGCTGGCCATCGCATGACCCAGCAGCTGGGCGGCGCGGAACAGGGTCGGGGCGGTCTGGAGCGTTTCAAGCTCGGTGGAGTCCGGCAGTTTGACCCCGGCTGCAACCATGGCCAGCGCCGTCTGGGTGACCGACAGATTGCCCGCCGTCGCGACCGCCAGGATGCGCTCGCCCGGCGACTTGTAGATGTGCAGTTTGCGATAGGACGAGATGTTGTCCACGCCCGCATTGGTGCGCGTGTCGGCGATCATCGCCAACCCGTCGTCCACCAGCATGCCTACGCAATAGGTCACTTCGCTCTATTCGCTCCCCGCGTTGCGAATCCCCAGACGCTAACAGATTCGCGCGTCATGCCTATCGGGGCCATCCACTGGATTGCAGTTGTTGCTGGCTCTGTTGCACCGGCCGCACATTCAAGGCGACGGTCAGTTGCTCCTGGCCGCCGCCATAGCTCGTGCCCCGGATCGGGGTGGCGCCGCGCGCGTCCAGGCCGACCGCGACCCGGACATAGTGTTCGGTCGGGCAGATACCGTTGGCCGGATCGAACCCGACCCAGCCCAGATTCTCGACCCAGGCCTCGGCCCAGGCGTGGGCGGCGTCCTGATCGTGGCGTCCGTCCTGACGGCTGAGGTGGCCCGAGACATAGCGAGCCGGCACGCCCAGCAGGCGCGCGGCCGAGATGAAGATCTGCGAATGGTCCTGACAGACGCCGCGCTTCTGGGCGAACGCTTCGGCGGCGGTGTGGGAGGCGGAGGTCGAGCCGACCTCGAACGCCACCGTATCCTTCAGCGCGCCCATCAACTGATGCATCCGGCCCAGCGTCGCGCCCTCAGGAATAGAGCGGGCGAAATCGACGATACCGGCGTCGGCCTTGGTCATCGGGGTGTCGCGCAGATAGACGATGGGCGACAGGCGTTCGGCCTGCCCTTTCACGACGCCGCCCGTCTCTACGGTCGAGACCTCGCCGGTGACGCGGATGGTCAGGGCGTCGGTCGGCCGCTCGGTGTAGAGGCTGTGAACGATGTTGCCGAACGCGTCCTCGCTGCGCCGCAGCCGGGCGTCCACATCGGTTTCGATCCGCCAGTCGCGGACCTGCTGGCTCTCACACGACTTGGGCGTCAGGCGTAGCATCTGGACGATGAACCGCGCGGGCCGGGCGTAGGCGTAGCGGGTGGAGTGATCGATCCGGATCCGCATGGTCAGACCAGATACTGTTCGTGGACGGCCGCGGCCAAGGCGTTGTTTTCGTTCAGGAAGCCCTGGATGTATTCGTGCAGGCCGGACTGGAAGATGTCCTCGATCTTGGCCTCGTTGAATTGGCTGAGGCGGTTGGAGGCCAGCCGTTGCGCGGGGCCGCGCCGACCGTAGTCGGTCGCCAGCTTCTCCAGATAGCTGACGATCATGCCCTGACATGAGGCCAGCGAGCGCGGCATCTGGCGGTTCAGCACCAGCAGGTCCGCCACCAGCCAAGGCCGCACGCTTTCGCGGTAAACCCAGCGATAGGCGGTCAATGCCGAAACCTCGCGCAGAAGGGTCGTCCACTGGAAGTAGTCCAGTTGCCCGCCCACCCGTTCGCCGGGCGGCAGCAGCAGATGATATTTTACGTCCAGCAGGCGCGCGGTGTTGTCGGCCCGCTCGATCGCCATGCCCAGTCGCAGGAACCAGTAGGCGTCGTTGCGCAGCATGGTCCGCGACGAGGCGCCTTCGACCGCCAGGGACGTCGATTTCACGAAGTCGAGGAAGTTGGTGAAGTCGTCGCGCTTGGTCGGTTCGCCCAGTTCGTTCAGACCGTTCCAGGCGCCGTTGATCGCCTCCCACAGTTCGATGGTCAGGGCGGTGCGCACCGAGCGCGCATTGGTCCGCGCCTTGGTGATGCAGGCCTTGATCGAGGTCGGATTGTCGAAGCCGAAGGCCAGATATTCCCGCACGGACTTTTCCGACACGGTCCGGCCGGTCGCGTCAAAGCCGGCCTTGACCCCCGACGAGGCGATGGCCCCCGCCCAGGCGGTGACGGCGGCCTGATCTTTCGCCGGCAGGGCGGCGAGACGGATCGCCGCCTCCAGAATGCGGGCAAGAAAGTCCGCCCGCTCCATATAGCGGCCGGTCCAATAGAGGCTGTCTGCGGTGCGTGAAAGCATCAGTTGTCCAGCACCCAGGTGTCCTTAGTTCCGCCGCCCTGGCTGGAGTTCACCACCAGCGACCCTTCCTTCAGCGCCACCCGCGTCAGGCCGCCGGGCGCGACGCGCACCCCGGCCGGGCTGGACAGGACGAACGGCCTGAGGTCGACGTGGCGGGGCGACAGGGCGCCGCCGTTCAGCGTCGGGGCCGTCGACAGGCTCAGCGTTGGCTGGGCGATGAAGTCGTCGGGATCGGCGATCAGCTTGGCGCGAAAATCCTCGATCTCGGCCTTGGTCGAGGTCGGCCCGACCAGCATGCCGTAGCCGCCCGATCCGCCGACTTCCTTGACCACCAGTTCCGGCAGCTTATCCAACACTTCCTTCAGGGCGTCCGGCTCGCGACAGCGCCAGGTCGGCACGTTCTGCAGGATGGCGTCCTCGCCCGTGAAGAAGCGGATGATCTCGGGCATGTAGGTATAGACGGCCTTGTCGTCGGCCACGCCCGTCCCGACCGCATTGGCCAGGGTCACCCGTCCAGCGAAATAGGCCGACATCAACCCCGGCACCCCGATGGTGGAGTTGGGCATGAAGGTCAGGGGATCGAGGAAGTCGTCATCGATGCGGCGATAGATAACATCGACGCGCTTGGGCCCCTCGGTCGTGCGCATGAAGACCGTGTCGTCATTGACGAACAGGTCCGTGCCCTGGACCAGCTCGACACCCAGCTTGTCGGCCAGGAAGCTGTGCTCATAGTAGGCCGAGTTGAAGGGGCCGGGCGTCAGCACGACGATGGTCGGGTCCGCCCCTGCCCCTGCCGGCGCCGAGGCCTGCAACGAGCGCAGCAGCATGTCGGTGTAGATCTCGACGGGACGCACGGCGTGTTCCGCGAACAGGTCGGGGAACAGCCGCATCATCATCTCGCGGTTCTCCAGCATATAGGAGACGCCCGACGGCGTGCGGCAGTTGTCTTCCAGAACGTAGAAGCCGTCCTCGCCCGTGCGCACCAGATCCACGCCCGAGATGTGGCACCAGACATCGCCCGGCGGGCGGCGCCCCTGCATCTCCGGCCGATAGTGCGGATTGGTCAGGATCAGATCGGCCGGGACGATGCCCGCCTTGATGCAGTCCTGCGGCCCATAGATGTCTTTCAGGAAGGCGTTGATGGCGGTGACCCGCTGCTTCAGCCCCTTTTCCAGACCGCCCCATTCGTCCGCGCCGATGATGCGCGGCACGACATCGAAGGGGATCAACCGCTCGTTGGATTCCTCGTCGCCATAGACGGCGAAGGTCACGCCCATGCGACGGAAGAACAGCTCCGCCTGGCGCGAGCGCGCCTGCAGCAGATCGGCCGGCGCGTTTTCCAGCCACGCCGCCAGCGTCTTGTAGCTGTCGCGGATCGCACCCGATCCGCCGCCATTCATTTCGTCGAAAGCTCTCGTCATCCGCCCCCGCCGCGTTGAAGTCGCAGCTTGAACGGTCACGAACGTAAAGCGCAACAGTTTTGTTGCACTGCGGCGACGCCTTATCCGATGGCCACCGCCTTCATCGACACCGCCGGATCGGCCAGCTTGTCCACGTCCACAGGCGTCGCCTTGGCGATCAACTGCTTGCCGGCCATGAACTCGGGCGGAGCGTTGACGGCCTCGACGCAGACGATGCGGTCGCCGTTCAGATGGAAGACTGCAAAGCCCGACGCCGTCGGATCGCCGCGCACCACCTGTCGGTCGGCCTCGAACGGCAGGCCGGCGATCTGAAGCTTGACGTCATACTGGTCCGACCAGAACCAGGGCACTTCCGGCGTCGGTCCGGCCCGTCCGACGATGGCGGCGGCCGCCTGTTTGGCCTGCTCCAGGGCATTGGGGACGCTTTCCAGCCGGTGATACACGCCGCCGTGGACCGGAATGGGCCTTCGCGTCATGTCGCCGATGGCGAAGATCGCCGGGTCGCTGGTGCGTGCCTCAGCGTCCACCACCACGCCGTCGTCGCAGGTCAGGCCGGCCGACCGCGCCAGGGCGTCGCACGCCAGGGCGCCGACCCCCACCAACACTGCATCCGCCCGCACCACCGATCCGTCGGCCAGGGTCACGCCGTCGCGGGCCACAGCGACTACCTCAGCGTCGGTCAGGATTTCGACGCCGTGCGCCCGGTGCTGCGCCGTGAAGAAGGCCGACAGGGTCTCGGACGCCACCCGCGCCAGCACGCGCGGCGCGCGCTCGATCACCACCGCCTCAGCGCCCAGGGCGCGCGCCGACGCCGCCGCCTCCAGCCCCACATAGCCGCCGCCGACCACCGCCAGACGCTTGCCGGGCCCGAGGACCGCCTTCAGTCGCTCGGCGTCCTTCATCGTGCGCAGTTCCAGCAGATCGGGATGATCCCCGCCCGGAACCGGCAGTTTGCGCGCCGTCGATCCGGTCGCCAGCAAAAGGATGTCGTAGGCCTCGGACGACCCGTCGTGGAAGGCTACCGTCTTCGCGGCAGGGTCCACCGCCACGGCGACCCTCGAGGGTCGGAAGTCGATGGTCTGCTCGGCGTAGAAGCTCAGAGGCCGCAGCAGCAGCGCCTCCAGATCCGCCTCTCCCTTCAACCAGGCCTTGGATAAGGGCGGCCGCTGATACGGAGGCGCATCCTCCTCGCCCGCCAGCACGATGGGGCCTTCATGCCCATACTGCCGCAGGAACGCCGCGACGGAGCCGCCAGCGTGTCCCGCGCCGATGATGAGAACCTTGGTCATGACGACGCAGATAGTGCGCCACGCACGATCTGTCTCCTCCCCCCTTGACCGTTCCATCGTTACAGCATAGTGGAACGCGCATGACGACCCCGCCCGCCTGTGACGACCTGCATGACGCCCTGCTGTCGATGAAGACGCGCGCCGAGATCGACGCCTTTCTGGCCGATCTTTGCACGCCTGCGGAACTGCGCGCCTTCTCCGAGCGCTGGCAGGTCGCGCGCCTGCTCGACGCCGGCGGCAAATCCTATCGCGAGATCGCCGCAGAGGCCCATGCCAGCCCCACCACCGTCGTCCGCGTCGCCCGCTATCTGAAAGACATGCCGCACCAGGGCTATCGCCTTGCCCTGGACCGCCTGAAAAACAAGAACTGAGTATCCGAATATGAGCACCGTGCAGGGCCGGCTTCGCATCGCCGTCCAGAAATCCGGCCGTCTGGCCGACCGCAGCCTCGACCTGATCCGCGACGCGGGCCTGAAATGGGTCAAGGGTCACAACGACTTGCTGTACCGGGTCGAGAACTATCCGATCGACCTGCTGCGCGTCCGCGACGACGACATCCCCACCTTCGTGGCGGACGGCGTCTGCGACCTGGGCATCGTCGGCGAGAACGTGCTGGAGGAAGGTCGCAACGGCGGGCCGAACGCCTCGATCGTCATGCCGCTGGGCTTCGGTCGCTGCACGCTCAAGATCGCCACGCCTCCAACCCTGGCCTATGACGGTCCGGCCTCGCTGGACGGTCTGCGCATCGCCACCTCCTATCCCAAAATTCTGCGCCGCTTCCTCGACGAACGCGGGGTCAAGGCCGACATCGTGGTGATGCGCGGCGCCGTCGAGGTCGCGCCCCGGCTGAAACTGGCCGCCGCCATCTGCGACCTGGTTTCGACCGGCGCGACGCTGGAGGCCAACGGCCTGGGGGCCAAGGATACGGTTCTGGAAAGCCAGGCCGTGCTGATCCAGTCGCCCGTGGCGCCCGAGCCCGCCTTGCAGCAGCTGTTGGACAGCGTCATCGAGCGGATGGCGGGCGTGGTGTCCTCGCAAGGCGCCAAATATGTCATGCTGAACGCCCCACGCTCGGCCTTGGACGAGATCACCGCCATCCTGCCCGGCGCCGGCTCGCCCACTGTCATGCCCCTGATGGGTCGCGACGATGCGGTCGCCGTCCACGCCGTCTGTCAGGAGGCCGTCTTCTGGGAGACGCTCGAGAAGCTGAAGGCCGCCGGCGCCTCGGCCATTCTGGTCCTGCCGATCGAGAAGATGATGTGATGAAACGCATCGACTGGTCTTCCCTCGACGCCGCCGGCAAGACGGCCGCCCTCGCCCGCCCGGCACAACGCACCGCCGGCGACGTGACCGAGGTCGTGCGCACCATCCTGGACGACGTGCGCCAGCGCGGCGGCGCGGCCGTAACCGACTGGTGCCTGAAGCTGGACAAGGCGCCGCCCCGTCGCATCGCCATCACGCCCGAGGCCGTCGCCGAGGCGCGCAACGCCCTGCCGCCCGGCGACGTGCGCGCCCTGCGCATGGCGGCCGACAATGTGCGCGTCTTCCACCAGGCGACCCGGCCCGAGGACACCCCCTTCGTCGAGACGACGCCTGGCGTGCGCTCGAAACTGGCTTGGCGCCCCATCGCCTCGGCCGGCCTCTATATTCCCGGCGGCACCGCGCCGCTGTTTTCGTCGCTGCTGATGCTGGCCATTCCAGCCGGCGTCGCGGGCGTGGGCCAGCGCGTCGCCGTCACGCCGCCGAACAAGGAGGGCGGCATCCACCCCGCCATGATCCTGGCCGCCGCAGAGGCGGAGCTGGACGCCATCTGGCTGATGGGCGGTGCCCAGGCCATCGCCGCCCTGACCTTCGGCGTCGAGTTGGAAGACGGGGTCATTCCGGCCTGTGACAAGCTGTTCGGACCCGGCAACGCCTATGTGGCCGAGGCCAAGAAGCAGGCCTCCGCCCTGCCAGGCGGTCCCGCCGTCGACATGCCGGCCGGCCCGTCGGAGTTGATGGTCATCGTCGATCGCGACGCCGCGCCCGAGATCGCCGCCGCCGACCTGCTCAGCCAGGCCGAGCATGATGCGGATGCGCAGGTTCTGCTGGTCTCCACCAGCCGCGCCACCATCGACTACATCCTGAGCGAGGTGGAGGTGCAGGTCGCAACCCTGCCCCGCGAAGCCATCGCCCGCGCCTCTCTGAACGAAGCCCGCGCCATCCTGGTGCGCGACCTCGACGCGGCCGCAGAAGTCGCCAACCTCTATGGTCCCGAACACCTGGCGATCCAGATCGACGATCCCGAGCCGCTGGTCGACTCGATCAACGCCGCCGGGGCCGTGTTCGTCGGCCGGTTCGCCGCCGAGACGCTGGGTGACTACGCCGCTGGTCCCAGCCACGTCCTGCCGACCGACGGCGGCGCCCGCACCCTGGGCGGCGTCACCACCGCCAGCTTCATGACCACCATGTCGGTCCAGCTGGTGACCGAGGCCGGCGCCCGTCAGCTTGCGCCCATCGCCGCCCGTCTGGCCCGGATGGAGGGCCTGGAAGCCCACGCCCGCGCCGCCGACCTGAGGGCCGAAGGATGACCCTGCCTGCCCCTTATCCGCCGCTGGTTTCCGGCGGCGAAGGTCTGGATCGCTATCCCGACGACGCCTCAGCCCTCGCCGCTCGCATGGCCGGCGTCTATGGCGTACCTGCCGAACAGGTGCTGCCGGTGCGCGGCCTAACCCACGGGTTGGAACTGGCCTGGCGCCTCGCCGCTCGCGACGGGGGATCGGTCGAGGCCCCGAAGGCCGAACCCTATGACAGTCTCGGCGCCATCTATCCGGCCAAGGGCGAAACGGCCCCAGAGAAAAGTATCGTCGTCATCCGCGCCCTGGGCTCGCCCGAAGCCGTCGGCGAGATGGCCGCCCGCGTCGCCCCCGCCCTGCTGGTGGTGGACGAGGGACTGATCGAGTTCTCCGACAGCGCCTCGGCCGTGACCGTCGTCGCCGATCAGCCGAACCTGATCGTGCTGCGCAGCCTGTCCCTGGCCTATGGCTTAGCCGGCGCCCGCGTCGGCGCGGCGATCGCCCAAGCCCAGACCCTGGCGCGTCTGGCGTCGGTGCTGGAACCCTACGCCCTGCCCGAACCGCTGGTGCGGCTGGCGATTCAGGCGCTCGATCCGTCGCGGATGATCGAGACCGCCGAGCGGATCGCCTCGGTCCGGCGCGAGCGCGAACGGGTCGTGCGCGAACTGGGTCGCCAGATGCCGGTCGAACCGGGCGTCGGTCCCATCATAATGGCTCGCCCAGAGGAGCTTGCCGCCGCCCTGGCTGGTCTGAAAGCCTACGGCGTCGAGGCCGATCTGTCCGGCGAGCGTCTGCGCCTGCCGATCTCGATCAAGTCCGAGGTCAACGACCGGCTGCTCGCCGCCTTCGGCCTGACGCCCGCCAAGCGCCGCCCGGCACGCGTCGGTCAGGCCGTGCGCGACACCAAGGAAACCCGCATCGTCTGCGCCGTCGATCTGGATGCGCCCGGTCCGGTGAAGATCGAGACCGGCGTCGGATTCTTCGATCACATGTTGGAGCAGATCGCGGCCCACGGCGGCTTCTCCCTGCGTCTGCAATGCGAAGGCGACCTGCACACCGATCCGCACCACACGATCGAGGACAGCGCCATCGCTCTTGGTCAGGCGTTGAAACAGGCGTTGGGCGAGCGCAAGGGCATCGCCCGCTACGGCTTCGTCCTGCCGATGGACGAGGCCAATGCGACGGTCTCCATCGACCTGTCCGGCCGCCCCTATCCACTGTTCGAGGGAGCGTTCGAGACGCCATTCATCGGCGACTACCGCACCGACCTGACGGCGCACGTCTTCCGTTCATTGGCCGAGGCCATGGGCGCTGCCGTCCACATCTCGGTCACCGGCCAGGACGACCACCACAAGACCGAAGCCGTCTATAAGGCGTTCGGCCGCGCCCTGCGCCAAGCCATCCGCGTCGAGGGCGACGCCGTGCCGTCGACCAAGGGCGTGTTGTGACCGAGGTCGCCGTCATCGCCTACGGCGCCGGCAATGTCGCCTCGGTCCAGTTCGCGCTGGAGCGGCTGGGCGCGATCGTGCGCCTGACCGACGATCCGACGGTGATCGCCGAGGCTGAACGGGTCATCCTGCCCGGCGTAGGCGCGGCCGGATACGCCATGAAGCGCCTGTCGGACCTGGGTCTGATCGCGCCGATCCGCGCCTTCCCGCGCCCCCTGCTGGGTGTCTGCCTGGGTCAGCAACTGCTGTTCGGATCGAGCGACGAAGGTGACGGCGTCGATCTGCTGGGTCTCATTCCCGGCGCGGTGACCCGGCTGAGACCTGCGGGCGATCTGCCGGTGCCGCACATGGGCTGGAGCCGGTTGACGCGCGACCGCGACGATCCCTTGCTGGAGGGCGTCGCCGACGGCGCCTATGCCTATTTCGTCCACGGCTTCGTCTGTCCCCACGGACCGGCGACCCTGGCGCGCGCCGACTATGGCGGCGTCGTTCCGGCTGTGGTTCGATCCGCCAACCGCTGGGGCTGCCAGTTCCACCCCGAACGCTCGGCCGAGGCCGGGGCGACCATCCTCAAGAACTTCCTGGGCCTGTCATGCTGATCTACCCCGCCATCGACCTAAAGGACGGCGTCTGCGTGCGCCTGATGCACGGCGATTTCGCCCAGGTGACGCATTACGACCAGCAGCCAGCCGCCCGCCTGACGACCTTCGCGGCCGAGGGCGCGGAGTGGATTCACATCGTCGATCTGGACGGAGCCGAGGCGGGCGAGGCGCGCCAGCACGCCCTGATCGGCGAACTGGCCCAGGCCATCGACGTCAAGGTCCAGTCGGGCGGCGGCGTGCGCAGCGCCGACGATGTGAAAAAGCTACTGGACGCCGGCGTGTCGCGCGTCGTCGTAGGCTCCTTGGCGGTGACCCAACCTGAGACGGTGGCCAACTGGCTGGAAACCTTCGGCGTCGAGCGCATCACCCTGGCCCTGGACGTCAAGATCGAGGACGGCGTGCCGGTCCCGGCGCTCAAGGGCTGGACCCAGTCCTCGGGCATGACGCTTTGGGAGGCGCTGGATCGGTATCCCAAGGGGACGGCCAAACACCTGCTGGTGACCGATGTCGGTCGCGACGGCGCCCTGACCGGGCCGAACCTGGATCTGCTGGCCGAAATCCGCAGCCGTCGGCCGGATTTGGTGTTGCAGGCCTCAGGCGGCGTTTCCTCGCTGGACGATATCGCTGCGGTCAAGGCGCTGGGCTGTCACGGGGCCATCGTCGGACGCGCGCTCTACGAGAACTGCTTCACCCTGCCCGAGGCGATCGCGGCGGCCAAACGCTCGTGACGGCGCGGCGGATCATTCCCTGCCTGGACGTGAAGGACGGCCGGGTGGTCAAGGGCGTGAAATTCGTCGGCCATACGGACATGGGCGACGCGGCGGTGCTGGCCGCCCGCTATCGCGATGCGGGCGCCGACGAACTCGTTTTCTACGACATCACCGCCAGTCCCGAGGGGCGGACGCTGGACTACGGTTGGATCAAGGACATCGCCCGACTGCTGGACATTCCGTTCTGCGTCGCCGGCGGCATTCGCAGCGTGGATCAGGCGGCGCGCTGTCTGGACCACGGAGCGGACAAGGTCTCGATCAACTCCCCGGCCTTGGAACGGCCCGAACTGATCGCGGACATGGCGGCGCGGCTGGGCAGCCAATGCGTCGTCGTCGGCGTCGATAGCCGGTTCGAAGACGGCGATTGGGTGGTCCACAAATATACCGGCGACCCCGATGCACGCCGTCATGCCGGCAAACGCACCTTGGACTGGCTGGACGAGGCGCAGAGCCTGGGCGCCGGAGAGATCGTGCTGAACTGCATCGATCAGGACGGCGTTCGGCGCGGCTATGACATCGAGCAACTGTCCGCCGCGCGGGCACGTCTGACCATTCCCCTGATCGCCTCGGGCGGCGCCGGCGCGGCCGAGCATTTCAAGGCTGTGTTCGAGCAGGCCGACGTCTCCGGCGCCCTGGCCGCCAGCGTCTTCCACACCGGCGCCATCGCCATTCCGGACCTGAAACAATACCTGGCCGACGAAGGCCTGGAGATGAGACTGTGATCGACCCGAACACCATCGACTTTGCCAAGGGCGCCGGATTGGTCCCCGTCGTGGTGCAGGACGCCGCCACGCTGCAGGTCCTGACCCTGGCCTATATGGATCGCGCTGCGCTGGACGAGACGATCGCATCCGGCGAGGCCACCTTCTTCTCGCGCTCGCGCGGGGGGCGTTGGAGGAAGGGCGAGACCTCGGGCGACCGGCTTTACGTCGTCTCCATCACGGCCGACTGCGACGCCGACGCCATCGTGCTGGGCGTCAGGCCGGTCGGAAACGCCTGCCACCTGAACCGGACGAGCTGTTTCGGCGAGGCCGACGCGCCGGGCTTGGGTCGGATCGCCCGGCTGGAGCGAACCATCGCCGAACGGGCCGCGGCCGACCCGTCCGAAAGCTGGACCGCCCGACTGATTGCACAGGGGCCCAAACGCATCGCCCAGAAGGTTGGTGAGGAGGGCGTGGAGACCGCTCTGGCCGGCGTCGCCGGCCCGGACGAGGAACTCGCCAGCGAGGCTGCGGATTTGATCTACCACCTGCTCGTTCTTCTCCATGCCCGTAACATGGTGTTTCAGGACGTGCTGGACGTGTTGGCCTCGCGAGCGGAAGCGGCCAAAGACAGCGGCTAGACCGTAAAGGCGTGCGTCCCGACAAATGGGATCATCGAGGGACAAGACATGGCGGCTCTCATTCTGTTTGGCGGCGGCGGCGATCTGGCGATGCGCATGCTTCTGCCGTCGCTCTATTTCCTCGAACACGACGGCCTGCTGCCCGACGGTCTGAAGATCATCGGCGCCGCGCGTTCCGAAGAGAGCGCCGACGACTATATCGCCAAGGTGCACGAGGCGGTGAAGGCGCGCGCCGAGGCGGACAAGGTCTGGGACGAAGCCAGCTGGTCGCGGATGAAGGCCCGCCTGGACTATCTGGCGGTCGACGCCACCTCGCCCGAAAGCCTCAAGCCGCTGAAGGACAAGGTCGGCGACGGCGAGGTCACCTCCTTCCTGGCCGTATCCCCCTCGCTCTATGCCCGCATCGTCACGGCGATGAAGGCGGCGGGTCTAGCGGAAAAGAACTGCCGCATCGTGCTGGAAAAGCCGGTTGGGCGCGACCTGAAGTCCTTCCTCGAAATCGACGACGCCGTGGCCCACGCCTTCAGCGAGAACCAGGTCTTCCGCATCGACCACTATCTGGGCAAGGAGACGGTCCAGAACCTGATCGCCCTGCGGTTCGGCAACACGATCTTCGAACCGTTGTGGAACAACCTGTCCATCGACCACGTGCAGATCACGATCGGCGAGACGGTGGGGGTCGGCGATCGCTGGCCCTACTATGATGAATACGGCGCCTTGCGCGACATGCTGCAGAACCACATGCTGCAGTTGCTGTGCTTGGTGGCGATGGAGACGCCCAGCGACCTGGACCCCGACTCGGTGCGCAACGAGAAGGTCAAGGTGCTGCGGTCCCTGCGTCCCGTCACGGTGGACGAGGTCGAGCGCGTGACCGTGCGGGGTCAGTATGTGGCGGGCGTCTCGGAGGGCAAGGCGGCCAAGGGCTATGACGAGGAGCGCGGTCAGCCGTCGGACACCGAAACCTTCGTCGCCGTTCGCGCCGACATCGACAACTGGCGCTGGGCCGGCGTGCCCTTCTTCATGCGGACCGGAAAGCGCCTGCCCGAGAAGCGCACCGAGATCGTCATCCAGTTCAAGCCGGTGCCCCACTCGATCTTCGATCGCGACGACCGTGGCGAGGTTCAGGCCAACCGCATGATCATCGAGTTGCAGCCCGAGGAAGACATCTCTCTGACGGTGATGAACAAGCGGCCCGGCCTGGATCAGCGCATGCAGTTGCAGCCGATCAAGATGAGCCTGTCGTGGGGGGTGGACGGCAAGTCCGCCGCCCCGCCGCGCCGCCGCATCGCCTATGAGCGTCTGCTTCTGGATGCGATGGCCGGAGACTCGACGCTGTTCGTGCGCCGCGACGAGGCCGAGCAGGCCTGGAAATGGGTGGACGAGGTGTCTGAGGCCTGGGCCGAATCCGGTCTGAAGCCCGACGACTACGTCGCCGGAACCTGGGGTCCCGACAGCGCGGACATGCTGATGGCCCGCACCGGCCGCGACTGGAATACGACCGATGTCTGAGACCCCAACCATCGAAGCCTTCGCCTCCGTCGAGGCCTGGGCCGAAGCCATCTCGGCGCGTCTGGCCGAAACTCTTGGCGCGGCCGTCCGCGACCATGGCCAGGCCCTGTTCGCCGGTCCGGGCGGTTCGACGCCCGCGCCCGTCTATCGCCGCCTGGCGGCGACAGATTTGGACTGGTCGAAAATCGCCGTGACCCTGGTGGACGAGCGGTATGTGCCCGAGACATCGCCTGAATCGAACGCCCGGCTCATTCGCTACGTGCTTCTTCAGGACAAGGCGGCGACGGCGCGCTTTATCCCGCTCTATACGCCCGAGGTCACCGTGGACCGTGCGGCCATCGTGGCGGCCAAGGCCCTGGCCGATGCCGGCGGGCGGTTCGATGCGGTGCTGCTAGGCATGGGTGAGGACGGCCATATCTGCTCCATGTTCCCCGAAAGCCCGACGCTGAAGACCTTGCTGACGCCGACGCTGAAGCCCACGGTGCTGGGCGTGCCGCATGGGCGCGACGGCATGGCGCCGACGATCGAACGGCTGTCGATCAATCTGCCCTATCTGATGTCGGCGGGCCGGGTGATCCTGGGCCTGAAGGGCGCCGCCAAGCGTCGCGTCTTCGAAGAACAGGCTCAGGGCGATCCAAAGATTCAGCCCATCGCCGCCCTGATCGCCGCCGGCGTTCCCCTTGAAGTTTTGTGGACGGAGGAAGGCTGAAATGGCGCTTCATCCTACGGTCGCCGCGGTCACCGCCCGCATCGTCGAAAAAAGCCGCGAGACCCGCGCCGACTACATCCGTCGCATGGACGCGGCGCGCGACAGCGGCGCCGGCCGCGCCAAGCTGAGCTGCGCCAACTGGGCCCACGCCTTTGCGGGCCAGACCATCGCCGACAAGCTGACGGCGATGGACGGGTCCAAGCCCAACCTGGGCATCGTCACCGCCTATAACGACATGCTGTCGGCCCACCAGCCGTTCGAACGCTTTCCCGACGTGGTGCGCAAGGCCGTGCGCGAGGTCGGCGCCACGGCCCAGGTCGCGGGCGGCACGCCCGCCATGTGCGATGGCGTCACCCAGGGTCGTCCCGGCATGGAGCTGTCGCTGTTCAGCCGCGACCTGATCGCCATGTCGGCGGGCATCGCCCTGACCCACGACGCCTTCGACGCCGGTCTGATGCTGGGCGTGTGCGACAAGATCGTTCCGGGCCTGTTCATGGGCGCCCTGGCCTTCGGCCATCTGCCGGTCGTCTTCGCACCCGCAGGCCCGATGCCATCGGGCATTCCGAACGCGGAAAAGGCCCGGGTCCGGGCCGAATATGCGCAGAACAAGGTCGATCGTCAGACCCTGCTGGAAAGTGAGATCGGCAGCTATCACTCGCCCGGCACCTGCACCTTCTACGGCACCGCCAACTCCAATCAGATGATGATGGAGCTGGGCGGACTGCACATGCCCTCCACCGCCTTCGTCCATCCCGACACCGGCTTGCGCGACGCCCTGACGGCGGCGGCGGCGAAACGGGCGGTCGAACTGGCCCGCAGCGGCGAGTGCCGCATGGCCGACGTCATCGACGAGAAGTCCATCGTCAACATGATCGTGGCCCTGCTGGCCACCGGCGGCTCGACCAATCACGCCATCCACCTGGTCGCCATGGCGCGGTCGGCGGGGGTTCTGATCGACTGGACCGACATGGACGAGCTGTCGTCGGTCACGCCGCTGTTGGCGCGGGTCTATCCCAACGGCTCGGCGGATGTGAACGCCTTCCAGGCCGCCGGCGGCGTCGCCTTCATCGCGCGTGAGCTGGCGATGGCGGGCAATATCCACACCGACGTCACGACCATCATGGGTCAGGGCATCCAGGCCTATTTCCAGGAACCGTCGATGGTGGACGGCGAGCTGGTCTGGCGCGATGGGGTCCAGGAAAGTCTTGATCTCGATATCCTGCGCCCGGCGTCCAATCCCTTCGACAAGGAGGGGGGGTTGCGTCTGGTTCAGGGTGACCTGGGTCGTGCGGTCATCAAGATCTCCGCCGTCAAACCCGAGAACCGCATCGTCGAGGCGCCCGCCGCCGTGTTCGAAACCCAGGAAGATGCGCTCCAGGCCTTCCGAGACGGCAAGCTGTTCCGCGACGTCGTCGTGGTCCTGCGCTTCCAGGGACCCAAGGCGAACGGCATGCCGGAACTGCACAGCCTGTCGCCGGCCCTGTCGGTCATTCAGGACAAGGGGTTCAAGGTCGCCTTCGTCACCGACGGCCGCATGTCGGGCGCCAGCGGCAAGACGCCCGCCGCCATCCACGTCAGCCCGGAGGCCCTGGCCGGCGGTCCGCTGGCCCATGTTCAGGACGGCGACATCATCCGCCTGGACGCCGAAGCTGGCGTTCTGACCACCGTCGGCGTTCCCGACCTGACCGCCCGTCCGCTGGCCGCCCGGTCCGCCGCCAACGCCGAGGGTTCGTCCTGGGGCTATGGCCGTGAACTGTTCGGCGCCTTCCGCCATGTGGTCACGACGGCCGAACAGGGGGCGACGGTCTGTTTCGCCCTGCCGACCGGTTCGCGCGGCAACGACGACACCCCGCCCAATCCCAACTTCGTCGATCGGACTGTGGACGCCTGATCCACCGAACCGAGCGCAGGAAACGCCCCAATGAATGACAAGACCCTTCTCGTCGGCGATGTCGGCGGCACGAACGCCCGGTTCGCCGTAGCCCGAATGGTGGACGGCAAGCCCGTGCTAGACCACCACGAGAGCTTCCCGGCCGAGACCTATCCGACCTTCCTCGAAGGCGTCGCCGCCTTCATCGACGGCTGCGAGGTCAAGCCGACGGGCGGCGTGATCGCCGTCGCCGGCCCGGTCACGGACGGCGCCATCGACCTGACCAACTCGCCCTGGCAGGTGTCGGAGGCGGAGCTTCAGACCCTGGGCCTGAAGCCCGTCAAGCTGATCAACGACTTCGAGGCCCTGGCCTGGGGCGCGCCCATCGTGCCGGAAGATCAGTTGGAAAGCCTGGGCGGCCCGGTCGACGGCGATCCGCACTGCACCGTCGCGGTGCTCGGCCCTGGCACCGGCTTCGGGGTCTCGGCCCTGGTGCGGGATGCGGCCGGCAAGGAAATGGCCATGCCGTCCGAGGGCGGGCACGCCTGCTTCCCCCCCGGCGATCCGGTCGAGGACGAAATCCTGCGCATCCTGCGTCGCCGCTATGACCGGGTGTCGATCGAGCGCCTGATCTGTGGGCCGGGCCTGCTGAACATGCACCGGGCCCTGGCCGAGATCGACGGACGCGAGACCCACATCGACGATCCGGCTCAGATCACTGCAACGGCCCTGGCCGATCCGAACAGCCCGTGCGGCGCGACCCTGGCCCGCTTTTGCGCCATCTTGGGCGCGGTCGCCGGCGACATCGCCCTGACCACCGGCGCGCGCGGCGGCGTCTATATCGCCGGCGGCATCGTTCCGCGCATCCTGCCCTTCATCAAGGCCAGTCCCTTCCGTCAGCGGTTCGAGCGAAAGGGCCGGTTCAAGGAGTATATGCAGGACATTCCGACCAAGGTGATCATGCATAAACACGCCGCCCTGCTGGGCGCTGCGCGGGTCGCCTTCGCCCAGTCGGAGGGCTGACGCGACGACGATCACGAAAATCTCACGGCGGCGTGAACCGAACCGTCACCGTAGCGTTTGAGAGTTTCCACCTAGGAGAGGAACCTCAAATGAAAAAGTTCGCCATCGCCGCCGCTTCGGTCTTCATGCTGGCCGGCGTCGCCGCCTGCGGTGAAAGCGCCGCCGACAAGGCCGCTGAAAAGCAAGCCGACGCCATCGAAGCGACGGGCGAAGCCCGCGCCGACCAACTGGAATCGCAAGCCGCGACCGCTCCGACCGCCGCTCAGGCCGACGCCCTGAACGCCCAGGCCGATCAGGTCGAGAAGAACGCCGACCGCAAGGCCGACATGGTCGAGCAGCAAGCCGGCAACGCTGATGGCGGCGCGACGACGGCCAACACGCCTTCGACCCACTAAGGTCTGGCGACCGACTAAATCCGTTTACGGATGGATCAGCCCCCGTCGTTCGCGACGGGGGCTTTTTCGTGCCTGCGACCTCAGTCGATGCACAGGGTCGGGCCGGCCTTGCCGTCCTTGACCGTCGTATTGCAGCCGAAACGGTCGCTGGTCGCCTGGCAGACACCGGTCGCCGCCGTCCCCGGCGTCACGCCGCTGTTGCCCTCGATGCGGCAGTCGCCCTGGCACTGATCGCCGTCGGTGCAGCGCTTGCCGGCGTCGGCATAGCTGATGACGCACTGCCAGGATTGCATCCGCCCGACCTGTTTCATCGTGCCGCCGCGCGTGGCGCAGGACGCGGCGTCGGCGCTCTGCATCGGCGCATCCGACGCCGCGCCCGTGGTCTGGGGCGAGCAGGCGGCGGCCAGAAGCGCGACGGCGGCGATGAGGGAAATGCGGATCATGAGATCTGTCCTTTGGTGAAGCCTGACCAGACGTCGTCGTAGTCGAGCTGCATCTGCGGTGATTCCGACGCCCATTTCGTGACGCGGATCGGCATGCGCGTCTCGAACATGAAGGCCAGGGTGTTTTCGATCTTGTGGGGCTTGAGTTCAGCCTTGATCGCGCCGTCATAGCTGGCCTGATCGGGGCCGTGGCCGCTCATGCGGTTGTGCAGCGATGCGCCGCCTGGCGCGAATCCGCCCGCCTTGGCGTCATAGGCGCCGGTCACCAGACCCATGAACTCGCTCATCACGTTGCGATGGAACCACGGCGGGCGGAAGGTGTCCTCGGCCACCATCCAGCGCGGCGGGAAGATGACGAAGTCGATATTGGCCGTGCCGGGCGTGTCGGACGGACTGGTCAGGACGGTGAAGATCGATGGATCGGGGTGGTCGTAGCTGACGGTGTTGATCGTGTTGAACCGCGCCGTGTCATAGCGGCAGGGCGCCAGATTGCCGTGCCAGGCGACGACGTCCAGCGGGCTGTGATCGAAGGTCGTGGCCCACAGGCGGCCGCCGTATTTCTGGACGCACTCGGTCGGGCGATCCACGTCCTCATAGGCCGCAACCGGCGTCTCGAAGTCGCGCGGATTGGCCAGGCCGTTCGAGCCGATAGGTCCGAGATCCGGCAGGCGGAACGGACTGCCGTAGTTCTCGCAGACATAGCCGCGCACCGGCCCGTCCACCTCGACACGGAACCGCACGCCACGCGGGATCAGGACGATGTGACCCGGCTGGGCCTCGATGACGCCGAACTCGGTGACGAAGCGATGGTCGCCTTCTTGAGGCACGATCAGCAGTTCGCCGTCGGCGTCATAGAAGACCCGGTCGGTCATCGATCGGTTGGCGACATACAGGTGAATACCCGCCCCGGCCCCGCCGTCCGGCTCGCCGTTGCCGCCATAGGTCGTCAGCCCCTCGACCCAGTCGGTCGCAGCCTGCGGCATCGGCAGCGGGTCCCATCGCATCCGGTTGGGATTGGGCGGCGTCTCGTCGAACGGACCGGAGCGGACCCGCCCCTGATCGAAGGGGGTGTACGGCCCATGCTGGGCCGACGGACGCAGACGATAGAGCCAGCTGCGCCGGTTCTCGGCGCGCGGCGCGGTGAAGGCGGTGCCGGACAGCTGTTCGGCATACAGGCCCATCGGCGTCTTCTGCGGCGAGTTTCGGCCCACCGGCAGGGCGCCGGGCGCGGCCTCGGTCGCGAAATGATTGCCGAAACCGGTCATGTAGGCGGGCGCGTTGGATCGCGTCATGTCGTGTCTCCCTATGCCCCTCGTTTAGCCGTCCCCGGCGCCAGCGTCACCCTTTGCCCGTCAGGCAACAGCTTGGCGGTTGGCGCGTTGCTGTGGCCTCGCGGAGGGATTTCCATGACCTATCTGACCCGGGCGGTGTTCGCCTTCGCCAGCCTGCTGCTGTTGCTGGCGGCCATGGCCCTGATCGGGTTCGGGGTGAAGGATGCGCTGCACGGCATCGGCTCGCCCGACAAGTCCGGCGCCGACGCGGTTCTGGACGTGCTGGGCTATGTCATCGTCGCCATCGCCGTCTTCGACGTGGCCAAATACATCTTCGAGGACGAGGTGCGGCGCGGCAACGAAAAGCGCAGCGCCGCCGAGGCCCGGCGCAGCCTGACCAAGTTCCTGTCGACCATCGTCATCGCCCTGTTCCTCGAAGCGCTGGTCGTGGTGTTCAAGACGGCGCGCGAGGACGTGGCGCAGTTGCTTTATCCCACCGCCCTGCTGATCGCCTCGGTGCTGGTGCTGGTGGGCCTGGGCGTCTTCCAGCGCCTGTCGGCCACGGTCGAGGAAAAGGTCGGCGACGACGACGAGGCCGAGGATCGCAAGGACAAGGTCAGGCGAAAGGCCGCGCCCTAGCCTTTGCTCGGCAGGAAGGGCGAGAAGGTGATGACGGTGAAGGTGTCGCGCACGTGCGGCCGCGTCTGGACCTGTTTCGTCACGAAGGTGCCGATGTCGGCGTCGCGCGGCAGGTTGAACTTGGCCAGCAGGTCGTGCTGACCCGAGGTGGAATAGACCTCCGAGACGTTCTCGACATTGTCCACGATATCGGCCGCCACGTCGTTGGCGTAGCCCAGCTCGCATTTGATGAAGACGAAGATGGCGGTCATCATGGCGGATCAGTCCTTTGGTTCGAGGGCGCTTCTAGCGGACGAAGACGTGACGGGTAAGCCGCAAGACACAGACGCCGTGCTGGAGGCGCAATACAACAACCGCGCCCTGGTCCCCGACCATCCCGCCGTGATGGCGTGCTGGAAGACGGGATCGGAGACCGCCCGCGCCGCCCATCCGCCCCAGGTCCTGAAATACGGCCCAGGCGAGCGCGAGCGGATCGACTGGTTCGACGCCGGGGACGGCGCGCCGGTCTTGGTCTTCCTGCACGGCGGCTACTGGCAGGCGCTGGATGCGGGCTGGTTCAGCTTCGTGGCTCCACCCCTGCTGGCCCACGGAGTCAGCGTCGCCATCCCGACCTATGACCTGGCGCCCAGCGTGCGGCTGGGCCGGATCGTCGATCAGGCGCGGGCGGCGGTCGACCTGATCCGCGACCGGACCGGCGATGCGCCGGTCGTCAGCGGCCATTCGGCAGGCGGCCATATGGCGGCCTGCCTGCTGGCTGACGGGCGGGCCTCGGCGGCGGTCGCCATCTCGGGCGTGTTCGATCTGGAGCCGCTGATCCCCACCTCGCTCAACATCGCCCTGGACCTGAATAGGGCCGAGGCCCAGGCCCTGTCGCCGATCCGCTGGCCGGCGCCGGCCGGCGCGGTTCTGGACTGCGTTTTCGGCGGTGCGGAAAGCGAGGCCTTCGTGGATCAAAGCCGCGACATGGCCACGCGTTGGGGCTACGCCGGGGCGAAGACACGGTTCGAGCCCCTGCCCGACCTGAACCATTTCACGGTTCTGGATCCGCTTTTCAATGCCGAGAGCGCCTTGGTCAGGCGGCTGGCCGACCTGGCCCATCGACGCTGAGCAGCAATCAGACCCAGCGTCGAAAAAGTGAGTCTAATTGTCTAATTCGTATGAAATCCCCCGCTCCCCCCCTGACAGATGGGCTTGAGCGGCGAGGCTTCAAGAGGGGCGGTCGGCGCGCCAGATGAAGACGAAGTTGCGGTGTTCGGCCCAGGTCTGACCCTCGACATGATCGCCCGCAAGACAGGCCGCCGTGTGATAGGGGCCTGCGCCGTCGGTCGTTCGGAACGAGACGCACAGCCGGCCGTGCTGGCGCTTCCATCGGCCCGCCTCGATCCGGCTGTTGTAGAAGTCGCCCGTCACGACGCCGTCGGGCTGGAGCGTGAGGTTCATGGGCTGGCGGTAGGGCTGGGCCGGATCGGTCGCCAGATCGACGGACCAGGCGCCGTCCATGTCGGCGGCGGGCGGCGGGTCCTGAACGGTCAGAAGGACGACGACGGCGAGGGCGGCGAACATCCTGCTGCTCCAAGAGGGGAATGAGCGAACGACGGTCCGCCTTTCGCCACACGCCGTCAAGAGAACGCCCGCGCTAACGCGGTTTGACTTGACCTTGCGTTCGCGACAGCGGAGGTCGAACGCGAACCTATCGCAGAGGAACCCGTCCATGGCCCATGATCGCGTCAGCGTGCTTCAGGCGCTTCAGACCCAGGGCGTGTGCCCGGTCTTCTATCATCCCGACGCCGAGGTCAGCCTGAACGTCATCCGCGCCTGCGCGCGCGGCGGGGCGCCGGTGGTCGAGTTCACCAATCGCGGCGACTTCGCCTGTGACCTGTTCGGTGAGATCAATCGCGAACTGATCAAGACGGATCCGAACGTGGTCTTGGGCATCGGCTCGATCGTCGATGCGGGGACAGCCTCGCTTTATCTGAACCGGGGCGCGCGGTTCGTGGTCAGCCCATGCCTGATCCCCGACGTGGCCAAGGTCTGCAATCGGCGCATGGTCGCCTATTTCCCCGGCTGCGGGTCGGTGACCGACATCGGCGAGGCGCACGAGCTGGGCTGCGACATCGTCAAACTGTTCCCCGGCTCGTCGGTCGGCGGCCCGGACTTCGTCAAGGCGGTCAAGGGCCCGATGCCCTGGGTCAAGATCATGCCGACGGGCGGCGTCGATCCGGACGAGGCGTCGATCGCCAAATGGTTCGGCGCGGGCATCGTCGCGGCGGGTATGGGCTCCAAACTGGTGACCGATGACGCCGTGAAGTCGAGCGACTGGGCCGCCATCGAGGCGTCGGTGCGCTCGGCGGTGAACGCCGTCGCCGCCTTCCGCGCGTCCAGAAAAGGCTAAGCGCTGAAGCGCCGTCAGCGGGGCGCGCGGTCGTCCGGCTGACGGTGATCCGGCCCGTGCGCGACGGCGCGACGGGCGGCGCCCTTACGCTGAAGGATCGGGGCCAAGGCCTTGCGCTCCTCGGGCGTCAGCGTCGCCAGCACGGCGACCGCGCCGTTTTCCAGACGCGTGCGGCCCCGCATCTCGGCGGCTCTGGACTGTTCCAGCAGGCTTTCGACCCGGGCCGCGTCCAGGGTCGGCTGACCGGCGATGTCGATGGCCTCGCGCCGGGCGGCGCGGGCCGCCTCGAAATCAGGACGCGCCGCCAGGGCCGATTCTCGCAGCGAGGTGCGCACGCGCTGGCGTACGGCCGGATCCAGATCGGCCAGCACCTCGGCCAGCGGTCCCTCGCGCCCCGGACGGCGTTGGTCCTCGATCCGGCGTTCGATCCGGTCGCGATTGACGACATAGGTGACACCGCCCGCCACGGCGAAAAGGTTCAGGGCCACCGAGACGGCCAAGGCGATCTTCAGGCTCTTGGACGTCATCCCAACAGTTCCGTGTCATCCACGCCCGTCAGCGAGGATTGATAAAGCACCGCATCGGCGCGCGCGTCGGCGGTCAGATGGGTGGTCAGGCCGACGCCGGCGACCACGCCCGCACAGGCCGCGGCGGCCCAACCGGCGCCCAGATACCAGATCGCCTTGCCCAGACGGCCTTTCGCCCGGGGCGCAGCCGCAAGGATGCGCGCGGTCAGGGCGGCGGACGGGATAGGTTCGGGCGCGGCGTCGAGCAGCGCGTCCAGCGCGGCCGCCTGATCCAGCACCGCCTTCAGCGACGGATCGGCGGCGATCAGGCTTTCGGCGAAGGCGCGCTCGGACGCGGGCCACCGACGCAGGTCGGCGCCATAGGCGTCCGCCAGTTCGTGCAACCGTTCCGCCTTCATCGTCCGTCTCCTTTAATCGACCCCGGACCGATGTCCGAAAGGGCCAGACGCAATGCGCGACGACCGCGCGACAACAAACTCTCCAGCGCCTCGACGCTGATCTCCATCAGGGCCGCCGCATCGATATTCGACAGCTCCTGATAATGGCACAGGACGATGGCCTCGCGCTGTCGGTCCGGCAGCCGTTTCAGGGCCGCCGTGACCCGTGCGCCCGTCTCGGCCGCCAGCAGACCGCGATCCGGCGCCGGGCCTTCGTCGGGACGATCCGGCGGCGTGTCGGTCGGGATTTCGCGCCGACGCCTCAGCCGATCGTAACAGAGGTTCAGCGCGACCCGGTGCAGCCAGGTGTCGAACCGGGCCTTGCCGGGCATCCATTTGGGCGCCTGACGCCAGGCCTTGAGCATCGTCTCCTGGGCCACGTCCTCGGCCTCGACGGCGTCGCCCAACATGCGCTGGGCCAGCGACAGGATGCGCGGCAGCTTGCGCGAGACGAGCGTCTGCGCCGCCGCCGGGTCGCCCTGCCCAACGCGTCGCACCAGATCCTCGTCGGGGTCGACGATCGCGACCAAACCTGCCTCTTCCGCTACTGACGAAAGGGACCGGTGCGTTCACGACGGCCGACCCCGACACCGTCTTACTCCGAAGCCGGAACGGGGGAAGCGGGTTGTTGCGCCTGGCGGGCCGCGCGGCGTTCCTGGCGATCCGCGCGTTGAGCGGACATGGCCGCCCGGCGCTCGTCGGCGGAGATCACGCCGTCGCGGTTGGCGTCCATCTTGTCGAACCGCTCGCCCAGCTTGGCGGAGGCTTCGGCGATCACCACTGGCCCGCGTTCGCGTCCTTGTCCGCGCATGGCGTGATGCGCGCCGCCGCGACGGCCCTCACGATGACCGGCGCGCTCTGCGCGCGGACCGCGATCCGGGCGGGCGGCATGGCCAGCGTCGAACTCGGCCCGGCTGATGGAACCGTCGCCGTTCGCGTCCAGCTTGGCGAACCGGTCGCCCGCGCGTTCGGCGCGACGGGCCTGCATGGCGGCGGCGCGCTCTTCGGGGCTGACCACGCCGTCGCGGTTCGTATCGAGCGCGGTCAGGCGCGCGATGCGCGCATCAACGAACTCGGCGCGGGTGATCTGGCGGTTCGGATCCCCGCGCGAATGATGCGGCGCGGGCGCGGCGGCGGGGGCCGGGGGAACCTGTGCAGTCGCGGCGCCGGCGGCGGCGGCCAGAGCGATGACGCCCAAGCCGGTCAGAAAGGTCTTTTTCATCTCGATCATCTCCACGGGCGCGTTTGGCGCCCTTTGACATTGCCCTGTCAGGAGATTGAACGCGGCGTTGCGGATTCTCCGTCGCGGCCTGCTGGAACCGCCCGCTCGAAGGCCTTTCGCGCTCGCGCGCGCAAGTCGGTCAGCTCGGTCTTCAGCGTGGCGAAGTCCGGCGCGCCGGCGGCCTCGGCCAGGCGCAGCTGGAAGACGCTGGGCTCGCCCTCCGGATCGACCCGCCCCTCGAAGGCGGCGGCCAGAAGATGGGCCAGCCGCTGCTGCACGCGCCAGGCCTCGGCCAGGACCGGGTCGTCGTGCAGGGCCTCAAGCGTCGACAGGGTCAAGGGCTCGCCGATGGCGGCGGCCTGAAGCTGGCGAAATTGGGCGGCGAACTCGGCGTCCACCTGCCCGCCCGGCGAGAGCTTCAAGTCCCAGAAGCCGTGCGGGCGACGCTCGCGATCCATCAGGCTACGCATCTTTCGGACATCTGCGGCGACATCGACGCCGGGACGCGGGCGACGCAGGGCCGCCTCGATGGCGGCCGAAACCTGGGCGCCGAACTTGGGATCGCTGGCCCAGACCACGCGGGCGCGGGTCAGAACCATGAACTCCCAGGTCTCGGCCTCCTTGGCGTAATAGGCGTCAAACGCCTTCAGCCGCACCGAAACCGGGCCCTTGGAGCCGGTGGGGCGCAGGCGCATGTCCACCTCATAAAGTCCGCCCTCCGCCGTATGCGCCGACAGGGCCGCAATCAGCCGCTGGGTGAAGCGGGCGTAGAAGACGTCGGCGGTCCAACCCTTGATCTCGGACATCGCCTCGGCCGGCGCCTCGTACAGGGTCATCAGATCGAGATCCGATCCGGCGGTCATCTCGCGCGAGCCGGCCTTGCCCAGGGCGACCACGGCCACCGCGCCGGGAAAGGCGCCGCCCAGCCGTTCGGCCTCGGCCAGCGCCGCCGGCGACAGGGTGCGCATGGCGGCGTCGGCAAGGGCGGCGTAGGCGCGGCCCGCCGCCTCGGCCCCAGCCCGGCCGGTCAAGGCGTGGATGCCTATACGAAACATCTGCTCGCGGTGCAGGCGGCGCACGGCGTTCATGGCCCCTTCGAAATCTTCGGTCTCGCCCGCCTCGCGCAGCATCTGTTCGGTCAAGCCGGTGTCTTCGGACAGATCGACCAGGAAGCGGGCGTCCAGCACGCCGTCCAGCGCCGCCGGTTGCCGGCCAAGCGTCCGGGCGAGACGCGGTGCGAAGGCCATGACGCCCAACACCATCTCGAACAGTTTGGGCTGGTTCAGGAACAGGGCCTGGACCTGCACGCCCGCCGCCAGGCCGGAGAAGAAGACGGCGAAACGCCGGAACGCCTCGTCCGGCGCACCGGATCGGGCCAGGGCCTCCAGCAGGCGCGGAGCCAGGCGGGTGAACAGTTCGCGCCCCCGCGCCGTGCGCGTCGCCGGGATGCGGCCGTGGTGCCAGCTGCGGATTGTGTCAGCGACCGACGACGCCTCGGAAAAGCCCATGCGACGCAGGGTCTCCAGCGTCTCGGGATCGTTCTCGACCCCGGTGAAGACCAGGCTGCCGTAGCTGGAGTCCAGATCTTCGCCGCCCTCGAACAGTTCACCATAGCGGGCGTTGACCCGCGCCAGCAGGGCCTCGACCTGGCCGTCGAAGGCGGCCAGGTCGTTCGAACCGGCCAGGGCGGCGACGGCGGCGCGGCGCTCGGCGTCCTCGGGCAGGCGGTGGGTCTGCTCGTCGTCGAGCATCTGCACGCGGTGCTCCAGCCCGCGCAGCGCGACATAGGCGGCCGACAATTCCTCGCAGACCGCCAGGGGCACATGACGCGCGTCGGCCAGGGCCTTCAGCGCCTCCAGCGTGCGGGGCTTGCGCAAAGCCGGATCGCGGCCGCCCAGGATCAGCTGCTGGGTCTGGGCGTAGAATTCGATCTCGCGGATGCCGCCGCGACCCAGCTTCAGATTGGCCCCGGCGGCCTGCAGTCCCTCGCCCGTCTTGTGGACGTGGATCTGTTTCTTGATCGACTGGATGTCGAGGACGGCCGCGTAATCCAGGCTGCGCCGCCAGATGAAAGGGATCATGGCCTTCAGGAACCGGCCCGCCGCGCGCATGTCGCCCAGCACCGGCCGCGCCTTGATGAAGGCCGCCCGCTCCCAGTTCTGGCCCACGCTCTCATAGTAGGCCAAGGCCATCGGCCCGGCGACGACCGGCGGGGTCGAGGACGGGTCCGGCCGCAGCCGCAGATCGACGCGGAAAACATAGCCGTCGCCCGTCCGCTCGGTCAGCAGGGTGGCGATCCCCTTGCCGACGCGATTGGCGAAGTCCTGCATTTCCTCGCCGTCGCGCAGGGCCAGGACCATCAGGCGCGGCTCGAAGAAGAGGGAGATGTCGATGTCGGACGAATAGTTCAGTTCGTTGGCGCCATGTTTGCCCATGGCCAGGCCGAACAGGCCGGGAATGGGGCCGCGCGGATCGCCGGGCGGCGAGATCAGCCGGCCGCGCGTCCTCTGTTCGGCGGCGACGGCGCGCAGGGCGGCGCGGCAAGAGGCGTCGGCGAACCGGGACAGGGCGTCGGTGACCTGGTCCAGATCCCACACCCCGCCCAGATCGGCCAAGGCGGTCAGCAGGTGCAGGTCGGCCTTCAGCACGCGCAGCGGGGCGCGCACCGCATCCGGTTCGGCGTCCAACGCGTCCGTATCGCGAATGATCCGCTCCAGCGCCTCGACCGGATCGGCTTCCAGCAGGCTTCGCAGATGGGCGGGGCGACGGCGCATCAGACCGGCGAGATAGGCCGAGGCGCCGGCGACGGGCGCCAGGGCGGGCCAGGCGGCGTCCAGAGCATCGCGCCAGCCGTCGGCGTCGGCGGCTTGAATCAGGGTTTCGTGCAGGCGGTCGGCGGCGGCGATGTTCGTGACCGGACCGGCAGGCGTGAGGCTGTCAGCCAACGGGATCGAGGATTGTGGATGGGCCATCACATCATCCGCTCATCCCGGTCGAGGCCGGCGGCAGCACCAGCGCCACCCGCAACCCCGGTCCGAAGTCGCCGTAGGCGCCTGGACCTTCGTCCAGCACTACCCGACCGCCGTGCGCCTCGGCGACGGCGGTGACCAACGAAAGCCCCAGGCCCGATCCGGGTTCGGTGCGGCTGTTGTCCAGGCGCACGAACCGCTGGACCACCCGCTCGCGGTCCTCTTCTGGTACGCCCGGTCCGGTGTCGGTGACGGAATATTCGATCTCGCCCGACGAGCGGCGGCGCGCGCGCAGCTTAACCGCCCCTCCGGCGGGGGTGTATTTGATGGCGTTGTCGATGAGGTTGGCCAGGGCCTGGGCCAAAAAGGGCTGGTTGCCCTCGATCATCAGTCCCTTTTCGACCTCGGACGAGAAGTCGATGTCCTTGTCCTCGGCCGCCGGTTCGTAAAGCTCGGACATGTCGGCGGCGAGGTCGGCGGCGTCCATGACCTTGGGATCCGGCGCCCCGCCCGCCTGCAGCCGCGCGATGGCCAGGACGGTGTTGAACGTCTTCAGCAGATGGTCCGCCTCGTCCAGGGCGATGCCCAAGGCGTCGACCCCGTCGATCTTGCCGGCTTCGGCGTCGATCAGGGCCACCTCCAGCTTGGCCCGCATCCGCGTCAGGGGCGAGCGCAGGTCGTGGGCGATGGCGTCGCCGGCGTGGCGGATCGAGGCCATGGACGCCTCCAGCCGATCCAGCATGGTGTTCAGCCCCTGGCCCAGCTCGTCCAGTTCATCGCCGGTGTGTCGCACGGGCGCACGGACCTTCAGATCGCCTTCCTGCACCGACTGAACGACCCGGTTCAGCCCGGCCATGGCGTTTTCGACCCGCCGGCTGATGTAGAGACCGCCCGCCAGGCCCAGCAGCATGACCAGAGCCATGGCGCCCCACAGGGCCTGGGTCAGACGCGCCAGATAGGCTTCGATGTCGCCGATGTCCTGACCGACGAACAGATGTTCGCCGCCGGCCAGGGTGGTGATCACCCCGATGGAGCGACGCCGCTGGACCTTGCCCTGGGCGTCCGTGTCGGTCAGGCGGAAGGTCTCCCAGTCGCTGGCGCCGGCCGGCAGGCTGAGGTCGATGTCGATCGGGGATTCGGTGATGTTGCCGGTGATCGTCTTGCCGGCCTTGTCGGTCAGCAGATACAGATACGGCCCGCCCCGGATGGAGCGTTCGACCAAGGCCTGGTTCAGGGCGTCGATGCCGCGCGTGCGGTGGATCGCCGTCAGGGCGCCCAGCTCGATCTCCACATCCGCCTTGGCCCGGCCTTGAGCCTCCGACGCCGAGGCGAAATAGACATAGGCCAGGATCGCCCCCGCCGCCGCCACGAACAGCGCCAGGAACAGCAGCGTCAACCGGAAGGGCGTGCGGCGAAGGAGGGAGGGAAGGCGCACCCTAAAATCCTCCCCCGTTCACGGGGGAGGGGGACCACGAAGTGGTGGAGGGGGCGGCTTCAGCGCCGGTGTCTGGGGTCGCCCCCTCCACCGCCGTGCCGGCGGTCCCCCTCCCCCGCATTGCGGGGGAGGATCTCAAGTCACGCCTCCAACCGATACCCCGCCCCGCGCACGGTCTGCAGCATGGCGCGGTCGAAGCCCTTATCGATCTTGGAGCGCAGGCGGCTGATGTGGACGTCGATGACGTTGGTCTGGGGGTCGAAATGGTATTCCCAGACCTTTTCCAGCAGCATGGTGCGGGTCACCGACTGGCCGGCGTGGCGCATCAGGAACTCGAGCAATTGGAACTCGCGCGGCTGAAGATCGATCTCGGTCGTGCCGCGATGCACGGTGCGGCCGATCAGGTTCATTTCCAGGTCGCCGACTTTGAGAACAGTCTGGACGCCGCCGGTCTCGCGACGACGCGCCAACGCCTCGACCCGCGCGATCAGTTCGGCGAAGGCGTAGGGCTTGACCAGATAGTCGTCGGCGCCGGCCTTCAGGCCCGTGACGCGGTCCTCAACCTCGCCCAGGGCCGATAAGAACAGGACCGGCGTCTGATCGCCGCCCTTGCGCACCGTCTCGACCATGCCGACGCCGTCCAGACGCGGCATCATCCGGTCCACCACATAGACGTCGTAGCCGCCCTTTTGCGACTCCAGCAGGCCAAAGGCGCCGTCCACGGCGTGGGTGACCTCATGTCCGGCTTCGGACAGGCCCCGCACCATGGCGGTCGCCGCCTCGGCGTCATCCTCGACCACCAGAATCCGCATCGAAACCCCTCCCGGAATCAAAATCGCCGCCGATGGTAGCGCATCGGCGGCGATTGACGAGTTAAGGCTTGGTCAGAATGCCGATCATTCGCCGGCGGCGAACTTCAACGGCACCGGGCTGGTGCCCTGCGGCGTACGCACGAACAGGAGGATGCTGGGACGACCCGCCTGTTTGGCCGCCGCCACCGCTGCGCGCAGATCGGCGGCGGACGTGATGTTGCGATCATTGGCGCGGGTGATGACGAAGCCCGGCTGGAAGCCGAGGCGCGCCGCAGCCGAACCCTGTTCGACGTTGGTGATCACGACGCCGTTGACGCTGGCCGGCAGGCTGAAGCGCGAACGCGCGGCCGGCGTGATCGCGGTGACGGCGAGCCCTTCGATCGTGTCGCCCTGACCAGGCTGGCTCTGCCCCGGATTGGCGCTTCCGCCCTCTTCCGACGCAGCGAGCTCCTCTTCCGAAGGACGGGTGCCTGAGCGCACGTTCAGGGTCTGGCGACGACCGTCACGAATCACTTCCAGGCGAATGGTGTCGCCCGGCTTGGCCGCGCCGACCCGACGGGTGGCTTCTTGGCTGTTCGCCACCGCCTGGCCGTTCACGCCGACCAGAAGGTCTCCGACCTGGACGCCGGCGCGCGAGGCCGGGCCCTCCTCGGTCACGCTTTCGATCAGAGCGCCCTTGAAGTCCTTGGGCTGGCCCAGTGCTTCCCAACCGTCGGGGCTGAGGGTGCGAAGACCCAGGCCCACATAGCCGCGCTCGATCGACTGACCGCGCATCAGGCGTTCGGTGATCGTCTTGGCGGTGTCCGCCGGAATGGCGAAGCCGATGCCGACCGAGCCGCCCGTGGGCGAATAGATGGCCGAGTTCACACCGATGACGCGGCCGTGGATGTCGAACGTCGGGCCGCCCGAGTTGCCCCGGTTGATGGCGGCGTCGATCTGGATGTAGTCGTTGTAGCCCGACGGATCGATGTCGCGGGCCTTGGCCGAGACAATGCCCGCCGTGGCGGTGCCGCCCAGGCCGAAGGGGTTGCCGATGGCGATGACCCAGTCGCCTACGCGCGGCTCTGCCGTCTCTTCGAAGCTGACGTATTTGAAGTCGTTGCCCTCGACCTTGATCACCGCCAGGTCGGTGCCGGGATCGCGACCGATCAGGCGGGCCGGCAGCTCGCGACCGTCCGACATCTTGACCTTGATCTCGGTCGCGTCGGCGACGACGTGGTTATTGGTGACGATGAAGCCGTCCTGCGAGATGAAGAAGCCCGAACCGGCGCCTTGAGTCGTCTGCGGCTCGTCATTGCCCTGACCGCCACGGCCTTGCGGCGGCACGAACTGGAACGGCAGCCCGGGGATCTGGAAGGCGCCGCCCTGGGGCTGGTCCACCTTGACCGTAACGTCGATCTGAACGACGGCGGGCGAGACCTGGTCGAAGATGGTCGCGAAGCTGCTCGGCGCGCCCGGCGGAGGCGTGAAGGCGTCGCCGTTGGCCGGGACCGGGGTGATCCGGTTGACAGCCTGCGGTTCCGCGTGCGCGCCGGGCCAGTTGATGACGCCGCCGGCGGTCGCCGCCGCCGCCAGGGTCAGGCCGGCCGCGGCCCCGAGAATGAACTCCTTGCGCTTCAGCATCGTGGTCCTTGCGATCCTCTTGTCCAGCGCCAGACGGGCGCCGGTTTCGCGATTGATATAGGCCGAACCGGCTTTGCGCCAATCCCGACCGCCGATCGTTGATCTCGACTAGCGCCCGTCGTGAGGCGAGGTTGCGTCAGGATCGCGGCGAAGCTTCTCATTTCGTAGAACTTCGTCCAGTCGGCGTTCTTCTTCGGGCGTCAGGGGGACGGTCTCAACCGGACGACGGCGTGCGCGCAGGGCCAGAACGGCGGCGGCCAGCAGCAACAGGGCGAACGGGCCGAACCACAGCAGCCAGGTCCCCGCCCTGACCGGCGGGGTGAACAGCACATAGTCGCCGAAGCGCCGCACCAGATCGTCGCGCACGGCCTGATCCGAGGCGCCGGCCGCAATCTCCTCGCGGATCAGGCGGCGCATGTCGCCGGCGACGCCCGCCGGGCTGTCGGCGATGGCCTCGTGCTGGCAGACGACGCAGCGCACATCCTTGAACAGGGCCTGGGCGCGGGCCTCCTGGGTCGCATCGGCCAGGGGACGGTCGGGTGCGGCGGGCGGCTCGGCCGCCGTCAGCATCAGCGCCACGAGCGGCGCGGCCAGCAGGATCGCCAGGCGCTTCATGCGGTCTTGCGTCGGCGCGCGCCGATCCCGAGCCTGAGTCGACGATCCAGCAACGACAACACCCCGCCCAGCGCCATGATCATCGGTCCCAGGAAGATCAGTCGCGCCCAAGGGTTCCAGTACAGACGCACGACCCAGGCCGGCTGTTCGGGACTGCCCGCGCGTTCGCCGATCACGACATAGACGTCGTCTAGGCCCCGGAAATCGAGCCCGACCTCGGTCGTGGTCTGGCCACCCGCGGGGAAGAAGCGGCGCTCGGCGGTCACGGTGCTGGCGCGGCCCTGATCGTTCGTGGCGCGCACGGTCAGTCGGCCCTGCTCGGCCAGATAGTTTGGTCCCTCGACGACGCGCACGTCGTCCAGGGTGACGGTCCAGGGTCCGGCGGACACGCTCTGGCCCAACGAGACGGCGCGGGCGGCCTCGGCCTTGAAGCCCGTCTCGACCACCGCCCCAAGGATGAAGACGCCCAGACCCAGATGCGCCAGGGTCATGCCCCAGGCGCCCAGCGGCAGCCCTTTCAGTCGGCGCAGCGTCTCGGCCATCGAGGCGCGGAACAGGCGCGTGCGCTCCGCGACCTCGGACAGCGATCCCAGGATCAGCCAGGCGCCCAGGCCGATGCCGGCGGCGGCGAAGGCCTTCTTCGGCTCCCATAGGGCGTAGGCCGCAAGCGCGCCGACGATCGCCAGACCCCCCGCGACCGCCAGACGCTGCATCGCGCCGGGCAGGTCTCCCCGCTTCCAGGCCAGCAGCGGCCCGGTTGGCAGGATCAGGAAGGCGACCATCATCAGCGGGGTGAAGGTGGCGGCGAAATAGGGCGGGCCGACCGAGATGGTCGCGCCGGACGCCGCTTCCAGGATCAGCGGATAGAGGGTGCCCAGCAAGACGGTCGCGGCCGCCGCCGTCAGGAACAGATTGTTCAGGACCAGCGCCCCCTCGCGGCTGACCGGCGCGAACAGACCGCCGCCCTTCAGCTGGGGCGCGCGCCAGGCGAACAGGGCGAAGGCGGCGCCGGCTGTGATCCCGAGAATGGCCAGCAGCATCAGCCCGCGCTGGGGATCGACGGCGAAGGCATGGACGGATGTCAGCACGCCCGAGCGCACCAAAAAGGCGCCCAGCGTGGAGAAGGTGAAGGCCAGCAGGGCCAGAAACACGGTCCAGCCGGCCAGCGCGCCGCGTCGCTCGGTCACGACCGCGCTATGCAACAGGGCCGCGCCCGCAAGCCAGGGCATGAAGGAGGCGTTCTCGACCGGGTCCCAGAACCACCAGCCGCCCCAGCCCAGCTCATAATAGGCCCAGAAAGAACCCAGGGTGATGCCGACGGTCAGGAAGGCCCAGCTGGCCAGCGCCCAAGGTCGGACCCAGCGCCCCCAGGCGGGCCAGAAGGCGGTCTGCGCCCGTCCCTCGACCAACGCCGCGACGGCCAGGGAAAAGCAGACCGAAAATCCGACGTAGCCGGCGTAGAGCAGCGGCGGATGCACGGCCAGGGCCGGGTCCTGCAGCAGCGGGTTCAGCGACGCGCCCTGTAACGGCGCGGGGTCCAGGCGGGTGAAGGGGCTGGAGGTGAAGACGGCGAAGGCCAGGAACAGCGACCCCAGCGCGCCCTGCACCGCCACGGCCGAGGCCTTCAGCCCGAACGGCAGGCCGCGTGCCCGCGCCAGCGCCCCGCCGAACACCGTCAGCACCAGGCACCAAAGCAGAAGCGACCCCTCGTGGCTGCCCCAGGCGCCGGCGACCTTGTAGAGCATCGGCTTGTCGGTGTGGCTGTTGGCCGCGACGTTGGAGACCGAAAAGTCGGAGACGACGAAGGCGTAGATCAGGGCTGCGAAACTGAGCGCGACCGCCGCCGCAGCCGCCAGAGCCGCGCCCTGGGCGGCCCCGGCCAGGACCGGGCTGCGCCGCGCGCGTCCGGCCGCCGAAAGCCCCGTCTGCAGAATCGACAGCGCCAGCGCCAGCGCCAAGGCGAAGGCCCCAAGCTCGGCGATCATAGGGGGACGGACTTGGTCGCGGCCGGCGCCGTCTCAGGCCGCCACTCGCCCTTTTCCTTCAGACGGTCGGCGACCTCGCGCGGCATATAATTCTCGTCGTGCTTGGCCAGAACCTGGCTGGCGTGGAAGGTGCGGTCGGCGCCGAAGGCCCCTTGCGCCACGATCCCCTGCCCTTCGCGGAACAGGTCGGGCAGGTCGCCGTGATAGACGACGCGGGTCGTGGCGGCGTTGTCGGTGACGACGAAGGCGACCACGCCGTCGCCGGTCTTTCGCACGCTTCCGGCTTCGACCAGACCGCCCAGGCGGATGTTGCGGCCCTCCGGCGCCTTGTCGGCGGTGGCCTCGGACGGCGAATAGAAGAAGGTCACGCTGTCCTGCATCGCCCACAGCGACAGGCCGACCGCCAGCGCCAGGATCGGCGCCACGGCGGCGACGACCCACAGGCGGCGACGCGCCTTCGGCGATTTGGGCAGCCAGCTCATGCGACGGACATTCCGGATTCCAGGGACGGACCGGCGGCATATACCGCCGTCGTCGCGCAGGACCAACGCGTCATTGCGCGCCGCCCTTCGGCAGTCGGCGTTCCAGATCCAGACGGCGCGGATCGGCCGGGTCGAGCGCGGCGATCAGAGGCGTCCACAGGGTGCGCGCCCCGGCGGCGTCGCCGCGCCGCAGCGCCGCCTCACCCAGGAAGAACCGCGCGCCGAGTTGATCGGGGTCCAGTTTCAAGGCCTCGCGGAAGGCGGCCTCGGCGTCGCCGCCGATCTGGTTGTCATTGGCGACGACCAGGCTTTCGCCCAGCCGCGCCCAGGCCTGGGCGTCACGAGGGTCCAGGGCGATCAGACGGCGAAAGGCGGAGGCGGCGCCCAGCGGATCGCCGGCGGCGAAGCGGGCCGCGCCCAGCATGGCCAGCGCCTGCCGATCCTTGGGCCGCTCCTGAACGACCCGCGCGGTCACCGCCGCCAACTGAGCCGGCTCCAGCCGATCCAGATTGGCCGCCCAGTCATCCACCCGCCGTTCATAGGCCTGATCCGGCAGGCCGGGCGAGCCGGTGAAAACATAGAGGCCAAGAGCAGCCGCGACGGTCACGCCGATCCCGCCCAGCACCCAGAACCGATCGCGGGCGCCAGCCACCGGGGTCGTGGTCGCCGAAACGGCCAGAAGCCGCCGCCCCGCCTCGGCGCGCGCCCCCGCATAGGCCGCCTCGTCCAGCAGGCCGCGCGCCTTCAACCGATCCAGTTCCTCGATCTCGCGCGAGCCGGCCTGGGTTTCGGCCCCGGCCGCCGGATCGGCGCCGCGTCGCGCGCCGGTCAGCACCAGCAGGGCGGCCAGGGCCGCCGCCAGTCCCATCATTGTCCAGAAGACGATCATCCTCGCCGTCTAACCCATCCGCGAACGTCGGGCGAGGCGTCGTTTCAACCCAGCCGCGCCATTTCCGCCGAGGCCGCGCGTCGCCTGACCGCGCGCGCCGCCTCCAGCGCCTCGATCACGGTCAGGAACCGCGCCGCGACCCCGATCAGACGCAGCACATGGTCGGGATTTTCGGCGTCGCCGTCCGACAGACTGTTCAGCGCCTCGTCGGACCAGGTGGAGAGGTAGTCGGTCAGGTCGGCCTTCAATCCCGAGCGATCGGCTTCACAGCCGAAGGTGACGGCCGCGCCGCGCAGGGCCGTCACCGCCGCCAGCAAGGCCGCCGCCGCCTCGATCGGTTCGCCATCGGCCGGCGCCTCCAGCCAGGGCGACATACGCGTCATGCGGCCGGTGATGACCTGACGCTTCATCGGCAGGGCGGCGTGGACGGCGCTGGAGGCGGACTTCATCAGACCCGAAAGCTGGCCCGACACCTGGACCCGCGCCATCCGCGCCGCCTTGCCCCAGCTTGAGCCGGGCCGCACCTGCAGGCTGAGGTCCATCTCGGCCAACACGCCGGCGCACCAGTTGACGTCGTCCACCACGCCCAGCATCGCGGTCTCGCCCAGCGACGATCGGACCACGGCGGCGATCTTCTGCACCCGCGCCTGAACGGAAGTCAGCAGCCGCTCGACGAAGACGCCCATATCGGAATGGCTGAGGGTGATTTCACGGTCGGCGAGGCGGCTGGTCCGCGTCACGACTCGCAGCATCCGCTCGGCGTCCGCCACATGGGCGAACAGGATGTCGATCATGCGCCGCCCGCCGTCCGGCGACATCGCCAGACAGTCCTGGATCAGCAGCCTCAGCCCCGCCAGCTGGTTGTCGTCGGGGCGTTCCAGCCAGACGGGCAGGCGCGGCAGGGCGCTGCGGGCCAGAGGCGTCAGGTCGAAACAGCCGGCCAGTTCGACCGGAGTGGATGGCGGCTGGTCGTCGGCGGGACGCTGAAACTCAGGCCAGACGTCGCGCGGCCGGTCGCGCAGCACGGCGGCCGCCTTTGCGCACAGCCGATCGGCGGCCAGGGTCCATTCCCCGTCCACGGCCACGGCGCCGTCAAGCAGGGGCAGGAAATCCTCCTCGCCCCGCACCGCCTCGCGCCAGACCCGTTTCAGAACCGGAGGCGGAAAGGTCAAGGCCGGCACGCCGTCGGCGCGCGGCTGAAACAGCGGCAGCAGTGGAGCGAAGGCCGTGCCGCGACGGGCGCGATCGCGCGCCTCTGCGGCGACGATGTTCGCCAGTTCGGCCGCCTTGTCGCCCTTCAGCGCCGCCACAGCTGCGCCCAGCATCCCCAGCGATGCGTCGGGACAGGCCTCGACGATCGCCGTCAGAGCGGCGTGGTGGGCGGCGGACAGGGACGGCACGAAAGCTCCTGCCAAAACTCAACTCAGGCCGGCACCGTGCGACAATCGGGTTAACAACGACTTGGCGTCTATTGAGCGGCGCCGCCACTTGAGTCAGGCGTAAGGCACGCCATATTGCCGCCACACCCGGCCCGCGCCGCCGCGCGCGCCGGAAAGGAAAGCCCATGCCCGTAATCGAGATCGACGGCCTGACCAAGACCTACAAGTCGGGGCATCAGGCGCTGAAGCGCATCGACCTGACGATCGACAAGGGCGAGATTTTCGCCCTGCTGGGTCCAAACGGCGCAGGCAAGACCACGCTGATTTCCATCGTCTGCGGCATCGTCACCCCCACGACCGGGACCGTGGTCGCCGACGGCCATGACATCCAGTCCGATTTCCGCGCCGCCCGCACCAAGATCGGTCTGGTGCCGCAGGAGCTGACCACCGACGCCTTCGAGACCGTGCTGGCCACCGTCACCTTCAGTCGGGGCCTGTTCGGCAAGGCGCCGAACCCCGCCTTCATCGAGAGCGTGCTGAAGGACCTGTCGCTGTGGGACAAGCGCGACGCCAAGATCATGACCCTGTCGGGCGGAATGAAGCGGCGGGTGATGATCGCCAAGGCCCTGAGCCACGAGCCGGACATCCTGTTCCTGGACGAGCCGACCGCCGGGGTCGACGTCGAGCTGCGCCGCGACATGTGGGCGATGGTCAGGAAGCTGCGCGAGCGCGGCGTGACCATCATCCTGACCACGCACTACATCGAAGAGGCAGAGGAGATGGCCGACCGGGTGGGCGTGATCCTGAAGGGTGAGCTGATCCTGGTCGAGGAGAAGTCGGCCCTGATGAAGAAGCTGGGCAAGAAGACCCTGACGCTGAACCTGATCGAGCCGTTGGGCGCCCTGCCCGCCGACCTGTCCGACTGGGACCTGACGCTGAAGAACGAGGGCGGCGAGCTGGAATACAGTTTCGACGCCAACGCCGACGATACGGGCGTGCCGTCGCTGATCCGCCGGCTTGAGGCGCTGAACATCGGCTTCAAGGACTTGAACACCCGCCAGAGCTCGCTGGAAGACATCTTCGTCAGCCTGGTCCACCAGAACGGAGCCGCGGCATGACCTTCAACGGATACGGCGTCTGGGCCATCTATCGCTTCGAAATGGCGCGTGCGCTGCGCACCCTATGGCAGAGCGTGGTCACGCCGGTGATCACCACGGCCCTGTATTTCGTCGTCTTCGGCGGCGCGATCGGCAGCCGGATGCAGCAGGTGGACGGCGTGCCCTACGGCGCCTTCATCGTGCCGGGCCTGATCATGCTCAGCCTGTTCACCCAATCGATCTTCAACGCCTCGTTCGGCATCTACTTCCCCAAGTTCACGGGGACGATCTACGAGATCCTGTCGGCGCCGGTGTCGTCGCTGGAGATCGTGCTGGCCTATGTCGGCGCGGCGGCGACCAAGTCGGCGGTGCTGGGCCTGATCATTCTGGCGACGGCGGCCTTCTTCGTGCCGCTGCAGATCCTGCATCCAGTCTGGATGATGGCCTTCCTGATCCTGATTTCGGTGACCTTCAGCCTGTTCGGCTTCATCATCGGGGTCTGGGCCAATGGGTTCGAGCAGCTTCAGATGATCCCGATGCTGGTCGTGACGCCCCTGACCTTCCTAGGCGGCGCCTTCTATTCCATCGACATGCTGCCGGACGGCTGGCGCACGGTGACGCTGTTCAACCCTGTGGTCTATCTGATCTCGGGCTTCCGCTGGGCCTTTTATGGTCAAGGCGATGTGGCCATCGGCGTCAGCGTCGCCGCCACCCTGGGCTTCTTTGCCGTCTGCCTGGGCATCGTCATGTGGATGTTCAAGACCGGCTACCGGCTCAAGAACTGATCCGTCACGAAACGGGCCAGATCGCCAGCGATTGAGAAGACCATGTCCGACGACCAGAAGACCCCGCCCCAGCCCTTCGCCCGCAAGCCGGTGACCTGGGGGCGCATGCCCGCGACGACTTTCCACGTCGGGCCGGTGCCGGTCGCGCCCAATCCGCTGGACCGGATTCCCAATCCGCCGCCGCGCAAGCCCACGCCGCAACAGCAGCAGGCCTCGATCCACACCCAGAGCCTGGCCTCCGGCGTCGCGCCGGCCAAGGGTCAGACAACGCCCGCCAATCCGGCGCCGCGTACCGCGCCCCGTCCGCAGGGGGCAAGCATTCTGGGCGGTTCGCTGATCCCGACGGCGCGCCCGGCCCAGGCCCAGCCTCAACCTCAGGCTCCAACGCCGCCGCAGCCCAAGCCGCAGCCGGCGCCGGCCGCTCAACCCGATCTGACCGTGCGGCCCCTGCCCGCGCTCGAGACGACGCCGGCCCCTACGCCGAAGCCGGTCGCGGCCGAACCCGTCGCCGCCGCCCCAGCGGTCGCGGCCAGACCCGCCATCGCGCCGGCCGCTGCGCCGATCACGCCCAGCTTCGCCCGTGCCCCCGCCAAGACCTCCCGCCTGCCGCTCTATGTCGGGGTCGGGGTGGTCGCCCTGCTGGTCGCCGGAGGGGGCTTGTGGTTCGCGATGCGTCCCGCCTCGACGCCGGCGACGTCCACGCCTGCCGTCACCGCCGGTGCGCCTCTGACCGCCCCGCCGGCCGATACGATTCCTGCCGACGCCGCACCCGTCGTCGCGACCCAACAGCCCGCGCCCGCCGCGACGACCACAACGACGCCCCCCACGCCTGCCGCTTCCACGCCGGCAACGACGACGCCGCGCGCGACGACGGCCACGCCCCGCACGCAGACTCCGGCCCAGCCCCAGGCGCCGGCCGCAACGACTCAACCGACGACGCGTGCGCCGACGACGGCCACCCCGGCGCCGTCCACGCCGGCTCCGACCGTCACGACCGAGCCGCTGGTGATCGTGCCGACGGCCCCGACGCCCGCCCCGACCGCTGCACGTCCGTCGAGCAGCGATCCCGACGGTCCGGTGGTGACGCGGCCCCAACCGCTGGACTGATCGGCGGTTTCGCGCGCCGGGGCAGGTGACGAAACGGCCTTCAGCCCCTACCTACAGGCCATGACCGTTCACGCCTCCCCGCCGCCCATCCTCGACGCCGCCGGCGTCGATACTGATGAAGCCCTGTCAATCCTGAAAACGGCCCTGGCCGGCGCCGACGACGGCGAACTGTTCCTGGAGCGGTCCGAGAGCGAGAGCCTGGTGTTCGACGACGGTCGGCTGAAGTCCGCCGCCTATGACGCGACCGAGGGCTTCGGCCTGCGGGTCGTAGCAGGCGAGACGGCCGGTTACGCCCACGCCAACGAGATCTCGGCCGCCGCCCTGCGTCGCGCCGCCGACAGCGCGGCTCTGGCCAAACAAGGGCATGAGGCCCGGGTCGCCGAAGGGCCCCGCGCCACCAATCAGAAACTGTATGGCGAGGTCGATCCCCTCGCCTCGCCCGCCTTCTCCGACAAGATCGCCTTGCTGGCCGAGATCGACGCCTGGGCGCGCGCCCGTGATCCGCGCGTAGTTCAGGTGTCCGCCTCCCTGATCGGCGAACGTCGCGCCATCGAAATCCTGCGCGCCGACGAACGAGCAGTGCGCGATGTTCGCCCCCTCGTCCGGCTGAACGTCTCCGTCACCGTCGAACAGAACGGCAAGCGCGAGAGCGCCTCGTCCGGCGCCGGCGGCCGGGCAGGCTTCGAGGCCTGGATCGCGCCCGAACGCTGGCAGGCCCAGGTGGACGAGGCCCTGCGTCAGGCCCTCGTCAATCTGGACGCCGTCGACTGTCCGGCGGGCGAGATGGACGTGGTCCTGGGCGCCGGCTGGCCCGGCGTCCTGCTGCACGAGGCCATCGGCCACGGCTTCGAGGGCGACTTCCACCGTAAGGGCTCGTCTGTCTTCAACGGCATGATGGGCCAGCGCGTCGCCGCCCCCGGCGTCACCGTGGTGGACGATGGCTCGATCGCCGGACGGCGCGGCTCCCTGTCGGTTGACGACGAGGGCACGCCCACCTCGCGCACCGTGCTGATCGAGGACGGGATCATGGTCGGGCTGATGCACGACCGGCTGTCAGCGCGGCAGCTGGGCGTGGCCGCGACCGGCAACGGCCGGCGCCAGTCCTTTGCCCATATGCCGATGCCGCGCATGACCAACACCTTCATGGAGGGCGGCAAGGATTCCAAGGCCGACATGATCGCCAATACGAAGCGCGGCCTCTACGCCGCCAACTTCTCGGGCGGCCAGGTGGATATCACCAACGGCAAGTTCGTGTTCCAGTGCAATGAGGCCTATCTGATCGAGGACGGGGTGATCACCGCACCCGTCCGCGGCGCGACCCTGATCGGCGACGGGGCGACGGCCCTGACCAAGATCCAGATGGTCGGCGACGACTTCGCCTTCGATCCGGGCGTCGGCGTCTGCGGCAAGGCCGGACAAGGCGTGCCCGTCGGCATCGGCCAACCCAGCCTCAAGATCGGCGGCCTGACGGTCGGCGGCACCGCCGTCTAAGCGAGCGGAACCGTATCGTCACGAAGCGTGTTTCCCCGCCACACTGGAGAGGAAACACCATGCCTACCGAACGCGAAGTCCAACATCCCGATGGCCGGGTTGAACGCATCACTGAAACCAGCGCGGCGCCCACCACGGTCGTCGAGCGTCGCGGCAGCGGCATGGGCGCCATCGTCGCCCTGATCGTCGGCCTGCTGGCCGTGCTGGTGATCGGCTACTTCCTGATGAACATGAACCGCAGCGACGCGGTGAAGGACAACGCCATCGCCGGCGCGGCCGAGAGCGTCGGCAACGCCGCCGACAACATCGGCGAAGCCGCCCGCGACGCCGTTCCGGAACGCAAGTAAGCTCTAGCGCGCCGATTGAGCGGGGGCGGAGGGGCGCCATTCGGGACCGATCGGTTCCAGCCCCTCCGCCTCCAACCGATCCAATACGCCGTTCGGCTCGGCCAATAGCCGCAAGGGCGCGATAGCGACGGTGACCCCGGCCTCGGCCAGCGCCTTGTCCACCGCCCTATTCCATATCCGACGCAGATCGTCCGCTTGGGCCATCACCGACCAGTAGGAACAGGCCGTGGCCGCCTTTTCCAGGGGCGAGTCTAATACCGCCGGAATCCGGCGAAGACGCCAGTTCTCCGCACGTTGCGCGCCCGCCTCGACCCCGGCCTCCGCCGCCGTCGCCGCAGCGTCGATGCAGTCGAGGTAGCGTTCCGGCGGCGTCGTCAGAACCTTTTCGATCAGCTCGTCACCCCTGAAGATGCCGACGGGTTCAGCGGGCGTGCGATTGGCGCGCGTCGCCTGACGAACCAGGCCGGACACCGGACGCCCTCCGCTACTGTAACCGCCCAGTTCCATCAGATCGCCCGACAGGATCAGCATGCTGTCGCGGGTCGGGCCTTCGCCTCTCAGGTTTTCGACCCGGGTCTCAAGGTCCGGGGACAGATAGTCGGCGCTGGTGCGCCCGTTCGGCAAACGGGTCAGCGTCCGAAATCGCCATATCAGCCGGCCCACATCGGCCAGCGAGGCCCGCCCCTCGACGGGAAACAGAACGCGGTCCGCACGATCAACCGCCGAGATGAGAGCGTCGGTGCGCCACTCCATCTTTCTGGGCAAACCGTCGATCGATCCGACCAGGATCAGGACGCTGTCGCCGCGCCGCACCTCCCACATCGGCGCCTCGATCCGGCGGGCGGTGACGACGATATCCTCGACGGCGTCCGAGGGCGCGTCTTGCGCGAGAGCAGGCGCGGTCGTAAGCGCCATCGCGGCAAGTAAAAGCACTAGAAAAGATGAGCGCCTGATCATTACACCGCTGTAAACTTCATTACTGTCATTGGTGTAATGAAATCGCTGTAATGATGTCGTCGATTTAATCCACCTTGCGGCCTTGTAACTGGAGATGAATGCGCCGGATCGGCACACCTCTCGCCAACACCCGAGGGGAAGACCGATGACAAAGACCCTGCTGCTGGCCAGCACCGCCCTGCTTTTCACCGCCGGCGCCGCATTCGCCGGCGACAAGCCCCAAGTCGCCGAGGCCCCCGTGCCGACCGGCCCGACCAACCAGGCGCCCCTGGCCGACGCCAGCCAGCGCGGCGTGCTGGTCTTCACGCCGGACTTCTTCGCCGCCCAGCGCCCCAATACGGCGCTCGACATGGTCAACCGGGTCCCCGGCTTCTCCATCGACAATGGATCGGGCGCGCGCGGTTTCGAAGGGGCGGTCGGCAATGTGCTGATCAACAACAACCGCCCCGCCTCAAAGAACGATTCGGGTTCGAACGTCTTGGGTCGGACCCTGGCCAATCAGGTCGAGCGCATCGAACTGATCCGGGGCGGTGCGCCGGGCATCGACATGCAGGGCTATTCCGTCGTCGTGAACGTCATCC